>NZ_BCQR01000192.1 GCF_001552175.1 Actinomadura kijaniata NBRC 14229
AGCACCTGGGTGAACTGCTGCCGCCCCCGGGTGAGGACCTCCACGATCCGCGCGTCGTCGCGGTAGAGGGTGGCGATCCGCACCGGCGCGGTCGGGGCGGCGTGCGCGGCCAGGTCGACCACCTGGTGGTGGGCCCGGGCGGTGGCCTCCAGGAACGTCAGGTCCTCCAGGTTGACGCGCAGTGCCTCCTCCCCGAACTCGCCCTGGTCCACCGTGGACACCAGCGCGGTCAGCTCCCCGGCGCGCACCGGACGCACCGGCGCTCCGCCCACGCCGGTGACGCCCTCCAGCACCTTGGGGTCCAGGCCGCGCGCCACCCCGTACAGGTAGACGGCGCTCCCGGTGCCGGTGCCGGAAGGGGTGAGGGGTGTGTCGGTCACGGCCGTCACTCCTTACCGCTCTCACGGGTGCCGTGTTCGCTTCCATTGTCACCCTCGCCGCCGCCTTCACCGGCGGATGCGGTTTCAGCGACCGGTGCGGCGTCCGGTGCGGCGGTGTCGGGGGTGTCGGATGGGGCGGCGTCGGGGGTGTTCAGCACGCGGGTCTCCAGGGCGGCCAAGCGTTCGCGCAGCATGCGGTTCTCCTCGCGTAGCTGCTGCTCGGTGTCCCCGTCGCCCGTGCCGCCCTCGACGCCGGCCTGGGCGGCGCGGGCTTTGGACGACAGGGCCGGGTCGTGTTCCCACCAGTCGATGCCCATCTCCTTGGCGCGATCCACCGACGCCACCAACAGCCGCAGCTTGATGGTGAGCAGTTCGATGTCCAGCAGGTTGACCCGGATGTCACCGACGATCACGATGCCCTTGTCCAGGATGCGTTCCAGCAGGTCGGCCAGGTTGGCGCCGCCCTGGGTGGGCGGGCCGCCCATCTGCCGTGCCGGACCCCGACCCTGGGCCCAGGAGATCTCGCTCACGGGTGCCTCATCCTCTTTCCACTCGTCCGCGTGAATAGCGGCGGATGCGCCGGTAGGACACCAGTTCCCCGTCGCCGTCGATCTCGGCCTGGTAGCAGGCGAGAATGTCGGCCGAGTCGGGGATGCGGTGGCTTTCCACGACCTCGACGCTGATGCGCCAGCCGTCGTCGGTGCGTTCCACCCCCACCACCGACTCGGCCTGCTTGCCGGTCATCTCGGTGACGTAGTGGACGGCGCGTTTGGCGGCGTCCGACGCCGAGAGCATCATCAGCCTCCCTGGGCGCTGCCGGCACGCAGCCGGGCCAGGAGTTCCTCTTCCCGCTCGGCCGCCTCCTCCTCGGTGATCACGCCGTTGGCGACGTCGTCGGCGACCTGTTGCATCTCGGCGGCGATCCGGCCCGGGTCATACAGCTGCGCCTCGGCCTGCTCCTTGAGCACCTCGGCCAGCCACACCACCCCGCGCACCGGCGCCAGCGGCAGCGTCACCAGTCCGCTGAACAACCCCACCTGTCTCAGGTCCCTTCCGGCACGAAGTCATAGGGCGGCAGCGGCCCGATCAGGCGCAGCCGGACCCGGTCGGCGCCGTCCTTGGCGATGGCCTCCACCGCCTGCTCGAACTCGGCGCGCCGGTCCTGGTCCACCAGGAACGAGGCGTCCACCACGTCCTCCTCGCGCACCGGGGTGCGCGCGACGGTCCGCTCGGCCAGCGAGGCCAGGGCCTGCAGGATCTGCTGCCCGTCGTGGTCGCGGCGGTTGCGCATCGCGTTGGCGATCAGCTCGCCCAGCCGGACCCGGTCGTAGTAGGCGGCGTCGGCGGCCTCGGGGGGGATCTCCCGCAGCCGCTGGTTCAGCTCGGCGATCTCCGGATCGTCGCTGAGCAGCTCGCGCAGCACGTTCTCCTGCACGTAGGTGCCCTTCACGCGCAGCTCCACCCGGCCCTGCAGCTGGTCCAGCACCTCGGCCAGCCGCTCGCCGTTGGTCTCCAGCAGCTCGCTTTTGACCGCCTCACGGCTGGTCAGCGCCGCGCCGAACCGGAACGGCAGCACCACGGTCCCGGCGTGCACCAGCGCGTCCAGCACCCGCTGGTGCGCCAGCAGGTCGGCGCGCTCGCCCAGGGGACGTCCCTGCGGCAGGTCGCCGACCACCGCGGCGCAGCGGCCGTGCACCACCAGCGACACCGGCTTGTCGTCCAGGCCCACCACGTCCTCGGCCAGCTTCGCCTCGGCCGAGGTCACCCCGTACACGTACTGCGGGACCTGCTGTTCCTGGCCGGCCTGTTCCTGGTTGGCCTGTTCCCTGGCCTGGTCCCCGGCCACGACGGGGCCCTGCCGGGTCGCCTGAGGGGTCTCGGGGCCGGTCATCACTCGTCCTCCTCCTTCTTGGAACGGCGGCGCGCGGGCTGCTTGTCCTTCTCGTCCTCTTCCTCGTCGGAGCCGCCGAAGGTCTCCTTGATCCGCTCCTGCGCCCCGGCCAGCGCGCCCTTGGTCTTCTTCTTGGCGCCCGACTCCTGCATCGAGTCGATCATCTGCGGCAGGCCCTGGGAGGTGCCGTCGTGCGCGATGTCCAGACGGTTGCACGCCTCGGCGAACCGCAGGTAGGTGTCCACACTGGCCACCACGATCCGCACGTCCACCGTCAGGATCTCGATACCCACCAGCGAGACCCGGGCGTAGACGTCGATGACCAGACCCTTCTCCAGGATCAGGTCGACCACGTCAGCCAGACCGCTGCCGGACGAGCCGCGCTGCTGGCTGTAACTGGTGCCCGAGGTCTGCTGGGCGATCGGCCCAGTCATGTCATCCACTCCTCATCTGGGGGGCAATGTCAAGGCCACACGTACCCGCCCTGATCTCACTAAACGGGACAAGTCGAAACGGTCATCGATCGTGATCGGCATCGCGCGATCCGAACCCGCGGACGCCCGCCCGGCGCCGTCTCGTTCCCACAGGTGAACGCGGCGGGGGCGCGGCCGGAGGTGAATCCGGCCGCGCCCCCACGGCAACAAAACCGCCGGCGCCGCTCACGACCCGACTCACGCCTCAGGGCTGCTTCACCCGGGTCAGCGCCGGCTCATCGGTCAGCGCCGCTTCAGCACCCGGCGCGCCACCACCACCGCCACGCCCGCGGCGGCGACGGCGGGCGCGGCACGCAGCAGCTTGTGCAGCGACAGCAGCTTGGTCAGCCGCATCGCCTGCTTGGGCAGCGCCGCGACCGTCCCGGCACCGGCCCGCACGCCCTTCTCCACGCCCCGCCCGGCCGCACCGGCGGTCCGCCCCGCGGCGGAGGTGGCATCGGTGGTGGCGCCGGTGGCGGTGTCCGCGGCGTTGCGGGTGGTCTGCGTAGCGCGGTCGGTCATCTGCCCGGCGCCCTGCTTGATCCGGTCCGATCCCCTTCCGGGAACCGAGGGAGTTTCCATCTGGCTCACGCCTCCTGTCGATATCGGCTGTCGTGTCGTTGGTCGGGGGTGTCGTTGGCCAGGGGTGGGGCCGCGCAGGCGCGGCAGCACCCGCTCGGCGTAGAAGTCGAAGAACCCCTCCTGGTTAGGGCCGGTCTGGTTGATGTGGACCTCGTCGAACCCCGCCTCCAGATAGGGGCGCAGCGCCGCCAGGTGCGCCTCGGGATCGGGACCGCACGCGATGTTCTGCTCGACCATCTGGTCGGTCACCAACGAGGCCGGCTGCGCGAAGTGACGCGGCTGCGGCAGCAGCTGGGCCGCCTCGCCGGGCAGGAACATGTTCGGCCACAACCGGCGCACGGTGGCGCGCGCCCGCGCCGCGTCCTGTGCCCAGCACACCTTCACCCCGGCCTGGGTGGGCTTGCCCTTGTCGCCGCCCTCCTGGAACGCCTCCAGCAGCGCGGTGTCGGGGGTGGTGCAGATGTAGCCGTCGGCGATCCGGCCCGCCAGCCGCGCCGCCTTGGCCCCCAGCCCCGACATGTGGATCGGCGGGGGCCGCTCGGGCAGGGTGAACAGGCACGCGGTGTCGACGCGGTAGTGCGTGCCGCGGTGGGTGACCAGTTCCCCGGTCAGCAGCCGCCGGATCACCGCGACCGCCTCCTCCGGCATCTCCAGCCGTTCGTCGGCCGGCGGCCAGCGGGGGTCGGTGACGTGCTCGTTGAGGGCCTCCCCCGATCCCACGCCCAGGGTGAAGCGGCCCTCGGGCATCACCGCGCGGGTCGCGGCGGCCTGGGCGACCACCGCCGGATGCACCCGCACCAGCGGGCAGGTCACCGCCGTGGTGACCGGCAGCCGCGTCACCTGCGCGATCGCGCCGATCACGGCCCACACCAGCGGGCTCTCCCCCTGCTCCTCCAGCCACGGGTGATAGTGGTCAGAGATCCACAACGCGTCGAACCCGGCACGTTCGGCCAGCTGCGCCTGCCGGACCAGCGCGCGCGGCCCGTGCTCCTCACAGGCCAGGAAGTAGCCGAACCGGGTCATGCCCCACCCTTCCCGGGCACGCCGCGCGGTGACGCGCCCGTATGCGGCCGTACCCGGACACACGCCCGCAAACGTCACCGCCTCCTGGGGGCGCCCCAGGAGGCGGCGGGAGGGAAGGGAGTGGTCTCCCCGGCAGGAATCGAACCTGCACCTCCGGCTTCGGAGACCGGTGCCCTGTCCGTTGGGCCACGGGGAGGGAAAGCGCCGGCGGGATTCGAACCCGCGTACACGGTTTTGCGGACCGCTGCCTGAACCACTCGGCCACGGCGCCCCGAGCGACCCCGGTGGGAATCGAACCCACGACACCCGGCGCGACAAGCCGGTGCTCTGCCATTGAGCCACGAGGCCACCAACCGGCCGGAAGCGATCGGACGGAGTCGAACCGCCCACGAGCCACCGGCCCACGACACAGGACAACTGAGAGACGGACGCACCAGGACCGTCGTTGCGAGGACCCGACGGGCGCTCAGGCAGGCAGACCCCGGGATCGGGTCACATCCGACGGGGACTCACGTGGCGTCTGAGGCTCACGCGGCGAAGCAACACCGCCGCCGCCCGGCCGGGTACCGCGCACATCGGTCGTCCACCGCACGATCACACCGCCGATCACATCGGCGACACCGTCGATCGCTCATGCCGGTCCCCTCCCCTCGCCGCGCGCCGGCCGGCCCGCCTGCTGCCGTCGGGCCGTGTGGTTCCCACCATGCCCCGCACCCCGCCGGCGCGGCAACGCCTTTTTCACGCGCCCGCCGGGACGGTGGCTAGCCTGGCGGACGTGACCGCGCTGATCCCCCGCCCCCGCAGCGAGCCCGCGCCCGGCGTGGTGCACCTGCCCGGCTGGCTGGACACCGCGGCGCAACGCCACCTGGTCCGCGCCTGCCGCGACTGGGCACGCCCACCGGCGGGCATGCGCCACACCCGGCTGCCCGGCGGCGGCGTGATGTCGGTGCAGACGGTCTGCCTGGGCTGGCACTGGGAGCCCTACCGCTACCTGCGCCACATCGACGGCGTCCCCGTCAAACCACTGCCCACCTGGCTGGCCGAGCTGGGCCGACGCGCCCTCACCGACGCCTACGACCACCCCGACATCACCTGCGACGCCCGCCCGCAACGCTACGACCCCGACGTGGCGCTGGTGAACTTCTACGACGCCACCGCCCGCATGGGCCTGCACCAGGACCGCGAGGAACGCAGCGCCGCGCCGGTGGTGTCACTCAGCCTCGGCGACACGGCGGTGTTCCGGCTGGGCAACACCGACAACCGCGGCCGCCCCTGGCGCGACCTGGAACTGGAGTCGGGCGACCTGCTGGTGTTCGGCGGGCCGTCCCGGAGGGCGTTCCACGGCGTACCCCGCATCCTGCCCGGCACCGGCCCCACCGACATCGACCTGCGCTCGGGACGCCTGAACATCACCCTGCGCGAATCAGGCCTGACCGCACCACCGTGACCACCCGCCGCGAACACAACACCACCAGGCAGAACGCACACCAACCAGCCCTCACCCGCCCCGCCCCCGCAGGACCGTCAGCTCCGAGACCCCCAACAGCACGCCGGAAGCCCACTGACCAAGCGCCGCACCAACGCCGACCCGGGCGTCCGCCATCCCCTTCGAGGTCACGGCCTTCCGCGAGCGTGAGCGGCTGCTAGTCGCTCTTGGTGAGGACGTAGGACATCATCGGCGCCCAGGTGTCGGGCCCGACGGGGACCTCGGAGTCGACGCGGATGGTGCCGTCGCTGTTGGGCGTGCGCCGAATGCGGGCCGGGCCCGTCACCACCAGGGCGTCACCGTCGAAGCCACCGAGGTACCTGCTGCCCTCGCCGTCGTAGGGGCCGAGGCTGTTGAAGAAGTGGGTCCGGTACTGGCCGGTGGCGGGATCGTAGTCCAGGAACTCGTAGCCGACGTCGTCCACCGCCTGCCCGGCGACCTCGAACCCGGTCTTCCAGCGGTGGACGAGGAAGAACCCGCCCTCCATCCACTCGAAGGTCTCCCAGCCGGTCACCTCGGCGGCCGGTCCCATCGGGCCCTCGATCGTGGAACCCTTCACGTCCCAGCTGCCGACCAGGAAGTCCAACTGCCTGAGCGCAGGGTCGGGTGTGGGCATTTCGAAGAACGCTTCCTCGCTCATGGCGCTCCCGTTCTGTCGCGTTGCTCCCCCCCTATCCAATGGGAGCGAGCATGATAGGCAGGAGGCGACGTCCAAGGCGCAACGGCCGGTGCTGGACAGCCCTGGACCTCCTGACGCGCCGGGCTCCTGCGCGGCTCCACCGGCATTGCCCACCCTCACCTGTATCCCGACGTTCTCTGCGGATGGCCATCGCCGCCGACCTGCTTCGCATGCCCGGCACCACCGTCGCTGCGGTCAGAAAAGCCGGGTACGCCGACGCGTTCGCCTTCAACAACACCTTCAAACGGGTCCGCGACAGTCCCCCAACGACCTGATCCGTTCCTCGCGGTAACGATCTGACCGGCTGCAGACCCACCTCCGCGAACAGGACACCGGCCGCCCCCGGCGCACGCTGTGCAGCGCCGCCATCGCCGCCCGCTCCGCACGCGACACAGACAGTGTCGAAGCGCGAGATCCCTGACTGCTGCCTGGTGTGTGACCCTCATTTCCTCCCGCCTATCTCTGTCAGAGCACGCCCTTGGGCTGGCTGTTTTGTCGTTGACGTTTTTGAAGGGGGGGGGATTTGAGTAGTCAAAACACCCCACACCTTGACAAAGTAAGGTATCGGGTGAATCGGACATTGGTGTGAGGGGGCTCGCTGTTCCAGCGGGACGTCCGTGGCAGGCTGGGCGGGTGACCACCGTGCTCCCCACCCCCGTGCCCCGGTTGGCCTTTCGCGGGCCCTCCTCCCCTGCCGCGGTCGCGCTGCTGCTGCATGGCGGACGCGAAAACAGCCGTCAACCGGCGAGTTCGCGCCAGCCCGCTCCCCTGCGGATGGTGCCGTTCGCGTTGACGCTGCTGCGCGCCGGGCGACGGCACCGGTTGGCGGTAGGGACGCTGGGTTACCGCTATCGCGGCTGGAACGGCGAGGAGGCCTCCCCCGTCCCCGACGCGCTGTGGGCGTTGGACCAGGTACGGCACCGTTGGCCGGGGGTACCGGTTGTGCTGGTGGGGCATTCGATGGGGGCGCGCACCGCGTTGCGGGTGGCCGGGGACGCGCAGGTGCGCGGGGTGGCCGCGCTGGCCGCGTGGGTGCCGCGCGGTGAGCCGGTCGACCAGCTCGCCGGGCGCCGTCTGCTGGTGATGCACGGCACCGACGACCGCACCGTCCCGGCCAAGTGGTCGGCGTCCTACGCCGAACGGGCCCGCGCCGTGGCCGCGCGGGTGGACCACATCAGCGTCCCGGGTGAGGGACATGCGATGCTGCGCCATCCGGGCCTGTGGCATCGCCGGGTCGCCCAGTTCACCCTGGACTGTCTGGCAACGCCCGCCCATCCCTGATCGGCGATCTCGGGCCGCGTCCTTACGCGAACCGCCCGGTCGGCCGGACCTCGCCGGGCAACGCGAAGACGGTCAGGTGCCCTCCATGGGATCACCCTGATTCCGGAGACAAGGAAGGGGAATTCCAGCGCGCCGCCGAGCCGCTCCCCCAACGCCAGGTCCCACACCTGGATGCTGTCGGATCCGCTCGACACCGCCAGCGGACGGCCGTTGATGGTCGTGCAGGTCAGCGCTTTGACGCCGTCACCGTCGTGGGCGAGGACCGGGGCGCCGACCCGGCGGCCGGTGACCAGGTCCTAGCGGATCGGTGCGCCGTCCTCGTCCCCGCTCACTGTGGCGGTGTGGCCGGTCCTCGCGGGGGTGAAGAGTGCTCCGGTGGCCAGGTCCCACCCCTGGACGGTGTCGTATCCGGAGGTGGTGACCATGACGGCGCGGCCGTCCACCTCGGCGCAAGCCGCCGCGCACGCCTCCGGGGACTGCCGGGGCGGGGTGTCGAAGGGCCCGAACGTGCGTACGTCCCGCACGCGCAGGCCGCCGTCGCACAACGAGACCGCGACGGGATGTCGGCCCACCCGGGCGCGCTCCACCGGTTCCAAGGGGAACCGCCCCCGGCCAGGCCCTCACACACGCCCCGAACGGTGCACGCCCGCGACCACCAGGCCCCGGCCCTCCAACGGCCTTCTGGCGCGGGTCGCCGGTGGCCGCGTCCCACAGTCGGGTGTGCTCGCGCCCCCTCAGATCGCCATCCTCGACCTACTGGCCTCCCCCGTGACGATCACGGGACGGCCGCCGATTGCCCGACGACCGGACGCGCGACCGGGGACGGCCCCAGATCCCACGCCCGCACCCATCCCTCGTCGTCACAGGTCACCACTGGGCGAGCGCCCACGACGGTGGAGACCAATCCCGCACCTCACCGAAACCCGACACGGAACGGCTGACCGGCCGCGCTGACGGCGCGCCGGTCGCCACGTCCCCCCACGCGCACGGCGCCGTTCCAGCCTCCGACCGGCACCGCCTGGCGTCCGTCCAGCTCAGTGCAGGCCAGGACGCGGACACCGCCGGTAGCGCCGCCCAGCGCGGACCGGCCCCGCTCCTCCAGGACCGCGCACGCCACGGCGGTCATGCCCAGGTCACGGGCACCAGCGCCGGGCGGCCATCGCCGCGACCGGGGGAACCCGCGGCCACCGGAGCCGGTGACCGCGTCCCAGGCACGCGCGGCGTTGAGGGTACTGGTGACGAGGGTGAGACGTCCGGGGACACCGGTGAACAGCAGTCGTTCGATGGGGCGGGCCGACAACGCCTGCAGGGGCGCACCGGTGGCCGGATCCCAGATCCGCGCATCGCCATTGGTATCGCCGTCAGCGGTCACGGGGTCGCCCTCCCTCCGACTGTGCACCAGTGCCCGTACGGACCGTCGTGGGCGGTGAACGGCTCGCCGACGGTGAACCTGGTGGTCAGGTCCCCTGTGCGCACGAGCGCGTCGTGCCCGCCGCTGACCGTGACCGTGCGTCCCCGTGACGTCAGGCAGGTCACCGCCGCGGCGTCGTGCGCCGGGGATCTGCCACAGCAGGTGCTCGGCGGCCTCGTTGCCGGTCGCCCCCAACGGTATCCACGGCGGTCCCGGGCGTGCTGCGGACGTGCCCCAGTAGAGGGACCTCGGCGAGCTCGCGCGCCAGCAGGTAGTCGCCCAGCCGCGCCGCGTCCAGGCTGAGCATCTGGCGGCGGACCTGTGGAGCGGCGTCGCGGTGCCAGGGCGGCGACATGCGGTGGACGGTCGCCGCGGGCCGGGCACGTGCGTCGCGTGCCCGGCCCGGCAGCGCGGTGACCTCCGGCGGGTCGGCGGTCACCAGGAAGGCGCGGTCGTCCAGCGTCTTCTCACCCGCATGGGTGATCTTGATAGCAGGGCGGGCGCCGCCGCGTACATCCGTTCACCGGGCCCGTCGCCGGACTCGTGGGCCGCTCACCGCGGCGGGTCGTGCGGCATGGTGTGCCGCACGTCGTACAGCACCGCGAACAGCGTGATCCACTGGTCGGGGTGGACGTGGGCCACCACGGCGTCGCGGTCGATCCCGGCGGTGCGCAGGGCCGCCTCCACGCGGCGGCGGGGGTGGTGTTCGCGCAGGGAGGCGCGCAGGGTGCCGCCGCGTCCGGCGAACCCGGTCGCCACGCACGCCCGGTAGTCGGCCAGCGCCTCGGGCGGCAGCAGGGGCGCGGGGCGGCGGCGCAGTCCCAGGATCGCGGCGTCCACGCGTGGGACCGGCCGGAACCGGTCCCGGTCGATGCGTCCCAGCAGCCGCCAGTCGAACAGCGGCCAGCTGGCCACGGTCAGGCGGGACCAGCGGCCGTAGTCGCCGGTGCGTTTGCGCGCGTACTCGCGCTGGGTGATCAGGGTCGCGGCGGTCAGGTGGGGGGCCTCCAGCGCCCAGGTGACGATGCGGGCGGTGGCGGCGTAGGGGATGTTGCCGGTGAGGTGGAACGCCCGGCGCGGGGGGCGCGAGCGCAGGAAGTCCCCGGCGACGACCGTGACGTCCGGCAGGTCGGCGCAGCGGCGGCGCAGGCGGGACACCAGGTGCGGGTCGATCTCGTAGGCGATGACGTGGGCGGCGCGGCGGGCCAGGGCGGCGGTGATGCGGCCGTCCCCGGCGCCGACCTCCACCACCAGCTCGCCGGGCCCGGTGTCGACGGCGCGGACGTAGCGGGCCAGGGCGGCGGGGTCGGCCAGGAAGTTCTGCGACAGGGTGCGGCGGGCCCGGTCACGGGCCGAACCGGTCGGGCGGGCGCGCTGGGCACGGTCGGTACGGTCGGCGTGGTGGTCACGAGGGGCGCGGTGGGTCATGCTCGCTGTCCTTGGATGCGGCGGACAGGCGAGGCGGGCCGCGAGTCGGCGGGACCCGGCCAGATCACGCGGTGATCGGTGCGGGGCGTCGCGGGTCGCGATCGGCCGCCTGTCCGGGAAGGTCAGGGGACGGTCGAGGACCCTGGAACGCCACGGCGACGCGGCCGGCGCGGAGGGACGGCGCGTCAGCCGTTCAGCGCGAAGAGCTCGGCGGGCACCATCGGGCGCGCCGCTTCAACGGGCGGCGCAGCGCGGTGCGTGTGGCTCGGTGTGTGCTGAACGGTTGCGTGTCCGAAGGCGCGGCAGGACGAACGCACCTCACACGGCGCGACACGACGCGACACGGCGCGGGTGAAGGCGCGGGCGTGAGGTGTCGGGAGGTGCGGTGCGTTCAGGCGTGGATGCCGGGCGAGCCCAGGGCCGGGCTGCGACGGATCCGGCTGAACGCCATGACGCACGCGGCGCATGCGGTGCACGCGGCGGCGGCTGCCGCTGCGGCTGCGGCCGCGCCGGACGGGCTCGCTGACATGGCGCCGATCGTAGGGGGTGACGGGAGCGGGTGGCCAACCGTTTTTCCGTTCGCGTCTTGCGGTGGGGGCGTCCGCACCAGTAGGCCAGAGTGTCATGGGCCGCGATCCCGATTATCTGCAGTTCCTGCGTCGCCGGCTGGCGACCGCCGGGCCGGCGCCGGCCCGGCCGGGGCGGCTGTCGCCGCGCCAGCGGGTGGCGTGGGCGCGGCGTGAGCACGCCGCCGCGTTGGCGGCGGTGCCGCGTCCGCCGGTGGCGCAGGTGCGGGACGTGGTGATCGACGGTCCGGGCGGGCGGTTGCCGGCGCGGCTGTACCGGCCGGGCGGGGCCGATCCGGTGCCGGGGCTGGTGTACTTCCACGGCGGCGGGTGGATGCTGGGCGACGTGGAGTCCTACGACCCGGTGGCGCGGGCGCTGGTGGTGGCCTCGGGGGTGGCGGTGGTGTCGGTGGACTACCGGCGGCCGCCGGAGGATCCGTTCCCGGCGGCGGTCGACGACGCGGTGGCGGCGGTGGGGTGGACGGTCCGCAACGCGCGGCGGCTGGGGCTGGACGCGGCGCGGCTGGGGGTGGCCGGGGACAGCGCGGGCGGGCAGATCGCCGCGGCGGCGGCGTTGCGGCTGCGCGGGACCGGGATGGCGGCGGCGGTGCAGGTGCTGGTGTATCCGGCGTTGGACCTGCGGGCGGTGCCGCCGGCGCCGCCCGATCCCGACGGGCTGGTGTTCCCGCCGACCGATCTGCGGTGGGTGGTGGAAACGTACCTGGACGGCGCCGACCCGGCCCATCCGGAGGTGTCGCCGCTGCTGGCGCCGGAGGTGTCGGGCCTGCCGCCGGCGGTGGTGGCGACGGCCGAGTACGACCGGCTGCGGCCCCAGGGGTTGGCCTACGCGGCGCGGCTGCGGGCGGCGGGGGTGCCGGTGACGCTGATCCCGGGGGCGGGGCTGGACCACGGGTACCTGGGGTGGGGGTCGTTCGCGCGGCGGCCCGCGGCGGCGGTGGCGCGGATCGGGGCGGCGGTGGGGGCGGTGCTGGGGGTCTCCCCCGGTGCCGGCCGCGGGTCCGGTGGGGGTGGGCGGCGGTGAGCGGCGATGGGCGGCGACCGTTGAGGGGTGTTGACGGACGTTGACGGATGCTTCCCACGGAAATACTTTCGATGGGAAGCATTTCGTGGTGGTCCGGTGAACGGAGGCACGGCATGGTCGCCTATGAGTACCGGTGCCGCCCGTGCGGGCCGTTCACCGTGCGCCACCCCATGGGACAGGCCCCCGCCGACGCGCCGTGCCCGCACTGCGGCGGCACGGCGCCGCGCGCGTTCACCGTCCCGGCCGTTCCCCGCACCTCCCGCGCCCTGGCACGTGCGCTGGACGCCCAGGAGGCCGGCGCACACGAGCCGCACGTGGTCGACCACGTCCCGCCCCGCGTCCCATCCGCCGCCTCCTCCCGCGTCCTGTCGCCTGGTTCGGCGCCCGCCGATCCCCGGCACTCCCGCCTGCCCCGCCCCTGACCTGCCCCCTGTCCTTCCCGGTGTCCTTGCCCGATCCGTCCGTTGCCTGCTCGGCCCTGTGTCGTCTGGTCCGTGTGCCCACGGAGGTAGGCCATGCCCGACGTCGTCTTCACCGTCGACCAGTCCCGTTCGATGCGCGACCAGAAGGCCCCCGGCCACAACCGGTGGCACCCCGACATCCCCGCGGCGATCACGGTGCGGCCCGGCAGCGAGATCCGGGTGGAGTGCCGCGAGTGGACCGACGGGCAGATCGGCGACAACGACTCGGCCGACGACGTGCGCGATGTGGACCTGTCGGTGACGCACATGCTGTCGGGGCCGATCGCGGTGGAGGGCGCTCGGCCCGGCGACCTGCTGGTCGTCGACATCCTGGACCTGGGCCCGGTCCCCCAGGGACCCGGCGACCCCGCGCGCGGACCGGCGCCCGGCCAGGGCTGGGGTTACACCGGGGTGTTCGCCCGCGACAACGGCGGCGGGTTCCTCACCGACCGGTTCCCCGGCGCCTGCAAGGCGATCTGGGACTTCCACGGCCAGCAGGCCACCTCCCGGCACATTCCCGGGGTGCGGTTCACCGGCATCACCCACCCGGGCCTGTTCGGCACCGCCCCCTCGGCCGAGCTGCTGGCCCGCTGGAACCGCCGCGAGCAGGCCCTCATCGACACCGACCCGGGCCGGGTGCCGCCGCTGGCGCTGCCGCCCTCACCGGGCGGGACGCTGGCGGGGCCGCTGACCGGATCGGCGCTGGAGCAGGTGGGCCGGCAGGGCGCCCGCACCGTCCCGGCCCGCGAGAACGGCGGCAACCACGACATCAAGAACTTCACCCGCGGCGCCCGCGTGTTCTACCCCGTCCACGTGCCCGGCGCGCTGCTGTCGGGCGGTGACCTGCACTTCAGCCAGGGCGACGGGGAGATCACCTTCTGCGGGGCGATCGAGATGGGCGGGTTCGTCGACCTGCACCTGGACCTGATCCCCGGCGGCATGCAGACCTACGGGGTCACCACCAACCCGGTGTTCCTGCCCGGCAACGTCGAGCCCCGCTACAGCAAGTTCCTGTCGTTCATCGGGATCTCGGTCGACCACGACGGCGACGTCAACCACTACAACGACGCCACGCTGGCCTACCGCAACGCCTGCCTGAACGCCATCGCCTACCTGGAGACCTTCGGCTACAGCCCCGAGCAGGCCTACCTGCTGCTGGGCGCGGCGCCGGTCGAGGGCCGGGTGTCGGGGGTGGTCGACATCCCCAACGCCTGCTGCTCGCTGTACCTGCCGACCGCGATCTTCGAGTTCGACATCCGTCCCACCGCCGAGGGTCCGCGCCGCGCCGACCGCGGCCGCTGCGCGGTGTCGTCCTGACGCGGGGGCCCGGCCTCTTCGGGGGGTGGAGGTTCCTGTGACCGGTTTGTCGCGGTGCGGCCCTGGACGCGGGGGGACGCGCCGCGGCAAACCTGCCCCCCGTTCCTGCCCTCGCTCCTGCCCCCGTTCCTGCCCCCGTTCCTGCCCCTGCTTGTGGCCTGTGGGGCGGGTCAGGTGAGGCGGGTGGTGGCGCGGGCCAGCAGCGCCGACAGCAGTGCGGCCTCCTCGGGGCCGAGGGCGTCGGTGACGGTGTGCCAGGCGCGGGCGGCGGCGCCGGCGGCCCGGCGGTGGGCGGTGTGGCCGCGTTCGGCCAGCAGGACCAGCACGCGGCGTCGGTCGGCGTCGTCGACGCGCCGGTAGACGCGGTTGGCGGCGACCATGCGGTCGATGAGCTTGGTGAGGGTGGGCGGTGGCAGCAGCGCGTACTCGGCGATCTCGGTCATGGGGTGGCCCTGGCCGTCGGCCAGCAGGTCCAGCACCCGCCATTCCTCGGGGGTGCAGTCGGCCTCGGCCAGGGCGGCGGTGAGGCGGGCGGTGACGGCGCGTTCCACCGCCGTCAGCAGCCGCGCCGGATCGGCCGGGCGCGCCTGCCGGCCGGACGCCTGCTCGGGAGCCTGGTGCGGGGTGGGGGGCGTTGCCTTCATCGCACCCCCAGGTTACCGTTCACGCACGAAAAGCTTCCCCGGGAAAGCATCGGCGGTGCCGTGATGTCCGCACCCCCGCCTCCGTCCTCTTTTCCGTCCTGTTCTGTGGGGCCGCCGCTGGGTCCGCCGCCCGGTGGGGAGCTGGCGGTCGCGCTGGTGATCCCGTTGCAGGGGCCGGCGGGGATTTTCGGGCCGAGTTGTGAGTTGTGCGCGCGGCTGGCGGTGGAGGAGGTCAACGCCGCCGGTGGGCTGCTGGGACGCCGGATGCGGTTGACGGTCGTCGACGGTGGCGCGCCGCCCGCGGTGGTGGCCGACCGGGTGGAGGCGCTGGTGGCGGCGGGGGCGGTCCAGGCGGTGACCGGCTGGCATATCTCGGCGGTGCGGCAGGTGGTGGCGCCGCGCATCGCCGGACGCGTCCCCTATGTCTACACCCCCCTGTACGAGGGCGGGGAGCGCGCGCCGTGGGTGTTTTTGGCCGGGGAGACGCCGGGGCGGCAGTTGCGTCCGGCGCTGGCGTGGTTCGCCCGCGAGGCGGGAGTGCGCGACTGGGCGCTGGTGGGCGATGACTATGTGTGGCCGCGCCGGTCGGCGCGGGCGGTGCGCGGCTACCTGGACCGGTGGGGCGGGCGGGTGGTGTGCGAGTGCTTCGTGCGGCTGGGCACCCAGGATTTCGGGGCGGTGCTGGCCCGCGTGGCGGCCTCGGCCGCGCAGGGGGTGGTGATGCTGCTGGTGGGCGATGACGCGGTGGCGTTCAACCGGGCGTTCGCGGCGGCGGGGCTGGATGAGGCGATGGTGCGGTTCAGCCCGTTGATGGACGAGAACATGCTGCTGGCCACCGGCGCCGCCGGAACGCGCGGGCTGTATGCGGCGGCGGGGTTCTTCGAGACGTTGCCGACGGCGGGCGGGCTGGAGTTCTCGGCGCGTTACCACCGCCGGTTCGGGGCGCAGGCGCCGATGCTCAACAGTGTGGGCGAGTCCTGTTACGAGGGGGTGCGGCTGCTGGAGGCGTTGGCGCTGCGGGCCCGCGGGGTGGGGGCGCGGGAGATGGCGGCGACCTGTGAGGGGCTGGGGTATGACGGGCCGCGCGGGCCGGTGCAGGTGCGGTCCCGTCATCTGGCCCAGCCGGTGTTCCTGGCCGCCGCCGAGGGGTTGCGGTTCGATGTGCTGTGCCGGTTGTGACCCCCGCCGGTCGACACCGCCAGGGGCCACGCCAGGGGCCAGGGGTGGAGGTCAGGGGTGTGAGGGTCAGGGGGTGGTGAGTTCGGCGCGCAGCAGGTCCAGGCCCATCGGTCCCAGGTCCAGGGCGCGGCGGTGGAAGTCCTTCAGGTCGAACGCGGCCCCCTCGCGGCGGCGCGCGGCCTGGCGGGCCTCCAGCCACACCTTCTCGCCCAGCTTGTAGGCGATGGCCTGGGCGGGCCGCCCCAGGTACCGGTCGATCTCGAACGCGATCGACTCGTCGGTCTCGGGCCCGGTGTGCAGGCTCAGGAACTCCCGAGCCAGCGCGGGCGTCCAGCGTTCGCCCTCGTGGAACCCGGTCCCGGCGGGGATCGCCAGCTCCAGGTGCAGGCCGATGTCCAGCACCACGCGGGCGGCGCGGTACTGCTGCCCCCCGGCCAGCATCCCGAACCGGTGGGCGGGGTCGCGGTAGAACCCCAGCTCGTCCATCAGCCGTTCGGCGTACAGGCCCCAGCCCTCGCAGTGACCGGGGAACAGTTCGCTGGCGATGCGCTGGAACCGGTTAAGGGTCGGGTGCAGGGTGGTGGTGCCCACCTGCAGGTGGTGGCCGGGAACGCTCTCGTGGAACATGATGCCCGGCACCGACCAGGTGCTGATGGAGGCCTGCGGGTCGGGGTCCACGGCCCACCACACCGTGCCCGGCCGCGACAGGTCCTCGGCCGGGGCCAGGTAGTAGACGCCGCCGCCGGTGGGCGGGATGCGGCAGTCCAGCACGCGCAGCGGCTCGGGGATGTCGAAGTGGACGCCGCCCAGCTCGGCGATGGCCTGGTCGGCGATCTGCTGCATCAGGTCGCGGAACGCCGCCGCGCCCACCACCCGGTGGGCGGGGTCGGCGTCCAGGGCGGCGCACACGGCCTCCACCGGCTCGCCGGGAAGCACCTGCGCGGCGGCCCGCGCCATCTCGGACTTGATGCGGGCCAGTTCCTCCCAGCCCCAGGCGTAGGTCTCCTCCAGGTCCACCCGGGTGCCCAGGAACTCGCGCACGCCCAGCAGGTAGCGGTCGCGGCCCAGCGCGTCGCGTTCGGGGGCCTGGGGCGCCAGGTCGCGTTCCAGGAACGCCGCCAGGTCCTCGAACGCCTGCCCGGCGGCGCGGGCGGCCGCGGCGAGCGGTTCGGCCAGGGGGCCGGTGTGGCGGGCGGCCAGCTCGACCAGGTAGGCGGGGGTGGCGCGGGCCTCACCGGCGTTGCGCAGCACCTGGCGGCGCGCGGCGACGCGGCCCTCCTGCGCGGCCCAGCTCAGGGAGGTCCGCAGGCCCGCCAGCGACGCCGGGACCGCGCGCAGCCGCGCCAGCAGCGCCTGCCAGGGGGTCTGGTCGCCGCGGTCCAGCAGTTCGATGGCGTACCGCAGGCGCTGCACCGGGCCCTCGATGGTCTCCAGGCAGCTCTTGTCGACGCGGGCCTCGTGGCGGGCCCACTCGACCTCCAGGTGTTCGCGCAGCACGGCCGCGGCGATGCGGTGGTCGCCGCCGGTCCCGCCCCGCCCCTCCAGCCCGCGCAGCTCACGCAGGGTGCGGCGGACCAGGTCGGCGCGCGCGGCCAGCCCTTCGGGGCCGTAGTCGGTGAGCCGGTCGTCCTGCCCGGCGATCCCCATCATCGCCGCCCGGCAGGGGTCCAGCGCGGCGAACTCGTCCACGTAGGCGTCGGCGAGCGCGTTCAGTTCGATCATGGTGTCAGGGTAGGGCGTCGTCTCACCGGATGAGACCGGCGCGAACACCGGCAGCGCAGAGGGAGCGCAAGGAGAGCGCAAGGGGGAGCGGCGGGTGGTGTCGGGGCGCGGGGAGGAGGGGGTCAGCCGGTGTGGTCGCCGGGCGGGCACACCGGGATCTCGCGCCCGTCGTCGTCCTTGGCCTCGTCGTCGCCCCACCGCGTCAGGTACAGCGCCGGGACCCAGGCGCGCGGGCTGGTCTCCCCGTCGCCGTACAGGTGGTCCAGGTGGGTCAGCAGCCACCAGTGGTTGTGGTGGGTGCGCCCGTCGTCGCCGGTGCGGGACACGCGTTGGCCCCAGCGGCGGCACAGCACCCAGTGGCGGCCCGCCTCCAGGGTCCCCTTGGGCCCGGAGGCGGTGGTGGGACGGGTATGGCCTTCCAGGCCGCCGGCGGGCGCGAACATCTGCACCCAGAACCTTCGCCCCAACGCGGTCGCGGTGGGCGCGGGCGTGCCGGTGGCGTTCCCGGTGGTGTCGGTGGTGGTGTCGGTGGCGCCGGTGGGGGCCGGGGAAGCGGTGGTGGGGCGCCGGTCGGTGGGGTCGTCGCCGGGCCACAGCAGCACCAGCGTTCCCGCAAGCGCGACCGCCAGGGCTCCCGCCAGGGCTCCCGCCACCACCCAGCCAAGGCCGCCGAACCGCTGCCGGGAACCGGTGGGGCCGGTGGCGGGCGTCCAGGGCAGCGGCTCACCCGGTTCACCCGGCGTGTTCGAGGGTTGCCAGGTCGGGTCGAGCACGGTGTGCGTCTCGGTCGGCGGGTCCGGGACGGGCACCTCAACGGCGCTCGGATCGACGGCGGTCGGGTCGTCTGAGGTGGTCTCGCCCGGCTGCGGGGGCGTGGGGAGGAGGAAGTTGCAGCGGATGCACCGCGGGCGGCTGTCGGGGGTGTCGCTGCCGCAGCCCGGACATCTCATGCCGTGCGCCCTCCCGTCGCGCCGCCGGTCGCCCCCCTTCGTCTCTCATGGTGCCCCCGCCCTGAGACACCGAACGGTCACAAGAAATCACGATCCAGCGTCAGCGTCAGCGTCAGCGGCGGCTCCGGTTCCTCACGCCTTTCCCGCGGGTTCCTCCACCAGCACCTGCGTCAGGGCCAGGGCCAGCCGCAACCGCCAGTCCCCAGCGTCCCCGGCGTCCCCGCCGTTCCCGGTCGTGTGCGGGCAGGTGCGCTGGAAGGTCTCCCAGTCCACCTCCCACTCCAGCACCGCCTCGGGATCGGACAGGCGGCCGTGGCGGGGACCCACCCGTGCGCGCAGCACCGCGCGCAGCAGCCCGCCGGGCAGCACCCGGCCGTCGTCGCGCAGCCGTTCGGCCAGCAGCACCGCGTCATACAGGTCCTTGCCGCGCGCCCGGCCCCGCTCCGACCAGCCCTGGTCGTGGTACAGCCACGCCAGCTTCCACGCCAGCTCCAGCTCCGGCGGCGCCGCCCGCACCCGGGTGGCGCCGCCGTCGGCGCGCGGGACCTGCACGGTCACCGGTGGTCGTTCCGGCGGCGGCCCGAACGCCACATCGATCTGCACCCGCCCGGCGCGCTCCCCGGTCCTCCAGGGCACCAGCAGCCGTTGGCCGAGCGGTTCGGGCAGCTCGTAGCCGCCCGTGGTGGTCCGCGTCGCGTGCCGGGCGTCCAGGCGCAGCCCGACGGGGCCGCGCGCGCCCAGCCGCAACGCGCCGACCAGCCCGTCCATCAGGGCCTTTGCCCGGTGCCCGTCGTAGGGGCCTTCAGGGGCGGGGGCGATCCAGTCCAGGTCGCCCGGCTGCCGCGCCGCCTCCCCCAGCCACGCCGTCAACGCCAGGCTGCCGCGCAGCACCAGCCCCCGCGACCACCGCGAGGCCGCCAGCACCGCCAGAACGTGGTCGACCGCCGCCCGGTCAGCGCTCCCCACCCCCACACCCCCCGGATCTCAGGGCCGGTCCGGGCTCAGCGGGTCTCGGCCGCCAGCCGGACGCCCAGGCCCACCAGGACCGCGCCCGACACCTGCTCCAACCGCCGCCGCACCGCCGGGCGCCCCAGCACCCGGCGCGCGGCGTCCACCACCCACACCACGACCGTGTACCACGCCAGGTCGATCAGCACCCACAGCACCGACAGCACCAGCAGCGTCGCCATCACCGGCTGCCCGTCGGGCACGAACTGCGGCAGGAACGACACCGCGAACACCCCGGCCTTGGGGTTGGCGCAGTTGGTGATCAGCCCCAGACGGAAGCACCTCCACGCCGACCACGCCGACCGGCCCGCCCCCACCTCGGCTTCGACGGCGGCACCGGCGTCGGCTTCGGCGGCGAACGCGCCCCGCCGCGCCTGCCACAGCGTCCTGGCCCCGAAGTACACCAGCACCGCCGCGCCCACGACCCGCAGCACGTCATAGGCCAGCTGCGAGGCCGCCAAAAGCGCCGACAACCCGACCGCCGCCGCCAGGCCCCACGCCAGCACCCCCGCCTCGTTGCCCAGGGTGGTGGCCAGCCCCGCGCGGCGGCCCGACCGCGCCGACTCCCGCATGATCACGACCGTGCTCGGTCCCGGCGCCACCGCGATCAGCACCGCCGCGCCGACAAAAGCAATCAGACTCTCCAGCATCCCCTCATGCTGGCGGCCCGCCACCCGCCCCGCAACGCGCTTTTCGCCCCCGCCGAGCGGGAACCCTCACAGGGGCGCGCCGTCGTCGCCGGGCCCCTCGGTCGGCCCCGGTGACGTCGGGGACGGCGCCGGCGAGGTCGGCGTCGGGGACGGACGCGGCGTGCTCGGCGTCTGCGAGGGGCTCTGCGAGCTCGGCGTCGGCTCCGGCGGCGGAGGCGGCGGCTGCTCCACCTTCGGCTGGCAGGCGAACAGCAGCACCATCAGCAACGCCAGCACCAACAGCACCGCCGCCAACGTCAAAATCGCCGCCACCAGCCCCCGCTCCTGCCGCACCACCGGCGCCGCCACCGCCACCGGCGCCGTCCCGGGCACCGCCGGCTCCCCCGACCCGGCCCAGTACGGCTGGAACTGCGGACCCCGCCGGCGCCCGGCCCACCGGCCCCGGAACGTCCCCTCCAGCAGCACCGGCTCCAGGAACCGTTCGGCCCCCGCCCGCTCGCCCCCATAAGCCGTCGCCACCCACGGCGCCGGACCGTCGGGCTGGGCCGCCACCACCGGCGCCCGGCCCGACCCCTCGCCCACCTGGCCTCCACCCACCTGGCCTGCGCCCACCGGCGCCTGCCCGGGCCGCCACTCCCGCAGGATCGCCGCCCGGAACCGGTCCCGCGCCGCCGCGTCCCCGGCCGCGCCCCGGTTCAGCACCGCCACGCTCACCTGCCGGCCCGACCCGTCAGACCCCAGGTACACGATCCCCGCCGACGACTCGCCCAGCCGCGCCGACAGGCGGAACGGACCCAACTCCACAAGGTCACCAGGTGGCAACGGCCTCGACATGGCCGCCAGACTAACAACCACCCACCCCGTGCAGGAGCCCCGCGCAACCGGGTACAAGTGATCGCATAGGGTCGACACCGAACCCGCGGGGCCGGCGCGCGCCCGCCCGCCGGGCGCCCCGCACCGACCCCGCCGACGGCAGACAGTGAGGGACACACCACGATGACCATCGCCACCACCGACCTGGACCAGGCCGCGGCCCAGCTGCACGACACCCTGGCCGAGGTCAAGAAGGTCATCGTCGGTCAGGAGCACATGGTCGAGCGCATGGCCGTCGCCCTGCTGGCCCGCGGCCACTGCCTGGTCGAGGGCGTCCCCGGCGTCGCCAAGACCCTCGCCGTCTCCACCTTCGCCCAGGTCGTCGGCGGCACCTTCGCCCGCCTGCAGTTCACCCCCGACCTGGTCCCCTCCGACATCGTCGGCACCCGCATCTACCACCCCTCCACCGAGCAGTTCGACGTCGAACTCGGCCCGGTGTTCGTCAACTTCGTCCTGGCCGACGAGATCAACCGCGCCCCCGCCAAGGTCCAGTCCGCCCTGCTGGAGGTCATGGCCGAACGCCAGGTCTCCCTCGGCGGCCACACCTACCGCCTGCCCGACCCCTTCATCGTCCTGGCCACCCAGAACCCCATCGAGTCCGAAGGCGTCTACCCCCTGCCCGAGGCCCAGCGCGACCGCTTCCTGATGAAGATCGACGTGCGCTACCCCGGCGCCCACGAGGAACTGCAGATCCTGCGCCGCATGAGCGTCGACCCCCCGCGGCCCACCCAGATCCTCGACCCCGACCAGCTGGCCGCCCTGCAACGCGCCGCCGAAGAGGTCGCCGTCCACGAACTGGTCGCCGACTACATCGTCCGCCTGGTCATGGCCACCCGCGAACCCGACCAGTACCACCTGCCCGACCTGCGCCAGGTCATCCAGATCGGCGCCAGCCCCCGCGCCACCCTCGGCCTGGTCGCCGCCGCCCGCGCCCTGGCCCTGATCTCCGGCCGCGACTACGTCCTGCCCGACGACGTGCGCGCCGTCGCCCGCGACGTCATGGCCCACCGCATCGTGCTGACCTTCGACGCCCTGGCCGACGGCATCGACACCGCCGACGTCGTCGCCCAGATCCTGGCCGCCGTGCCCCCGCCCCGGGTCGTGTGGAACCACGGCGCCACCGGGACCCCGGCATGACCCACCCCGGCGTCCCCGACCCCACCCCAGGACCGCTCCCCGGCCCTGCACCCCACCCTGCACCCATGCCCGTGCCCGGGCCCGGGCCCGCGTCCACCGCCGCTCCGTCGTTCGCGCCCCCC
>NZ_BCQR01000193.1 GCF_001552175.1 Actinomadura kijaniata NBRC 14229
GGGCCGCCGGCGAGCCGGGTCGCGACGATCCGCGTGGCGCGGCCCGGCCGGGCGGCGAGGGTGCCGGTCAGCTCCAGCCGGTCGCCGTCGAGGCGGTGGCCGGTGAGGTCGGCCCGCGGGCGCTGCACCCGGAACGTCAGGGCCCCGTCGGCGACCGGCTTCACGCGGACGCCCGGCGCGACGTCCCGGCACGGCGTCCAGGCCAGGACGGGGGCGCGGGTGGGACGGACCCGCCCCCGGCGGCGCAGCCCCCGGGTGACGACCTCCACGTGCAGCTCCCAGGCCGCCGGACGCCACCGCCGGCCGATCCGCAGCCGCTCCGGGTCGATCAGGGCGCTGAACCCCGCCCAGTCGTAGGAGGCCTCCGCCTGCCCGGAGCGGGCCGTGACCTCGGGACGGTAGGTGCGCCGCACCTCCAGCGGGACGCGGCGGCGCCGCTTCGGCTCCACCAGCCACATCCGGACGCGGGAGTCGCGTTCGCGGGAGACGTCCAGCGAGGAGATGTGCGCCCAGCCCTCCACGCGCAGCATCCCGTCCTCCCACGCGACCCGGTCGGCGAACGCCCACAGCGGCAGCCGGTCGGTGACGTCGTAGACCTCGTCGGGCACACCTTTGGAACGGTCCCGGAAGTAGGGCAGGGTCGTGTAGAAGCGGGGACGCAGCAGGCCCCGGCGCACGGTGCGCGGGGCGGGCCGGTCGTCCGGGCGGGCCTCCAGGATCTCCAGCAGCTCGGGCAGCATCCCGCGTTCCAGCAGGTGGAAGCGGAGCCGTTTGGCGGGGGCCAGGTCCCGCAGCACCCGCGGGTCGGTCCCGGCCAGGCACTCGCGGCCCAGCTCCATGGCGCGCGCCCGGTCGGCCTCGGCGAGATGGGGCAGCGCCTCGGTGAGCACGCCGAGATCGACGTCCACGGCGTACCGGTCGTAGCTGGGGCGCAGCAGGGGCGCGCGTTCGTCCAGGAACGCGCGGACCCGGCGGACCGACGTGATGCGGTCCTCCAGGTTGGCCAGCTCGGCCCGGCGCTGGGTGATGGAGCCGGGGCGCTCCCGCCAGTAGTAGACGTGCTCGGGCAGGACGTCCACGCTGTCGGCCAGCACGTGCGCCCGCACCATCACCGGCGAGTCCTCGTAGAGCATGCCGGGGAACGCCAGCCCGTGCCGGTCCCAGAAGTCGCGGCGGAACACCTTGTTCCACACCATCCGGTCCTGCATGAGGGTGGTGCGGCGGGTGACGTGGGTCCGCAGCGCGCGCCGCCCGAACGGCTCGCGGTGCGCCCAGCTCTGCCACACCCGGCCCGCGTCGAACCGGTTGACGTTGCCGCACGCGAAGTCCGACCCGGTCCGCTCCAGCGTGCCGGTCATCAGCTCGAACGCTCCGCGCGCCACCACGTCGTCGGAGTCCACGAACGCCAGGTAGCGGCCGGTGGCGTGCCGCACCCCGGTGTTGCGCGCGGGCCCGAGCCCCCGGTTGTCCTGCTGCACGAGCCGGAACCGGGGGTCGCGGTCGGCGTAGGACTTGGCGATGACCGTACTGCCGTCGGGGGACCCGTCGTCGACCATGACGACCTCGATGTCGCGCAGCGTCTGGCCCGCCAGCGACTCCAGACACTCCCCGAGGTAGTCCTCGACGTTGTAGAACGGCACGACGACGCTCAGCACGGCCCTCTCCGGGCCCATCCCCCGATCAGTCACACATGGCACATACCCGGTTACGCACCGGCTTGATCGTGGGTTCTAGCGGTTCACCAGCCGCACGGCGGGGGCGTCGGCCCGTCCCTGGCGCGGCACCAGGGTCGCGACCGGCCCGGCGGCCGACCCGGCCGGCTCGGCGTCGAGCCGGGCGAGCGTGCGGACGTACTGCCGGGAGGTCAGCCAGAACTTGTAGATGATGGCGCACTCGAAGGCCAGCAGCAGGGCCCCGGTGGCGACGGTCATCGGGACGATCGCGCCGGTGAGGGGGCCCACGATGAACACCGCCATCTGGAACTCGATGCCGCTGACCAGGTGGGTGCGGACGCGGTGGCGGGTCAGGTGGCGGCGGAACCGCAGGTAGCGGGGGTAGCGGCCGGCGGCCTCCCGGTCCAGCTCGGGCCTGCGCGCCGGTCCGGCGGCGGCCGGGTCGGCCGGGCCCGGCGCGGCGTCCTCCGCCGGTTCGGGCTCCCCGCCGCGCTGGAGCAGGGTCGTGCTCATCAGCCGCCGGAACTTGGCGATCTGCGGGCCGTTCAGGTACCGCACCATGTCCAGCACGATCACGGCGAAGCCGAGCGCCAGATAGTCGACCTGCCCGGTGACCAGGTACTGCCCGACCGCCAGGGTGATCGCGCAGCAGGCGTCGCGGACCCGGTCGAGCATGTAGTCCAGCCAGCCGCCGAACGGCGTGCCGGTACCCTTCAGCCGGGCGAGCTTGCCGTCCACGCAGTCCAGCACGAAGCACAGGTGGTAGAGCGCCGCGCCCACCGCCAGCCAGCCCGCGGTGCCGCGCAGGAAGCAGGCGGCCGCGCCCAGCCCGAGGGCGAACGCCGCCAGCGTGATCTGGTCGGGGGTGATCCGGGTGCGGTTGGCGACCAGCCGGGTCAGCCGTATCGCGACCGGGTCGACCAGCAGGACCGTCCACCACGCGTCGCGGTCCTTGCAGACGGCACGGACATCTTCCAGTGAGAACGTCGCCATGCGGCCAGCATGGTGACGACGGGTGACACGCCGGGCGCGCATCGCGATCGCTCGACCATGGCCTGACGCAGACTTGACCCGGAGGCGACCGGGTCGCGTGGAACACGGGACCGTGCCGGGCGGTGGGCGCGCTCTCCTCCCTCACTGGGCCATCGAACGGCAAAGAGCGGCGGAAGCTCCCCCTTCCGGGGCGCCGGAGCGCACATCGTTGGTGGCTGTGGAAGACAAGGTCAAGATCAGTGTCGTGGTCCCCGTCTACAACGCGGGGACGTACCTCGACGCGTGCGTGGCGTCGGTGCTGGGGCAGTCGCTGCCGCCGGAGGAGTACGAGGCCGTCTTCGTCGACGACGGCTCGACCGACGGCACGGGCGAACGGCTGGTCGCCGCCGTCGCCGGGCACGACCACGTCCGGGTCGTGCGCACCGAGAACTCCGGCGGTCCGGGCCGCCCGCGCAACCTGGGGCTGGACATGGCGCGCGGCGAGTACGTGTACTTCCTGGACTGCGACGACTGGCTCGGGCCCGAGGCGCTGGAACGCATGTACGCGATGGCCGCCCGCAACCGCTCGGACGTGCTGGTCGGGCGGCTGGTGGGGCACGGGCGCGGCGTTCCGCGGCGGCTGTTCCGGCGGGACCGCGACCGCGCCGAGATCCTCGCCCACCACCTGCTGACGCTGCTCACCCCGCACAAGCTGTTCCGCACGGCCTTCCTGCGCGAGCACGGCCTGCGCTTCCCCGAGGGGCCGGTGCGGCTGGAGGACCACCGGTTCTGCGTGCCCGCCTACCTCAAGGCCGAGGTCATCTCGGTGCTGGCGAGCTATCCGTGCTGCCACTGGGTCAAGCGGGCCGACGAGGGCAACTACTCCTCCCGGCGCTTCGACCCCGAGCACTACTTCGGGGCGCTGCGCGAGGTGCTGGACATGGTGGACGAGCACGTCCCGCCGGGCGAGACCAGGGACCGCTTCTACGCGCACTGGCTGCGCGGCAAGATGCTGCAACGGGTGGGCGGCCGCAGGCTGCTGAACTATCCCCCGGAGTACCGGCGCGAGCTGTACGCGGCCGTCCGGCGGCTGGCGGTGGAGCGGTTCGCGCCCGGGACCGACCGGTTCCTCCCGGCGGGCTACCGGCCGCGCGCCGTCATACTGCGCGCCGGGAGCTACGCGGAGCTGGAGGCGCTGGCCGAGGCGGAGAAGCGGATCGTCGTCCGGGCGAGGGCGGTGGAGATGCGGCTGGAGAACGGCGCGCTGACCCTCGTGCTGTCGGCCGAGCTCGTCTACCGGGACGGCGGGCCGGTGCCGTTCCGCCGCGTGGACCGGAACGGCGGGCGGCGGGTGCTGTGGAATCCGCCGGTCGTGCTCGGCACGCCGATCCCCGAGGAGGCCCGGGACATGACCGACGCGCTGCCCCGCGCGGGCGTGGAGGTGTTCGCCCGGCACCGGAGCACCCGGGACGAGGCGGCGTTCGCGGTGATCGCGCGGCGGCGGGAGGAGGAGGGCCCGGACGAGCACCTGCTGTTCGACGTGCGGGCGCGGCTGGAGGGCCTGGCCGACCTGGCCCCCGGCGCCTGGGACCTGCGCGTCCGTATCAACGCCTGCGGGTGGAACCCGCACCGCCGCGTTCCCGGGGTGTGGCTGCTGGTGTCCCTGGACGGGGCGGCCGAGCTGCGCGTGGACCGCGCGTTCCCGGGGGCGCCGGAGGGGTTCCGGCGGCTGCGCCGCGTGGGGCGGCGGGTGCCGGGGCTGCG
Organism: Actinomadura kijaniata NBRC 14229; assembly: GCF_001552175.1. GTDB lineage: Bacteria > Actinomycetota > Actinomycetes > Streptosporangiales > Streptosporangiaceae > Spirillospora > Spirillospora kijaniata. The sequence continues at coordinate 4,410 of NZ_BCQR01000193.1, forward strand.
CCGGGCCGTGCGGGTCGTGCGGACCCTGTCCTAGGGGCGCACGACCCGCACGGCGGGGATCTGCTCGGCGACCGCCGTGCGGATCGCGTCCGCCAGCGCCCCGAACTCCGCGGCGCGCGGGGAGGTGCCGCGGAACGCCAGCCCGACGCGGCGGAACGGGGCCGGGCCCGCGAAGCGGCGCGGCGCCAGGTCGGGGGCGCGGCGCGTCTCCACCTCCAGCGCCGTCTCGGGGACCAGGGTCACGCCCAGCCCGCCGGAGACCAGCTGGACGAGGGTGGCCAAGCTCGTGGCGTAGGTCGCGGCGGCGGCGCGGGCGCCGACCTCGCGGCACACGTCCAGCGCCTGGTCGCGCAGGCAGTGGCCCTCGTTGAGGAGGATGACGTCCAGGTCGGCCAGCGTCTCGCGGGGCAGCGGGTCGGGCAGGTCGGTCGCGGCGGGGGCGACCAGGACGAAGTCCTCCTCGTAGAGGGTGAGTTCCGTCACCCCGGGGACGGGGGACGGCAGCGCCAGCACCACGACGTCGAGGCGTCCGGTCTGGAGGTCGGCGACGATCGCCTCGGTCTGCTCCTCGTGCACCGACAGCTCCAGCCCCGGGAAGTCGGCGGCCAGCCGGGGCAGCACGACCGGCAGCAGGTAGGGCGCGACGGTGGGGATCACGCCGACGCGCAGCGGCCCGACCAGGGTGCCGCTGGCCGCCTGCACCTCCTCCACCAGGCGGTCCAGCTCGGTGAGCACGGTCTCGGCGCGGCGGGCCACCCGTTCCCCCGCCGGTGTGAGCAGGACCCGGCGTGTCGTACGCTCCACCAACCGGACGTTTAGGGTCTCCTCCAGGGCGGCCACGGCGCCGGACAGCGCGGGCTGGCTCATCCGCAGGGCGGCGGCGGCGTCCCGGAAGTGCAGGTGCTCCGCCAGGGCCGCGAAGGCGCGCAGCTGGGCCACCGTTGGCCTGCTGATAGCAAACTCCTATGAGTGTGAAGAGACAGATCGATTTCTCTTTTCACGATACCTGAGGCACTCTGAGTGACGTCGGGGGCGGACGCGACGCTGGGCCGTCGCCCTCTCTCCCCCGCATTCCGCCTGATCAGGCAGACGAAACTCGCAATCAAAGGAGCCTGCGTGCTTACTGTCGGTGACCAGTTCCCCGAGTACGAGCTGACCGCCTGCGTCTCCCTGGACCCGGACAACGCCTTCGAGACGATCAACCACAAGACCTACGAGGGCAAGTGGCGGGTCGTCTTCTTCTGGCCCAAGGACTTCACCTTCATCTGTCCGACCGAGATCGCCGAGTTCGGCCGGCTCAACGAGGAGTTCGCCGACCGCGACGCCCAGGTCCTCGGCGCCTCCGTGGACAACGAGTTCGTCCACTTCGCCTGGCGCAAGGACCACCCGGACCTGCGCGACCTGCCCTTCCCGATGCTGTCGGACCTCAACCGCGAGCTGACGGAGGCCCTGGGCATCCTGACCCCGGACGGCGTCGCCCAGCGCGCAACCTTCATCGTCGACCCGAACAACGAGATCCAGTTCTCGATGGTCACCGCCGGCTCGGTGGGCCGCAACGTCAAGGAGGTCCTGCGGGTCCTCGACGCCCTGCAGTCCGACGAGCTGTGCCCCTGCAACTGGAACAAGGGCGAGGACACCCTGGACGCCACCAAGCTGATGGCCGGCGCCTGACCGACCGCCCCAGCCCGGTAGCCAGCCCGGTAGCACGCACGACGACGGCCGGTCGCGCCGCCCGCGACCGGCCGTTCGCGTTCTCTCGAAAGGACCCGCAGCAATGAGCGTTGACGCGCTGAAGTCGTCCCTGCCCGACTACGCCAAGGACACCAAGCTCAACCTGGGCTCGGTGACCTCCACCTCGCAGCTCACCGAACAGCAGCTGTGGGGCACCGTGCTGGCCTCCGCGCTGGCCGGCCGCAACCCGGTCGTGATCCGCGAGCTCGCCGAGGAGGCCGGGGACTACCTGTCGGCCGAGGCGTTCGACGCCGCCAAGGGCGCCGCGTCGATCATGGCCATGAACAACGTCTACTACCGCTCGATGCACCTGCTGAGCGACGAGACCTACGAGACCCTGCGCGCGGGCCTGCGGATGAACATCATCGGCAAGCCGGGCGTGGAGAAGGTCGACTTCGAGCTGTGGTGCCTGGCGGTCTCGGCGATCAACGGCTGCGGCAAGTGCCTGGACGCCCACGAGAAGGTGCTGCGCGACGCGGGCATGCCGCGCGAGCAGATCCAGGAGGCCATCAAGATCGCCTCCGTGGTGCACGCCGCCGCGCTGACCCTGGAGGGCGAGGCCGCGCTGGCCCCGGCCACCGTCTGACCCTCCCACGACGTGCGAAGGCCCCGGGTCGCCCCGGGGCCTTCGGCGTTCAGCGGGTCACTCCCACTCGATGGTGCCGGGCGGCTTGGAGGTCACGTCCACGACGACCCGGTTGATCTCGCGGACCTCGTTGGTGATCCGGGTGGAGATCTTCTGCAGCACGTCGTAGGGCAGCCGGGCCCAGTCGGCGGTCATGGCGTCCTCGCTGGTCACCGGGCGCAGCACGACCGGGTGGCCGTAGGTGCGGCCGTCGCCCTGCACGCCGACCGAGCGGACGTCGGCCAGCAGCACCACCGGGAACTGCCACACCTCGCGGTCCAGCCCGGCGCGGGTCAGCTCCTCGCGGGCGATGGCGTCGGCGTCGCGCAGGATGTCCAGGCGCTCGCGGGTCACCTCGCCGATGATCCGGATGCCCAGGCCGGGGCCGGGGAACGGCTGCCGCCAGACGATCTCGGCGGGCAGGCCGAGCTGCTCGCCCAGCGCGCGGACCTCGTCCTTGAACAGCGCCCGCAACGGCTCCACCAGCTGGAACTGGAGGTCGTCGGGGAGGCCGCCGACGTTGTGGTGCGACTTGATGTTGGCCGCGCCGGTGCCGCCGCCGGACTCCACCACGTCCGGGTACAGGGTGCCCTGGACGAGGAACTCCACGGGCTCGGCCGCGTCCTCGCCGACAATCTCGCGCGCGGCCGCCTCGAACACGCGGATGAACTCACGTCCGATGATCTTGCGCTTCTCCTCGGGGTCGACGACCCCGGCCAGCGCGTCCAGGAAGCGCTCCTGGGCGTCCACGACGTGCAGGTTCACGCCGGTCGCCGCGACGAAGTCCTTCTCGACCTGCTCGGGCTCGCCCTTGCGCAGCAGGCCGTGGTCCACGAACACGCAGGTCAGCTGGTCGCCGATGGCGCGCTGCACCAGCGCGGCGGCGACCGCCGAGTCCACGCCGCCCGACAGGCCGCAGATGGCGCGCTTGTCGCCGACCTGGGCGCGGATCGCCTCGATCTGCTCCTCGGCGATGTTGACCATGGTCCAGCTCGGGCGGCAGCCCGCGCCCTCGTACAGGAAGCGGCGCAGCATCTCCATGCCGTGCTCGGTGTGCAGCACCTCGGGATGGAACTGCACCCCGTAGAAGCCCCGCTCGGGGTCCTCCATGCCCGCGACCGGCGTCACCTCGGTCCGCGCCGTGACGGTGAAGCCCTCCGGGGCGCGGCTGACGAAGTCGCGGTGCGACATCCACACCGCCTGCTCAGCCGGCTGCCCGTCGAACAGCACGCCCGGGTCGGTGACCGCGATGGTCGCGCCGCCGTACTCGGCGACCTCGGAGTTCTCCACGGTGCCGCCGAGCGCCTGCGCCATCACCTGGTGGCCGTAGCAGATGCCGAGCGTCGGCACCGCCAGGTCGAACAGTCCGTCGGGGGCGATCGGCGCGCCCTCCTCGTACACCGAGGCCGGACCACCCGACAGGATGATCGCCTTCGGCTTCTTGGCCAGCATCTCGGCCGCCGGCATGGTCGACGGCACGATCTCGCTGTACACATGGCATTCCCGGACCCGCCGCGCGATCAGCTGCGCGTACTGCGCGCCGAAGTCGACGACGAGAACGGTGTCAAAGGTCTGGTCTACGGCCACCAACAGCGCCTTTCGCAGGGACACGACGGGTTCAGGCGGAGGAATCTCCAGTCTACGGGCCTCTGCCTGCGCTGATGGCGCGGGCGGGCATGGTGGTCCCCACACAGCGTTTCCGGCCGATAACGGTCGGCTTCCTTTTGGCGGTCTCCATCGCGACCCCCGGCGTCCCTCTGCTACCAGTTGGTGACGTACCGTATCTGTTCCGTGACTCCGTCCCTTCCGCCGCCCGTGCCCGAGGAGTGTCGTGAAATCGCTGGCCGCCGCCGTCCTGTTCGTCGCCGCCTTGGTCCCCGTCGCCGGGGACGCCGCCCGGCCCGCGGCCGGGGACGGCGGATGCGCCCCGGCCCTGGCCAGGATCCGCGCGGAGGCGCTGCACCGGGGCGTTCCGGAGCGCAACGAGGTCCCCGCCGCCGAGGTCCCGAGGATCGAGAGCGAGCTGTCGTCCCTGCTGTCCCGGCTGACGTCCTCCCCCACGCGGCGTGAGCGCGTCCCCGACCGGGTGACCGTCCCGGTGTACTTCCACGTCCTGCACGACGGCGGGCGCGGCAACCTGACCGACGAGCAGGTCAGGGGGCAGATCGCGGTGATGAACGCGGCCTACGGCGGTGGCCGCGGGGGCGCCGACACCGGCGTCTCGTTCGTCCTCAAGGAGATCACCCGCAGCGACAACGCGGACTGGTACGCCCACCCCGAGACGCACGAGGCGACCTACAAGTCCCGGCTGCGGCGCGGCGGGGCGGACACGCTGAACCTCTACAGCGCCTCGCTGGGCGAGGACCTGCTCGGCTGGTCCACGTTCCCGTGGAAGTACCGGTCGGAGCCGAGGATGGACGGCGTGGTGATCCACATCGGCGCCCTGCCGGACGGCACGATCACCAACTACGACCGCGGGTACAGCGCCGTCCACGAGGTCGGCCACTGGATGGGCCTCTACCACACGTTCCAGGACGGCTGCGGCACGCCCGGCGACCGGGTGGACGACACCCCGGAGGAGCGCGACCCGACCAACGGCTGCCCCGACCGCAAGGACACCTGCCCGGCCCCCGGCGAGGATCCGATCCACAACTTCATGGACTACGCCTGGGACGCCTGCATGACCCACTTCACGGCGGGCCAGGGCGCCCGCATGCGCCAGGTCTGGTCCGCCTACCGCGCCCGGTAGGCGGCGGTCAGGGCCGCGGCGTCGCGTTCCGGGAGGCGGCGGACCGCCTCCCGGAACGTGACGCCGGACATCTCGCCGAGGTGCGCCTCCGTCCAGCCGCGCACCCAGCCCGGGTCCCTCTTCGACAGTTCACGCAGCACCCAGCCGAGCGCCTTGCGGATGAAGAACTCCCGCTCCCCGATCAGCGCCTCGCCGTAGCGGGACAGGCGCTCCCGGTCGGGGGCGCCCGCGCGGATCCCCGGCAGCAGCGCCAGCAGGGACGTGCGGCGTATCCACATCCAGGGGTCGGCCACCCACCGGTCCAGCGTCCCGGCCAGTTCCGGGAACCGCAGCACCAGCGCGCCCACGACCTTGTCCGCCAGGACGTCCACGTAGACCCAGCTCACCGAGTCGCGGACCAGGCGTTCGGCGAACGCGGCGTCCTCCGCCGCGAGCGCGCCGACGTTGCGGACCAGCACCTCGACGGCGGCCATGCGCGCCTCGTGGACGGGCGTCCCGGAGTCGGTCACCGCCCACAGCGCCCCGGCCAGGGCCAGGGTCCCGGCGCGCGTGCCGGCGGCCGGGCGCACCGTGCGCCGGATGTCCGGGACCGGCACGCCCAGGTGGACCAGGTCGCTCTTCAGATAGTCCTTCTCCCGCGCCGCGCGCTCGGGCGCCCCCCGCTCGCGCAGTTCCTTCATGATCCGGTCGGTGCTGTCCTCGACGGCGTTCACGGGGCCCCACGTTAGGGGCCGTCGCGCGGCGGCGGGGGAGATCAGGTGATCTCGACGATCGGGAGGCGGAGCGCGCCCGGGGCGTCGGCGGGGACGACCGGGTTCTTCGGCGGCGTCGCCGGGATGCGCCGGTAGGCCGCCCCCAGCGCCGGGCGCGGGTCCTCCTCCCCCTTGTTCGGCCACAGGGCCATGGCGCGTTCGGCCTGCGCGGTGATCGTGAGCGACGGGTTGACGCCCAGGTTCGCCGAGATGGCCGAGCCGTCCACGACGTGCAGGCCGGGATGCCCGTACACGCGGTGGTAGGGGTCGATGACGCCGGTCTCCGGGGAGTCGCCGATCGCGCAGCCGCCCAGGAAGTGGGCCGTCAGCGGGATGTCGAACAGGTCGCCCCAGCCGCCGCCCGCCATGCCGCCGACCTCCTCGGCCAGCAGCCGGGTCGCCTCGTGGCCCTCGGGGATCCAGGTCGGGTTCGGCTCGCCGTGGCCCTGCGCGGCGCGCACGTCCCAGCCCAGCGGCCCCCGCCTGGGCTTGAGGGTGATGGAGTTGTCGCGCGTCTGCATGACCAGCGCGATGACCGTGCGCTCCGACCAGTGCCGCACGTCCAGCAGCTGCACCAGGTCCCTGGGGCGGCGCGCGATGTGCCCGAGGAACTTCAGCCAGCGCGGGCGCCGCCGCTCCCCGGGCCGGTCGCCGTCCACCAGGAGGGTCTGGAGGCCCGCCATCAGGTTGGAGCCCCGGCCGTAGCGGACCGGCTCGATGTGGGTGTCGGGCGTCGGGTGGAACGAGGAGGTGATCGCCACGCCCCGCGAGTAGTCCGGCCCCGGCCTTCCGTTGCGGCGGCCCGCGCCGAGGATCGCCTCGGAGTTGGTGCGGGTCAGCACGCCCAGCCGGTCCGACAGGAACGGCAGCCGCCCGGTCGACTTCAGCTTGTGCAGCAGCTTCTGCGTGCCGTAGGTCCCGGCCGCGAACACCACCTGCTCGCAGCGGAACGTCCTCCGGTTGCGCCCGAACGACCCGGTGCGGACGATCTCCACCTCGTAGCCGCCGTCCACCAGCGGCGTCACCCGCGTGACCCGGCTGAGCGGCATGATCCGCGCCCCGGCCCGCTCCGCCAGGTAGAGGTAGTTCTCGGTCAGCATGTTCTTGCCGCCGTGGCGGCAGCCGACCATGCACTCGCCGCACTCGGTGCAGCCCCGGCGGCGCGGCCCGGCCCCGCCGAAGAACGGGTCGTCCCTCTCCACGCCCGGCCCGTCGCCGAAGTACACGCCGACGGGGGTGTGGACGAAGGTGTCGGCCTTGCCCATGCGCTCGGCGACGCGCCTCATCGCCTTGTCGGCGTCGGTCACCGTGGGGTTGGTGACGACGCCCAGCATCCGCCTGGCCTGGTCGTAGTAGGGCGCGAGCTCGGACTTCCAGTCGGTGATGTGCGCCCACTGCCGGTCCTTGAAGAACGGCTCCGGCGGGACGTACAGCGTGTTGGCGTAGTTCAGCGAGCCGCCGCCCACGCCCGCTCCGGCCAGCACCATCACCCGCGACGACTTCTCGCCCCGGATGAGGTGGATGCGCTGGATGCCGGTGAGGCCGAGCGCCGGGGCCCACACGTAGCGGGAGACCCGCCAGTTGGTCTTCGGCAGCTCCGCGTGGCGGGCCCCGGGGCCGGCGTCGGGGGCGGTGTCGTACCGCCGCCCGGCCTCGACCACCCCGACCTTGTAGCCCTTCTCGGTCAGCCGCAGCGCGGTGACGCTGCCGCCGAAGCCGGAACCGATGACCAGGACGTCGTAGTCGTACGTGCGCGTCATGGGCGGCCGCCTACTTGATCCGCAGTTTCGCCATGTACCTGACGCCGTTCGCCATGAGGTCGGCGAACCGGTCGAACGGCATCGACCCCGGCGGCTCCAGGTCCATCCAGTGCTGGCTGGCGATGTTCTGGACCTCGGTGAACTTCAGCAGGCCCTCCGCGCCGTGCCGGCGGCCGACGCCGGACTGCTTGAAGCCGCCCATCGGGGCGTCGTAGGAGGCGTAGGCCGCGCCGTAGCCGTCGTTGATGTTGACGGTGCCCGCCTCGATCCGCGCGGCGACCCGGCGTCCCCGCGCCACGTCCCGCGTCCAGACCGAGGCGTTCAGGCCGTACTCGGTGTCGTTGGCGCGGGCGACGACCTCGTCCTCGTCGCGGAACCGGTAGACCGACACGACGGGTCCGAACGTCTCGTTCGCGCACAGGTCCATCTCGCCGGACACGTCGGTCAGCACCGTCGGCTCGAAGAACAGCGGCCCGATGTCCGGACGGGGCCTGCCCCCGGCCAGGACGGTCGCGCCCTCCTTGACGGCCTGCTCGACATGCGCGGTGACGGCCTCCAGCTGGCGGGCGTGGGTGAGTGAGCCCATGTCGGCGGAGAAGTCCAGGCCCGCGCCCAGTTCCATGCCCTTGACCAGCTCGACGAAGCGCGGCACGAACCGGTCGTAGACGTCCTCGTGGACGTACATCCGCTCGATGGAGATGCAGAGCTGGCCGGCGTTGGTGAAGCAGGCGCGGACGGCCCCGCGCGCGGCGCGCTCCACGTCGGCGTCGTCCAGCACGATCATCGGGTTCTTGCCGCCGAGCTCCAGCGAGTAGTTCACCAGGCGCGGGGCCGTCTTGGCGGCGATGGCCCGGCCGCCCCGGGTGGAACCGGTGAACGACACGTAGTCGGCGTTCTCGATCAGCGGGTCGCCGATCTCGGCCGGTTCGCCGACGACGACCTGCCACAGGTCGCGCGGCAGGCCCAGGTCGACCAGCAGGGCCCGCACCCACAGGCTGGACAGGCAGGTCTGGGTGTCGGGCTTGTGGACGACGGCGTTCCCGGCCATCAGCGCGGGCGCGATGTCGCTGGCCCCGAGCGCGAACGGGTAGTTCCACGGCGAGATCAGCCCGACGACGCCCTTGGGGTGCCGCAGCTCCCGCACCCGCACCACGCCGGGGAACGTGCCCTGGCGGCGCCTGGGCCTCAGCAGCTTCTCGGCGCGGCGCGCGTAGTACAGCGAGCACAGCGCGACGTCGAGGAACTCCTCCAGCGCGTGCCGGCGCGCCTTGCCGGTCTCCAGCTGGATGATGTCGAGGATCTCCGCGCGGCGCTCGACCATGGCCTCGGGCAGCCGCAGGAACGGCTTGACGCGTTCGCGGACCGGCAGCCGCGCCCAGGAGCGCTGCGCCTCGCGGGCCCGGTCGTAGGCCCGGCGGACGTCGTCGGCGCCCGACAGCGGGACGGTCGCCAGCGGTTCCCCCGTGAAGGGGGCGGGGATCGTCGCCGTTCCGGCCCCGCCGGGGACGAGGTGCGAGACGAGCCGATCGAGGGTGTTCTGCGGGAGGCTGTACTTCGCCGCGCCGTTCGCGGGAACCGTCGGGGATGCCATGGAAGGCAGCGTATGACCAGGTGGCCATCTCTGACTACCTGCGAGTAACGACGCACTTTTGGTGATGTGTACCACATTCTCCGAATGGGCGGTGATCAATAGCGCGAGAAGTGCTGACGGACCGTTCCACATCCGGTCGAGTTCCGTAACCGGCGGACTGACCATGAGCGGTCGGTGTATTCCGGAAACAGGAGACCGGGCGCGTCCCGCGCCGGGGAGGGAACTCTCGGAACGCGCCGACGACGGAGGGGTGGGCATGGCGGAGACCGGTACGGGACGGACGACCAGGCGGGGCGGCGGCAACCGCCGGGAACGCCGCGAGCAGACCCGCGCCGCGCTGCTGGAGGCGGCCGAGCGCCTGTGGGCCGAACACGGCATCCACGGCGCCTCCCTCGACGACATCGCGTCCTCGGCGGGCCTCACCAAGGGGGCCGTCTACTCCAACTTCGCGGGCAAGACCGACCTGCTGCTGGCACTGCTGGAGCGGCACACCGACGACCGCCTCACCGACGGCCCCTGCCAGGAACTCCACGACGCCGCCCGGCCCCCCGAGGACCGCCTGCGGCGGGCCGGGCACGCCTACACGCGGCGCGTGACGGGCGACGGCGCGCGGTCCCGGGCGCTGCTGCTGGTGGAGTTCTGGCTCTACGGGATGCGCGACTACGCGGCCGGGTGGCGGATCGCCGACTGGTACGCCGAACGCCGTTCCCGCCTGGCCCGCCGCCTCACCGAACGCGACGGCCTGACCCCCGCCGACCGCGCCGCGCTGGTGGTCGCCCTGGACGTGGGGCTGACGTTCCAGCACCTGCTGGACCCGGAACGGGTACCCGCCGAACTGTACGAGAAGGGGATCCGGGCCCTGCTGGGCGGCGTGCTGTCCTAGAGGCCCTCGGCGGAGGGAAGGCCGTCGACCGGGCCGGACGGGCCGCCGTCGGGGGCGGGTCGCTCGGTCGCGGGCAGCTCCGCCTCGGGCTGGCCGGTCCCGGGCTCGGGCTCGGGCCGCTCGGCCTCGCTGGTGTCGTCGGGAACGGTCGGCGCGGCGAGCAGTCCGCTCACGTAGACCTTGCCCTGTGCCGCCGAGAACACCCGGTCGAAGTTGCGGACGTAGACGTCGTGCACGTGGCCGCCGAAGATCCACAGCATCGACTCGTCGTTGTAGCGCAGCGCGTCGGTGGTGTAGCTGTGGCTGCCGGTCAGCACCAGCTTGCGCCGGTGGCCCCTGTAGATCCCGTCGATGAGCAGGTACTTGGAGTGGGCGGTGCGGTTCTGGCCCCGGGTGAAGTAGCGGACCTCGGGGATGCCGTTGCGGCTCGGCTTGGTGAACGTCCGCATCGCGCTCTCGCCGATCTCGTCGGCGACGACCTGCACGCGGCAGCCCCGGTCGTCCAGTTTCGTCAGCCGTCCCGCCACGCCGGTGCGGGTGAGGATGCCGCTGGAGACGCGGATGCGGGTGCGGCCGCCGGTGCAGCTCACCCGGTCCAGCACGTCGCCGATCGGGTCACCGGTGGCCTTGGGGAAGTGGCTGACGCCCCGGTGGGCGGACCAGGTGGTGCGCCAGTAGTTCGCGTTGGCGCGCTTCCTGGCCAGGTCGTAGAAGTAGCGCCGGTAGGCGGTGTAGAGCCTGCGGTCCACGACGGTGTAGGCGTCGTTGTACTGGTTGTAGCCGCCGTTGGTGGCGTTGCTGGAGGTCTGCACGACCACGTTGCGCGAGTCGTAGGTGCGGGAGAACGCGTAGAACTTGTTGTGGTTCTTGCTCCACTTGCCCTTGGGCGCGGTGGCCACGCAGCCGCGGCGCGTCGGGCACAGCACGACCCAGGACGACCGGCGCGTGCTGGTGCCGAGGTTGCGGCGCAGGTAGTCGTAGACGGCGCGGTTGGCCTTGGCGCCGGTGGGCGAGTCGGAGTCCAGGATGATCCGGACCTTCACCCGGCGCTTGTGGGCGCGCACCAGCTCCTTGGCCATGCCGGGGGTGCGCAGCCGGAACAGGGAGACGTCGATCTCCGAGCCGCGCGGGGCGTTGCGGATCAGCTTCTTGACGTAGAGGTCGATCGCGCCGCGCTGCGCGGTGGTGCCGGTCGGCAGGTTGAACCGCACGCCCTGCGGGACGTAGCGCTTCTTCGGCTTCTTCGGCTTCTTGGGCTTCGCCTTGGCGACGGCCTGCGGCGCGACGTGCGCGACGCGCGTGACGTTCCCGTTGACGGCGGCCGTGGCGTCCACGGACCCGACCGCCAGAGCGACCAGCGACCCCCCGGCCGCGATGACGAACCGCCGCACTGCCACCTCCCCGTTCCCGTGACTCCTTGATCACGAAGAAAAGCGAGATTAGCAGCAATTTAGACTTTTGCCACTTATGAAAGCCTTGCCCCTTTTGCCACATCCGGTCAGAAAGAACGCCCCGTCCCGGCGGTGGGGACGGGGCGTCGCGATCCTGAGCAGGGAATTCGACGGTCAGGAGACGCTGTCGGGCGTCGCGACCGGCACGATGTCGGGCGCGCCGCGCCGCCGGGCGTCGGCCTCCTGGTCGCCCTCCTGGGCCTGGGAGGCGCGCTCGGCCTCGATCCGCTTGCGGTAGTACTCGATCTCGCGGTCGCGCTGCTTCTTGGACCAGCCCAGCACCGGCATCAGCAGGTCGGCGGCCTCCTGCGCCACGCCCAGCCCGCGGTCCCAGGTCTCGATGGAGATGCGGGTGCGGCGGGCCAGCACGTCGTTGAGGTGCCGCGCGCCCTCGTGCGACGCCGCGTAGACGATCTCGGCGCGCAGGTAGTCGTCGGCGCCCTCCAGCGGGCGGCCCAGGTCCGGCCGCTCGGCGATCAGCCCGAGCAGGTCGTCCACCAGCGTCCCGTAGCGCCGCATCAGGTGCTCGATCCGCGCCACGTGCAGCCCGGACCTGGACGCCAGCCGGTACCGGGCGTTCCACATCGCCTGGAAGCCGTCGCCGCCGACGATCGCGACCCGGTCGGTGCAGGACTCGGCGACCCTGCCGTCCAGGCCGTGCGCGACCGCGTCGATCGCGTCCTTGGCCATCACCCGGTAGGTCGTGTACTTGCCGCCCGCCACCAGCACCAGGCCGGGCACCGGGTGCGCCACGATGTGCTCGCGCGACAGCTTCGAGGTCTCCTCGCTCTCGCCCGACAGCAGCGGCCGCAGCCCCGCGTACACGCCCTCCACGTCGTCGTGCGTGAGCGGGGTGTTGAGCACCGCGTTGACGTGGTCCAGCACGTAGTCGATGTCGGCCTTGGACGCCGCCGGGTGCGCCCGGTCCAGGTCCCAGGCGGTGTCGGTGGTCCCGATGATCCAGTGCCGCCCCCACGGGATCACGAACAGCACCGACTTCTCGGTCCGCAGCAGGAGGCCGGTCGAGGAGTGGATGCGGTCCTTGGGCACCACCAGATGGATGCCCTTGGACGCCTTGACGTGGATCTGCCCGCGCCCGCCGACCAGTTCCTGGATGTCGTCGGTCCACACGCCGGTGGCGTTGACGACCTGCTTGGCGCGGACCTCGCTGGTCGTGCCGCCCTCCAGGTCGCGGACGCGCAGGCCGGTGACGCGCTCGCCCTCGCGCAGGAACCCCACGCACTGGGTCCGGGACGCGATCTGCGCGCCGTACCCGGCGGCGGTCCGCAGCAGCATCATCACGTAGCGGGCGTCGTCGACCTGCGCGTCCCAGAGCTGGATCGCGCCGACGAACGAGTCCTTGCGCAGCGCCGGGGCCAGCCTCAACGCCCCGCGCCGCGTCAGGTGCCGGTGGTGCGGCACGCCCCGCGTCGAGCCCATCTGGAACGCCAGCGCGTCGTACAGCGCCACGCCCGCGCCGAGGTAGCCGCGCTCCCACACGCGGTGCGTGGTCGGCAGCAGGAACGGCACCGGCCGCACCAGGTGCGGGGCGATGCGCTGGAGCAGCAGGCCGCGTTCGGTGAGCGCCTCCCGCACGAGGTCGAAGTTGTACTGCTCCAGGTAGCGCAGACCGCCGTGGATCAGCTTGGAGGACCGGGAGGAGGTGCCGGAGGCGAAGTCGCGCGCCTCCACCACCGCCACCGACAGTCCCCGGGTGGCGGCGTCCAGGGCGGCCCCGGCCCCGACGATCCCGGCCCCCACCACCACGACGTCGAACTCCTCCCGGGACATCCGGTCCAACGCCGTCGCCCGTTCGGCCGGGCCCAGCCGCGAACTGCCCAGCCCGGTCACCGGTGATCCCGTCATCGCGTCTCCCCCATGCGGTCGTACGGCGTTCGCCCCTTACCCCTACCCAACAGTAGGGAGCGGTCCACCCCCGCGTGATGGATTCCACGTGAACAACGCGCGAGGGCGGCGCGCACCCGGCGCGCCGCCCTCGTGGAGGACCGCTCAGGGACTCGGAGAGTCGGAGGTCAGAGGCTCAGAGGGTCTGCGGAGCCACCACGACCTGCACCCGCTGGAACTCCTTCAGCTCGGTGTACCCGGCGGTCGCCATCGAGCGGCGCAGCGCGCCGATCAGGTTCATCGAGCCGTCGGCCACGTGCGACGGGCCGTACAGGATCTGCTCCATGGTGCCGATCGTGCCCAGGTCCAGGCGGGTGCCGCGGGGCACGTCGCCGTGGTGGGCCTCGCTGCCCCAGTGGTAGCCGCGGCCCGGGGCCTCGGTGGCGCGCGCGAACGGCGACCCGACCATCACCGCGTCCGACCCGCAGGCGAACGCCTTGGCGACGTCGCCGGAGTTGGTCATGCCGCCGTCGGCGATGACGTGCACGTACCGGCCGCCGGACTCGTCCATGTAGTCGCGGCGCGCGGCGGCCACGTCGGCGACGGCGGTCGCCATCGGGACGGCCACGCCCAGCACGGTGCGGGTGGTGTGGCCCGAGCCGCCGCCGAAGCCCACCAGCACGCCCGCCGCGCCGGTCCGCATCAGGTGCAGCGCGGCGGTGTAGGTGGAGCAGCCGCCCACGATGACCGGGACGTCCAGGTCGTAGATGAACTGCTTGAGGTTCAGCGGCTCGGCGCGGCCGGAGACGTGCTCGGCCGACACGGTCGTGCCGCGGATCACGAACAGGTCCACCCCGGCGTCGATCACGGCCTTGTGGAACTGCGCGGTGCGCTGCGGCGACAGCCGCGCGGCGACCGTCACCCCCGCATCGCGGATCTCCTGGATCCGGCGGCCGATCAGGTCCTCCTTGATCGGCTCGGCGTAGATCTCCTGGAGCCGCTGGGTGGCGCGGGCGTCGTCCAGCGAGGCGATCTCGGCCAGCAGCGACTCGGGGTTCTCGTAGCGGGTCCACAGACCCTCCAGGTCGAGCACCGCCAGCCCGCCGAGCCGTCCCACCTGGATCGCGGTGGCCGGGCTGACCACGCTGTCCATCGGCGCGACGACCAGCGGCATCTCGAACCGGTAGGCGTCGATCTGCCAGGCGACACTGACCTCCTCGGGGTCGCGCGTCCGGCGGGACGGGACGATGCCGATGTCGTCGAACGCGAACGCCCGGCGACCGCTCTTGCCCCGGCCGATCTCCACCTCAGCAGCCACTGCGCTTCCTCTTTCTCGGGTCCCGCCCGGCCGCGTCGCGCGCGGCCGTGTCCGGGCCGTCCGTCATGATCCTGGGGAGTGTTCCCGTTCCGGATCCGGAAAACGCTCCCCCGTGAGCTTACGGCAGCCCGTCAGCGGCCCTGGTAGTTGGGCGCCTCGACGGTCATCTGGATGTCGTGCGGGTGGCTCTCGCGCAGGCCGGCCGAGGTGATCTGCATGAGCTGGCCGCGCTCCTGGAGCTCGGGGATCGTGCGCGCGCCGGCGTACCACATCGACTGGTGCAGGCCGCCGACGAGCTGGTGGGCGACGTTGGCCAGCGGGCCGCGGTAGGGCACCTGGCCCTCGACGCCCTCGGGGATCAGCTTCTCCTCGCTGGAGACGTCGGCCTGGGCGTAGCGGTCCTTGGAGAACGACATGCCGCGCTCGCGGTTGCGCATGGCGCCGAGCGAGCCCATGCCCCGGTAGGACTTGTACTGCTTGCCGTGCACGAAGATCAGCTCGCCGGGCGACTCCTCGATCCCGGCCAGCAGGCTGCCCAGCATCACGGTGCTCGCGCCCGCCACGAGCGCCTTGGCGATGTCGCCGGAGTACTGGAGTCCGCCGTCGCCGATGACCGGGACGCCGGCCTCGTTCGCGGCGCGGGCGGCCTCGAAGATCGCGGTGATCTGCGGGACGCCGACGCCCGCGACCACGCGGGTGGTGCAGATGGAGCCCGGTCCCACGCCGACCTTCACCGCGTCGGCGCCGGCCTCGGCCAGGACCTTGGCCCCGGCGTAGGTGGCGACGTTGCCGCCGACCACCTCCACCGACGAGTTCGCCTTGATCTTGGCGATGGTGTCGGCGACGCCCTTGGAGTGGCCGTGCGCGGTGTCCACCACGATCACGTCGGTGCCCGCCTCGACCAGCGCCTGGGCGCGGCGGATGGCGTCCTCGCCGACGCCCACGGCGGCGGCGACCAGCAGCCGGCCGTCGGCGTCCTTGGTGGAGTGGGGGTACTGCTCGCTCTTGGTGAAGTCCTTGACGGTGATCAGACCGCGCAGCCGGCCGTCGGCGTCCACCAGCGGAAGCTTCTCGATCTTGTTGTGGGCCAGCAGCCGGAACGCCTCCTCGCGGGAGACGTCCACCGGCGCGGTGACCAGCGGCATCGGGGTCATGACCTCGCGCACCGGGCGCGACAGGTCGGTCTCGAACCGCATGTCGCGGTTGGTGACGATGCCGACGAGGACGCCGCGCACGTCGGTGACCGGCACCCCGGAGATCCGGTAGCGGGCGCACATCTCCTCGACGTCGGCGAGGGTGGCGTCGGGCAGACAGGTCACCGGCTTGGTGATCATCCCGGCCTCGGAGCGCTTGACCCGGTCGGCCTCGGCGGCCTGCTCCTCGACCGACATGTTGCGGTGCAGCACGCCGATGCCGCCCTGGCGGGCCATCGCCACGGCGGTGCGCGACTCGGTCACGGTGTCCATGGCGGCCGACACCAGCGGGATGCGCAACGTGATGTTGCGGGTCAGCCGGGTGGTCGTGTCGGCCTCGCCGGGCTGCATGTCGGAGTAGCCCGGCAGCAGCAGCACGTCGTCGAAGGTCAGTCCCGGAGGGAGGAACTTGGCGGGCTCGGCTGCGGGGTTCATGGCGACCTTCCTGCGGTGATGGCGGTGTCCGACCAGGTCACGGCGACCTCGTCCCATGGTAGGCCGAGACCGTCCGCCGGGATGGCCGGTTGCGAGGGTCCGGCGCGTGGCGTGGGCGACATCCACTCCTCCCCGGTGAATCGTCGTAACGCCCCGGAGTTTCCGGACATTCCCCACGTCACAGGGGACGCGGGACGATCGTCGCCACACAGAAGGGGACGGGGGGTGCACCTGCGGGGGCGGCGCGCGTTAGCGTGGGAGTGTGCACGATGACGCTCCGCTCGACCCGTTCGCCGGCGACCCGGAGGACCCGGCGGCCTCGCTCGGCGACCCCGGCGAGGACGTCGTGCCGCTCAGCGTCGCCGAACGCGAGGACGTCCTGGCCGACCTGGCCGACCTGGAGGTCTTCCGCGCCCTGCTGGAGCCGCTGGGCGTACGCGGCCTGACCGTGGACTGCGGCGACTGCGGGAAGGTGCACTACATCGACTGGGACCTGCTGCACGGCAACCTGCGGCACCTGCTCGACCAGGGCCTGCCCCGCGTCCACGAGCCCGCGATGTCCCCCGACCCCGTCGACTACGTCAGCTGGGAGTACGCGCGCGGCTACGTCGACGGCGTGATCGACAGCGAGGAAGGCCGCGAGGGCGACTGACGCCGACCGCAGCGAAGCGAGGATCGACGTCAGTCCCAACCCGGGGGGCCTGGGGGCCTCCCCAGGCAACACTGACGCCGACCGCAACCAAGCGAGGAACGACATCAGTCCCAACCCGGGGGGCCTGGGGGCCTCCCCCAGGCAACACTGACGCCGACCACAGCCAAGCGAGGAACGACATCAGTTCCGATCGGGAGTCCGGGGGCCACCCCCAGGCGGCGCTGATGCCGGTCGTGCGCGGCGGCGGTCTCACCGGCGGTAGCGGTCGAGGCGTCTCTCGGCGCGGCGGCGGATCTCCTCCAGGCGGCGCTGGACCTCTTCGGCGCGTTCCCGCTGGTCGCCCGGCCGCGGCCGGTCCATCTGCGGTCCGGGCCCGGACTGCCAGGCGGGGCGGCCGTCCCGCGCGGGTGGGCGGCCCGGCGGCATGGACTCCACGCGGCCCTCCAGGTCCTCCAGGTCCTCGCGGACCTGGTCGTCCGGGCGGGGCCGGGTGGCGCGGTCGGGACGCTCGCCGCCCGCGCCGGGAGGCCGCGCCGCCGGGGCCGGGGCCTGGGGCGGGGTCTGGTCTGGTGGCGGGACGCGGCGGAGCCGGGCGCGGGAGGAGGGGGGCCCG
>NZ_BCQR01000194.1 GCF_001552175.1 Actinomadura kijaniata NBRC 14229
GGCCGCCCGCCGCGCCTCCGGACGGGCGGCCCGTGATGCTCCCGCCGGAACCGGCGCCCCCGCCCGCCCCGGGCCCCGCCGCTCCCCCGCCGGGCGGCATGCGGCGCACCGACCGCGAGATGCTGGTCGTGCTGGCCTGCGGCGCGGTCGCCGGGATCGTCGCCTTGGTCGCCCTGCTGTTCGCGTTCCTGATGTGACGGTTCAGGAGGTCCGCACCGGTTCCGTCGGGCGGGCCGGGGTGTCGGTGGGACGGCCGATCAGGCGGGACAGGACGATCGCCGTCTTGGTCGCCGTGATGTTGTCCTCGCGGCGCAGCCGCTCCAGGGTCTGCTCCAGATGCTGGATGTCGCGCACGCGCACGTGCACCAGGGCGCTGGCGTCGCCGCTGACCGTGTAGGCGGCGACCACCTCGGGGTGGTTGCGGATGCTGGAGTAGATCTCGTCCGGGGACGTCGCCCCGGTGCAGAAGATCTCGATGAACGCCTCCGCGCCCCACCCCAGCGCCGCCGGTTCCACCACCGCCGCGAACCCCGTGATCACGCCCTCGGCGCGCAATCGGTCCACCCGGCGTTTCACCGCCGGGGCCGACAATCCGACGCGGTCGCCGATCTGCGCGTAGGAGGCGCGGCCGTCCTCCAGCAGGTGCGCAACGATTCGACGGTCCAACTCGTCAAGACGCAACAAACAACTCCCCCCAAGTCGATTTTCAGCATTGGTCGCCGGTTGATCCCGAACATACGCTGAGTTCAGGGCCGCCGCCCACCCCCTGTCGGCGCGGTCCGCACACCCCCCTCGGCACCGGTCACCACCGGTGTGTCCAGCGATCCCGGCCAGACCGGCCGGACCGAACCGGGCGAAGGAGCGTCGTGACACGATCCGACCAGCTACGGGCCATGTCCGAGGAGCACAGCGCGCACAACTACCATCCGCTGCCGATCGTCATCGCCGAGGCGGACGGCGCGTGGGTCACCGACGTCGAGGGCCGCCGCTACCTGGACATGCTCGCCGCCTACTCGGCCGTCAACTTCGGCCACCGCAACCCGCGGCTCGTGGAGGCCGCGCGGCGGCAGCTGGACCGCGTCACCCTCGTCAGCCGCGCGTTCGACCACGACCAGTTCGGCCCGTTCGTGACCGAGCTGGCCGAGCTGTGCGGCAAGGACATGGTGCTGCCGATGAACAGCGGCGCCGAGGCCGTCGAGACCGCCCTGAAGACCGCGCGCAAGTGGGGTTACGAGGTCAAGGGCGTCCCGGCCGGCCAGGCCAACATCATCACCTTCGACGGCAACTTCCACGGCCGGACGACGACGATCGTGTCGTTCTCCACCGACCCGGACGCCAAGGACTCCTACGGCCCGTACACGCCGGGATTCCGGACCGTTCCCTACGGGGACGTCGCGGCGCTCAAGGCCGCCATGGACGACGACACCGTCGGCGTCCTGGTCGAGCCGATCCAGGGTGAGGCCGGCGTCAACGTGCCGCCCAGCGGGTTCCTGCGGGCCGTGCGGGAGCTGTGCGCCGAGCGCGGGGCGCTGATGCTCGCCGACGAGATCCAGGCGGGCCTCGGCCGCACCGGGACGACGTTCGCCTGCGACCACGAGGACGTCGTGCCCGACGTCTACATCCTCGGCAAGGCGCTCGGCGGCGGCCTGATGCCCGTCTCCGCCGTCGTCGCGAACGCCGACGTGCTCGGGGTCTTCAAGCCCGGCCAGCACGGTTCCACGTTCGGCGGCAACCCGCTGGCCTGCGCCATCGGGCGCGAGGTCGTCGCGATGCTGCGGACCGGCGAGTTCCAGGAACGTTCCCGCGAGCTCGGCGCGCACATGCACCGGCGGCTCGGCGAGCTGTCCAGCGACCTGGTGCAGGAGGTGCGCGGGCGCGGCCTGTGGGCGGGCGTCGAGCTGCACGGCAGGGCCCGGCCGGTCAGCGAGCGGCTCATGGAGCTGGGCGTGCTGGCCAAGGAGACCCACGAGACCACGCTGCGGCTCGCCCCGCCGCTGGTGATCGAGCGGGAAGATCTCGACTGGGCGCTGGACCAGCTGGAGACCGCGCTGAAGGGCTGAACACCGGCCCCGCGCAAAGACTCGGGCGGCCCCCGGACAACGGAGTCCGGCGGCCGCCCGCGCCATCGGCGGAACTCCGGCGACACACGCGTTCCGGGCTGCGCGGCCCGCGCGTCCCCGGCTCCGACAATGATCACCATGTCGCCCGCACCGCGAATCGCGGTCATCGTCACCACCGTCGGAAGGCCGCGGCTGCTGGACCGCCTGCTGCTGTCGCTGGCCGGGCAGACGCTGCCCCCGGCGCGGGTGGTCGTCGTGGACCGGGGCCGCCGGCCCGGCACCGCCGCCGTCGTCGAGCACCGCTCCGACCGGCTCGCCGTCCACCACGTCACCGCGCCGGGCGGCACGTCCGCCGGGCGCAACGCGGGCCTGGTCGCGCTCGGCGTCCTGGAGGCCTCCGCCGTCGAACGTCCGTCCGCGATCGGCACGCTCGACGCGATGCTCGGCGCGCCCGCGCCGCGGCCGCCGGCCGAGCGGACCGCCCGCGAGCTCGTCGCCGCCGGTCCGGCCCGGGGCATGGTCGCCCTCGCCGAGCCGGACGGCTTCGACGTCGTGCTGTTCCCCGGCGACCACACCTGGTACCCGCCGGACGCGCTGGAACGCGGCGCCCGAGCCCTCGAAGCCGGGGCCGACGTGGTGTCCGGCCGCATGGTCGGCGGTGGCGGGGCGCGACCGCCGCTCGGCGAACGTCCCGCGCGCATCGACGACCGCAACGTCTGGACGCTCGCCCCCGCCGAGTCCTGCTTCTTCCGCGCGTCCTTCCTGCGCACGGCCGGCGGGTTCGACGAGGGGCTGGGCGCGGGCTGCGACACCCCCTGGCAGTCGGGCGCGACGGCCGACCTGCTGCTGCGCGGCCTGCGCGCCGGAAGCGTCCTCAACCACGCGCCCGACATCCGGGTGTTCGAGCACGACCCCGACGCCCCTCCGGCCGGAACGCCCGAGCACGGCGCCAGGGCCCGGCACGCGGCGCGCGGCGCCGGGCGCGTCCACCGGCGGCACTACGGCGGGTACGCGTGCGCCCGCGCCATCGCGCGCCCGCTGGGGGCGGCGGCGCTGGCGTTCCTGCGGCGCCGGAGGCCGGAGGCGGCCTTGCACCTGCACCGGTCGGTGGGGCACCTGGAGGGGCTGACCGGGGCGCTGCTCCCCGCTCCCCCGCCACCCGCGCCGCCCGCGTCACAGGGCTGATCCGCGAGTCCGGCGTCAGCCCACCAGGGTCTGGAAGACCTCCAGATGGCGCCGGGCGGTGGCGTCCCAGGTGAACGCTCGGGCCCGGCCGAGGCCCAGCTCGCGCAGCCCGACCGCGGCGGACTCGTCGTCCAGCACCTCGGCGAGCGCGGCGGCCAGCCCCGCCACCGTCAGCCCGCGCGCGATCCGCGCCGCGCCCCCGGCGGTCTCGGGCAGCGCGCCCCGGTCGGAGATCACCACGGGGGTGCCGCAGGCCATCGCCTCCAGCACCGGCAGCCCGCACCCGCCGTGCGGGGACGGGACGGCCAGCACCGCCGCCGCCCGCAGCAGCGGCGCGACCAGAGCGCCGGGCACCGCGCCGAGCCGCCGCGCGTGCGGGGCGGCGTCCAGGACGCGGACGGTGCGCGCGTCCCCGCCGCCGGGCCCCCCGGCGACCACGAGCGGGACGCCGAGCCGGGCGGTGGCCTCGACCAGCAGGGGGACGTTCGCGCGCGGCGAGGGCGGGCCGAGGGACAGCACGAACCGCTCGGGCAGCCGCACCGGCCCCAGCAGCGCGGCGTCGCCGTCGGCGCCGGGGTGGAACCGTCCGGTGTCCACGCCGGGCGGGATGACGTGCAGCCGCCGCGCCGGCACCCCGAACGCGCGGCGGATCCGCCCGGCCGAGAACTCCGACGCCGTCACGACCGCGTCGGCGGCGCGCGCCATGCCGCCGACGCGCCGGTACCAGATCCGTTCGGCCAGGGTGCGGCGCGTTCCGGCGGGCCGGTGCGGCGGCAGCCCGTGGAGGGTCGCGCAGACCGGCACCCGCGCCGGGACCGGCGCCAGGACCGGCGCGCCCGTGGCGGCCGGATAGTGCAGCAGGTCGATGCCCGTCCCGCGCGGCCACAGCAGCCCCTCGGCCAGCGGACCCACGTTC
Source organism: Actinomadura kijaniata NBRC 14229 (assembly GCF_001552175.1). Lineage (GTDB taxonomy): Bacteria > Actinomycetota > Actinomycetes > Streptosporangiales > Streptosporangiaceae > Spirillospora > Spirillospora kijaniata. The sequence continues at coordinate 4,162 of NZ_BCQR01000194.1, forward strand.
ACCCCGAGCGGGCGCAGCCCTTCGTACAGCGCGCGGGCATGGGCGGTGTCGCCGCCCACGCGGCGTTCCCACACCTTCCCCGGCACCCCGACCCGCATGGCCACCTCCGCTCCGGACGTCGTGGCGACCGTAGGCCCGCCCGCCCCGCGCGGCCCGGGGGCGCGCCCTCGGCGTTGGCCGACCTGGGCACTTCTTGGGAACGCCGTGACCCGCTCGCATTTTGTCGTCCGGCTGGATTAGTCTAGTTAGACCAATCCAGCCGGACTAAGAAGGTGGAGATGGCCCGTCCCCTCACGCCCCTGGCGCTCACCGTGCTGCGGATGCTGTTCGAAGGCCCGATGCACCCCTACGAGATGCAGCAGCAGATCCGGGTCCGCGCCTACGACCAGGCGGTCAAGCTCACCCACGGCGCGCTCTACAGCACCGTGGACCGGCTCGCCGCGAACGGGCTGATCGAGCCGCTGGAGACCAGCCGGGAGGGGCGCCGTCCCGAACGCACCGTCTACGCGATCACCGAGCGGGGCCGCGACGCCGCCCAGGACCGCCTGGCCGAGCTGCTGGCCCGGCCCGAGGTCGAGTTCCCGCTGTTCGGCACGGCGCTCGCGCTGATCATCATGATGGAGCCCGGCGCGGCGCTGATCCATCTGCGGACCCGCGCGGTCGTGCTGCAGTCGCAGGTGGCGGCCGAGCAGACCGCCTACGACGCGCTGATCAAACGCGGGCTGGAACGCCCGAAGATGCTCGACCAGGAACTCAAGATCGCGCAGCTGCGGACCGAGCTGGACTACATCACCGGCCTGGTCGAGGACCTGGCCGCCGGACGTCTCGACTGGACCCCCGGCGACTCCTCCAGCTGCATCGACCGACCCGAGACCCCCCGGAAGAAGACCTCATGACCAAGCTGCGCGGAAACCCCTGGGCGGTGCTGCTCACCCTGTCCCTCGGGTTCTTCATGACGCTGCTCGACCTGACCATCGTCAACATCGCGATCCCCAGCATCATCGACAGGCTGGGGGCCTCGCTGGACCAGGCCCTGTGGATCACCTCGGCCTACGTCCTGACCCTGGCCGTCCTGCTGATCACCGCCGGGCGGCTCGGCGACCTGTGGGGCAAGAAGAACCTGTTCGTCGCCGGGGTCGTCGTGTTCACCCTGGCCAGCCTGGCCTGCGGGCTGGCGCAGGACCCCGCCCAGCTGATCGCGGCGCGGGCCGTGCAGGGCCTGGGCGCGGCGCTGCTGATGCCGCAGACCATGTCGATCATCATCGAGACGTTCCCGCCGCAGCGCCGGGGCGCGGCCCTCGGCGTGTGGGGCGCGGTCGCGGGCGTGTCCGCCATCGCCGGACCCACCGTCGGCGGGGTGCTGGTCACCTCGCTGGACTGGCGCTGGATCTTCCTGGTGAACCTGCCGATCGGGATCGCCGTGGTGGCGCTGGCGTTCCCGATCCTGCCCGGCCGCACCCGCGCCGTGCGGCACCGCTTCGACCTGACCGGCGTGCTGCTGGCGTCGGCGGCGCTGCTGTGCCTGACGTTCGCGCTCACCGAGGGCCAGAAGTACGACTGGGCCGCCTGGATCTGGGGCCTGCTCGGACTGTCGGCGGTGCTGCTGGCCGTGTTCGTGCTGCACCAGCGCGGCAGGCAGGACCGCGAGCCGCTGGTGCCGTTCGCGCTGTTCAAGGACCGCAACTTCGCGATCCTCAACTTCGTCGCCGCGACCGTGTCGGTCGGCATGGTCGGCGTGTTCCTGCCGATGACCATCTACCTGCAGTCGGTGCTGGGCTACAGCGCCCTGAAGGCGGGCCTCGTGATGGCCCCCTCCTCGCTGATGTCGATGCTGCTCGCCCCGGTCTCGGGCCGGCTGGCCGACCGGATCGGCGGCCGGTTCCTGCTGATGGGCGGTCTGCTGCTGTACGTGGCGGGCAACGCGTGGTTCCTCGCGGCCGCGGGCCCCGACACCCCCTGGCCCGCGCTCCTGCCCGGAATGATCATCAGCGGGATCGGTGTCGGCGGCGTGTTCGCGCCGATGGGCACCGAGGCCACCCGCAACGTCCCGCGCCACCTGGCCGGCGCCGCCTCCGGCGTCAACAACACCATGCGCCAGGTCGGCTCGGTGCTCGGCGGCGCGGTGGTCGGCGCGGTGCTCCAGCACCAGCTCGCCGCCGCGCTGCGGACCGAGGCGGCCGAACGCGCCACCGCCCTGCCGCCGCAGGCCCGCGAGGGCTTCGTCGACGGCTTCTCCAACGCCGCCAAGGGCGGCCTGGAGGTCGGCGCGGCCCACCACGGCACGACCCCGCCGCCCGGCACCTCCCCCGGGGCCGCCCACCAGGTCCAGGACCTCGCCGCCCAGGTGTTCGCCCACGGTTTCGTCGACGCGATGAAGCCGACCGTCGGGGTCGCGCTGGCCGTGGTCCTGTGCGGCGCGGTGGCCTGCCTGGGCGTGCGCGCCTACCGGGGCGAGCCCCGGCGGGACCCCGTCCCGGATCAGGCGATGGCCCGGTAACGCCCCTGGTGGAAGACCAGCGGACGGCCGTCGGGGTCGGGGAGGTCCAGCGAGAGGACCTCCCCGACCACGATGCTGTGGTCCCCGCCGTCGTGCACGGCGTGGGTGCGGCACTCGATCGCCGCCAGCGCCCCGGACAGGATCACGGCCCCGGTGACGGCCCCGCGCTCCACGGCGAACCCGTCGAGCTGCCCGTCGAGGGGCCGCCCCCGCGTGGCGAACCACTGCGACGCCTCCCGCTGCCGCTCCCCGAGCACCGAGACCGCCCAGGTCCCGCCGCCCAGCACCATGTCGTGCAGCCGGGAGGTCTTCTCCAGGCAGACCAGCACCAGCAGCGGTTCCAGCGACACGGACGTGAACGCGTTGACGGTCATGGCGTGGTCGACGCCGTCCACGACGGTGGACACCACGGCCACCCCCGTCGCGAACCGCCCGACCACCTGCCGGAACAGCACCGGATCGACCGCCGGGGCGGCCGGGGCGGGGAGGTGGGGGTCATCGCTCACAATGGTTCCGACTGTACCCGCCGGTACATCACGCCCACCCGGCCAGGGCACCCGCCCGGCACCGGGACGAGGGGGACATCACCCGTCCCGGTGACACTCACGAACGCGACCACTCGCAGAAACCACGCCATTCCCCACGACGAACGCGTGCGGCGCGGGCCCGCCCGGCCGTCCGCCCGGCCGCGCCTACCCGTCGACGCGCGTGGCCCCGCGGGTCAGCCAGTCGCCGGCCGGCCGGGCGGGCGGGGTCGCCAGCCAGCCGCCGACCGCCGCCAGGATCCCGCCGATGATGTAGACGTAACCGCTCACCGTGCCGCCGATCACCAGATCGCCCTCCGGGCGCTTCAGCGACAGCACCAGCGTCACCACGACCCAGGCGGCCGCCGGGACGAACGCGCCCAGCCGGCTCCCGGTCGCCCAGCCCGCACCGCGGACCAGGGCGAAGTTCAGCAGCGCCAGCGCGGCGGCGGGGATCGGCAGCGCCACGACCATCCAGTTCTGGGCGAACGACCCCAGCACCGCCACCACCACGCCCAGCAGCGCGAACGCACCGTGGGACGCACCGGCCAGCACGGCCGCCACGGGGGTCTCGGCCGGGGCGGCGGGTGGCGGATGGTCCGGGGGTGCGGCGCCCTTCTCCAGGGTGACGCGGGCGTCGTCGTTGGGGTCCACGTCCGTCAGGGTATCCAGCCGATCAGCGGGCGGGGACGGCGAACAGGTCGTTCTCCCGGCCGTTGGGACCGGTGCCCGTGCCACGCTCGCCCTCCAGCAGGATGTAGTACTCGGTGCCGAACGCCTGCTGCCCCAGGTTGTTCGACAGCGCGAAGTAGGGGCCGACCTCGTCGGGCGCGACGGTGATCTGGGTGCGGTGGGCGCGCAGCGCGGCGATCTTGTCGGGCAGGTGGGCGCGGGCGTCGATCGCCGTGGTGACCAGGTCGTCGGGGACCGCCGAGCCGAGCTCCTCCAGGCCCGCCACGCGCGGGAACGGCAGCTTCGCCGCCTCCCGCATCACCGCGACCGCGCGGGCCAGCACGGTGCGGGGGGTGGCGTAGGCGTAGAACTTGGCGGCCCGCCACGGCTCCCGGCCGTCCCGGTGGCCGGGGTCGGCGGCCAGCTCGAACGCGCGCCGCGCCACCCGGTGGGCCTGGATGTGGTCGGGGTGGCCGTAGTTGCCGCGCTCGTCGTAGGTGACGATCACCTGCGGACGGACCTCGCGGATGACCTCGACGAGCGCCCCGGCGGCCTCGGCCGGGTCGGCCTGCCAGAAGCAGCGCGGGTCGTCGTTGGTGGGGGCGCCCATCATGCCCGAGTCACGCCAGCGGCCCGCGCCGCCCAGGAAGCGGTGGTCGGTGACGCCGAGCGCCGCGCAGGCGGCGTCCAGCTCGCCGATCCGGTACTCGCCGAGCCGGTCCTCCTTGTCGGAGGCCAGGTGGGCGAGCTCGGGCGGGATGACCTCGCCCTCCTCGCCGAGCGTGCAGGTGACCAGGCACACGTGGGCGCCCTCGGCCGCGTACTTGGCCATGGTCGCCCCGGTCCCGATGGACTCGTCGTCCGGATGGGCGTGGACGAACAGGATGCGCTGGCCGGTCATGGTGCCTCCTGGTCTGGACTGGGGAGCGTCAAGATCGGGAGCGGACTAGCGATCTTGCAGGCGACGAGGGAAGACCAGGAGTTCCAGCACCATGGCCCGCCGTGCCGAAGGCGTGGCGATGAGCAGGTCATAGTCTCCGAGCGTACTCAGCGGGCCGGGCGGTGACGTCGCCCGACCCTGTGATCTGCGACCCCGTGTCCCGCGCCGGGGCCGCGCCGTGTCCGCTTCGTGGCCGCGTCGCCCGGTTCAGGACCCGCCGGTGGAGTTGTCGCGCACGTTGCCGTCGTTCTGGCCGCCGTTGCCGCCCCCGCCGTTGTCGCCACCGCCGCCGTTGTTCCCGCCGCCCGTCGGCGGGCCGGTCTCGGTCGGGTTCTCGGAGGTGGGCGGCTGCCCGGTCGTCGTCGGCTGCGTCGGACGCGTCGTCGGCTGCCGGGTCGGCACGGTCCGGGTCTCCCGCGGCGTGGTGGAGCGGGTGGTGCGCGGGGACTGCGGGACGACCGGGTCCCGCGTCTCCTCGGTCCGGGTCTCCCGCTGGCTGCTGGTGGAGTCGGAGGGGCTCGGGTCGTCGGTGTTGCCGGTCCGGTCGTTGGTCGCGGCCATCGCCAGGCCCACCACCAGCGCCAGCACGGCGATCGCCGCGACGGCCGCGAAGATCGGCCACCGGGACTTGCGCTCGGGCGCGTAGCGGTCGTCGTAGCCGCGGTCGACGTAGCCGCCGCGCGTGGCGCCGCGCCCGCCGCCGTACCCGGCGGGCTGGGTCTCGTAGCCGGGGGCCGGGGGCAGCGTGCCGGTGAACTCGGCGGGCGTCACCCGGCGGGTGCCGCCGGCGGGGTCGGCGTGCGGCAGCGGGGCGATGCCCGCCGCCATCGTCTCGCCGGCCGCCAGCATCGAGGTGGCCTGCGCCGCGTCCTCCATCCGGGTCTGCGCCACCGGACCGCTGCCGATCATCGTCATCATGATCTGCTGCGCGGTGGGCCGCCGGTGCGGCTCCTTGACCAGGCACGCCGCCAGCAGCGGGTGCAGGTCCTCGGGGACGCCGGCCAGCGTCGGAGGCTCGTGCATCACCCGGTTGATCACCGCGACCACGGTGTCGTCGCCGAACGGCGGCCGACCGGTCGCGGCGTACACCATCGTCGCCGCCCAGGCCCACACGTCCACGGCCTCGGTCAGCCGCTCCCCGGCCACCTGCTCGGGCGCCATGTAGGAGGGGGTCCCGATCGCCTTGGTGGCCGCGGTCTGGCCGGTGTCCAGGGCCCGCGCGATCCCGAAGTCGATCACGCGGGGGCCGTCCGGCGCCATGATCACGTTGTGCGGCTTGAAGTCGCGGTGCACGATCCCGGCCTGGTGGATCGCCACCAGCGCCGTCGCGGTGCCGATCGCGAGCCGCTCCAGCGCCGCCCCGACCAGCGGACCCTGCTCGGTGATCTGCTTGTAGAGGGACGGGCCCTGGACGTACTCGCTGGCGATGTAGGGCTGGTCGCCCGCGACGTCGGCCTCCAGCACCTGCGCGGTGCAGAAGCGCGCGACCTGCTTGGCGGCCTGCGCCTCGCGGACGAACCGGTTCCGGGCCGAGGCGTCCCCGGCCAGGTCGGCCCGCAACAGCTTGATCGCCGCGTGGGAGCCGTTGGCGTCCACGCCGAGGTAGACGACGCCCTGGCCGCCCTCACCCAGGCGTTCGAGCACCTCGTAGGACCCCAGCCGTCGCGGATCACCCGGCTGCAGCTCCGGCATGGACAACTCCTTCAACGCGCGGTGAGAGCTTGGCGAAGCTTTGAGCTTACGCGAGCGGGCCGCCCGACCAAGGCGTGTTGCCCGTTCCCCAGCGATCAAGTCGCGCAACCGATATACACCGAATGTCCCGACGGCGCCCGCCATGCCCGTCGGGAACGCCGCCACCCGGCTGGCAGACTCTTGTCATGAGCATCAGCTATCCACGGCAGAGCGCCCGCACCCGGAGGTTCACCCTCGGCGTGCCGCGGGCCTTCCAGATCGCCCCGGACGGGTCGCTGGTCACCTTCCTGCGCACCAAGGCGGGCGACGACCCGGTCACCTGCCTGTGGACGCTGGACACCGCGACCGGCGAGGAACGCCTGCTCGCCGACCCCACCGCGTTGAACGTCCCCGGCGAGGAGAACCTCCCCGCCGAGGAGCGCGCCCGGCGCGAACGCGCCCGTGAGGCCGCCGGGGGCATCGTCGGCTACGCCGTCGACCGCGACTGCCAGCAGGCCGTGTTCACGCTGGGCGGCCAGCTGTTCCTGGCCGACCTGGTGTCCGGGGACGTCCGGCAGCTTCCCGCGCGGACCCCGGTGTTCGACCCGCGCCTGGACCCCGCCGGGCGGAACGTCGCCTACGTCGCCGACCGCACCCTGCGCGTGATCGGCGTGGACGGCTCCGACGACCGCGCCCTCGTGCAGCCCGAGACCGACCAGATCTCCTACGGCCTGGCCGAGTTCATCGCGGCCGAGGAGATGGGCCGGATGCGCGGCTACTGGTGGTCGCCCGACGGCGGGACCGTCCTGGCCGCCCGCGTGGACGAGACCCCCGTCACCCGCTGGACCATCGCCGACCCCGCCAACCCCGAGCGGCCCGCCGCCGAGACGGCCTACCCGGCCGCCGGGACGCCCAACGCGATCGTCGGCCTGGTCCTGCTGAAGATCGACGGCGGGCGGACCGGCGTGGCCTGGGACCGGGGCGAGTTCCCCTACGTGGTGACCGCCTCCTGGGACCGGCACGGCCTGCTGATCGTCACCCAGTCCCGCGACCAGCGCACCCAGCGGGTGCTGAAGGTCGACCCGACCAACGGCGAGACCGCCCTCGTCCACACCGAGCACGACCCGGTGTGGACCGAGATCGTTCCGGGCATCCCGGCGCGGCTGGGCGGCGAGCTGGTCTGGATCACCGAGGACCACGGCGCCGAAACCCGCCGCGTCACGGTCGCGGGCCGGCCGGTCACCCCGCCCGGCCTCCAGGTCCGCTCCGTCCTCGGCGTGGACGGCGACGAGATCCTCTTCACCGCCTCCGAGGAGCCCACCGAGGTCCACGTCCACACCTGGTCGGCCGCCGGCGGCGTCACCCGCCTCACCGACGGCCAGGGAGTGTTCACCGGGCTGCGCTCCGGGGACGTCACGCTGGTCAGCGGCAGCCGGCTGGACGCCGACGGCACCACCGTCGAGGTCCGCGCCCCCGGCGGCGTCCACGCGATCGCCTCCCGCGCCGAGACCCCGGCGATCACCCCGAAGGTCGAGCTGCTGCGCGCCGGGGACCGCGAGATCCGCACCGCCGTGGTCCTGCCCACCGGCTGGACCCCCGCCGACGGCCGCCTGCCGGTGCTGATGGACCCCTACGGCGGCCCGCACGCCCAGCGCGTCCTGGCGGTCCGCCGCGCCTACAACGAGGCGCAGTGGCTCGCCGACCAGGGCTTCGCCGTCGTGATCGCCGACGGGCGCGGCACCCCCGGCCGGGGCCCGGTGTTCGAACGCGCCGTCCGCGGCGACTTCGTCGGCCCGGTGCTGGAGGACCAGATCACCGCGCTGACCGAGGCGGCCCGGCGGCACCCCGGAGCCCTCGACCTGGACCGCGTCGGCATCCGCGGCTGGTCGTTCGGCGGCTGGCTGGCGGCGCTGGCGGTGCTGGCCCGCCCGGACGTGTTCCACGCGGCGGTGTCGGGCGCGCCGGTCACCGACTGGCGCCTGTACGACACCCACTACACCGAGCGCTACCTGGGCCACCCCGACGAGGAGCCGGAGAACTACACCGCCAACTCGCTGATCGCGATGGCGGGCAAGCTCGAACGGCCCCTCATGCTCATCCACGGCCTGGCCGACGACAACGTGGTGGCCGCCCACACCCTCCGCCTGTCCTCGGCCCTGCTGGCGGCGGGCCGCCCGCACACGGTCCTGCCGCTGTCGGGCGTCACCCACATGACCCCGCAGGAGGAGATCGCCGAGAACCTGCTGACCCTGCAGGTGGCCTTCCTCAAGGAGAACCTCGCGTAACGCCGGGTCCGGGGTGTAGCTGGCTACACCCCGGACCCGGGAGCGCGCCCGCTGGGGGCGCGGCGGCCGGACCGGCAGGATCGGAACCAGTCGATCAACCCGAAAGGTCCGTCATGAAGCCCCTGCTCTGGTTCGTCCTCGCCATCGCGATCTCCGTGAACGTCTCCACCAGCTTCGCGTTCGAGGGCGCGATGCAGATCGCCCTCAGCGTCGGCACCGGCGTGGTGACCATCGCCTCCGCCGTGGCGCTGTGGATGCTGCACACCCGCAGCTCCTGACGGCCCCGTTCCTAACGGCCCGTGCGGTCCGGCTGGTGGTCGCCGTGCCAGCTCGCCCACAGCGCCGCGTAGGAGCCGTTCGCCTCCAGCAGCGCGTCGTGGGTGCCCAGCTCCGTGATCCGGCCGTCCTCCACCACCGCGACGCGGTCGGCGTCGTGGGCGGTGTGCAGGCGGTGGGCGATCGCCACGACGGTGCGGCCGTCCAGGACGGCGGCCAGCGAGCGTTCCAGCCGCCGCGCCGCGCGCGGGTCCAGCAGCGACGTGGCCTCGTCCAGCACCAGCGTGTGCGGATCGGCCAGCACCAGGCGGGCCAGCGCGAGCTGCTGGGCCTGCGCCGGGGACAGCGTCTCGCCGCCCGACCCGACGCGGGCGTCCAGGCCGGGGCCGTCCCAGTCGACGGCGGCCAGCGCGGCGGCGGCCTCCTCGTCGGTCGCGCCGGGCCGGGCCATGACCAGGTTGTCGCGCAGCGCCCCCCGGAACACATGGTGCTCCTGGGTGACCAGCGCGACATGGCCGCGCAGCTCCTCCAGAGGCAGCTCCACCAGCGGGACGGCCGCGCCCTCGCCGACGGTGACCGTGCCCGCGCGGGGCCCGTCCACCCCGGCCACCAGGCGGCCCAGCGTGGACTTGCCCGCCCCGCTCGGCCCCACCATCGCCAGCCGCTCCCCCGGCCGCAGCGCCAGGTCCACGCCGTGCAGCACGTCGTGGCCGGGCCGGTAGGCGTAGTGGACGCCGCGGGCGGTGAGGCGTTCCCCGTCGGGCCGGGCCTCGCCCGCCACGCGGTCCGGCGGGACGTTGCCCACGCCCAGCAGCCGGGCCAGGGACGCGCCGCCGACCTGGAGCTCGTCCAGCCAGCTCAGCAGCATCTCGATGGGGCCGTTGATCTGCACCACGTACAGGGTCGCGGCCGTCACCTGCCCCAGCGACGCCAGGCCATTGGCGTGCAACAACCCGCCGACCAGCAGCGTCGCCGCCACCGGCAGCACGAAGCTGATCTCGATCACCGGGTACAGCACCGTCCGCAGGCGCAGCGTGTACCGCTCGGCCCGCCAGGTCCGCGCGATGTCGGCGTCGCCGCGCCGCCGCCGCGCCGCCGCCAGCCCGAACGCCTCCACCGTCCGCGCCCCGTGCACGGTCTCGGCCAGGCCGTCGGTCATCTCGGCCCAGGCGGCGTTCTCCCGCAGGTAGCCCTCGCGGGCGCGCGGCAGGTACCAGCGCATCACGCCCCACAGCAGCGGCACCGCGACCAGGCACGGCAGCGCCACCAGCGGGCCGGTCAGCACCAGCGCCCCGGCGGTGAACACCACCGCCATGGCCCCGATCAGCGTCTCGGGCACCGCGTACCGCACGCTGGTCGCCAGGGCGTCCACGTCGCGGGAGGTGCGGCTGACCAGGTCGCCGGTCCCGGCGCGTTCCACGGTGGACAGCGGCAGCGCCAGCACCCGGTCCACGAACTCCTCGCGCAGGTCGGCCAGCACGCGTTCGCCGAGCCGCGCCGAGGCGTAGTGGGCCAGCCAGGTCAGCACGCCCTGCGCGACCACGAACGCGGCGATGGCCAGGCCGATCCGGTCGATCGCCGCCCGCCCCCGCGACACGCCGTCGACCAGCTCGCCCAGCAGGCGCGGCGCGACCAGGCCGCACACCGCGGCCAGGGCGTGCAGCGCCAGCGCCCCGGCCAGCGCGCGGGGGTGCCGCAACGTCAGCCGCCGGGCGTAGGCCCGCACCTGCGCCGCCGACGCGACCGGCAGTTTCCGGGCAGTACTCATGGCCTCGCCTCCGCTCGGCGGCGAACGGGCGCTTGACGCGCCGTCCTCCCTCGTCGCTCCGGTCGCAAGCCCCCACTCCGCTCGCTGCGCTCGCTCCGCGTGTGCGCACTGCCCATCGGCTCGCTGCGCTCGCGGGCCGGTCCAGACGACGCGCGCCCGTTCGCCATCACATTCCCCTGGTCACGACGGCCGCGTAGCGGGACGCGGTGTCGAGTAGTTCGCGGTGGGTGCCCTCGGCGACCACGCGGCCGTCCTCGACGTAGGCGACGCGGTCGGCGCGGTCCAGCAGCAGCGGGCTGGTCGTGCACACCACCGTGATCCGGTCGGGCCGGGCCGCGCGCAGCCGGTCGGCGACGCGGGCCTCGGTGTGGGCGTCGACGGCGCTGGTCGGCTCCACCAGGACCAGCACCTCCGGGTCGGCGGCCAGGGCGCGGGCCAGCCGCAGCCGCTGCTGCTGGCCGCCGGAGAACTCCCGGCCCGCCTCGGCCACGTGCGCGTCGCGTCCCACGGCGGCCACGATGTCCTCGGCGTTGGCGGTGACCAGCGCCGCGTCCAGGTCGCCGCGCCCGGTGGTGGTCAGGGACCCGGCGAGGGGGCCGGAGAACAGCCGGTCCTCGTTGACGGCGACCAGGACGCGGTCGCGCAGGTCGGCCAGGTCCGCCAGCGGCACCCCGGCGTAGGTGACCTCGCCGGGCGCGTGGCGGCCGAGCCGGTCGGCGACGGCCTGGGCGTCGCGCGGGTCGGCGGCGGCCACCATCGTCAGCTCGCCGGGCCGCGCCACCAGCCCGGACCCGGCGTCCACGAGGTCGCCGGGGCCGTCGGGGCGGACCGTCCCGGCGAGCGGGACCTCGGGCTCCAGTTCCAGCAGCCGCACCACGCGGCCCGCCGCCACATGCCCCTTGGTGAGCTTCCCGGCCAGCTCGCCGAGCGTCTTGAGCGGGTGGATCAGGAACACCGCGTAGCCGTAGAACGACACCAGCTGCCCCACGCTGAGCCGCCCGTCGGCGGCGTACCGGGCCCCCGCCCAGGTCACCAGCGCGACCAGCAGGCCCGGCAGCAGCACCTCCGCGCCGCTCAGCCGCGACTCGGCCGCCGCGACCCGCACCCCGGCGCTCCGCACCCGCTGCGACTCGCCGCGGTACCGCTCGGCGAACAGCGTCTCGCCGCCGATCCCGCGCAGCACCCGCAGGCCGCCCACCAGGTCGGTGGCGTGGGTGTTCAGCTCGCCGACCAGCTCCCGGTGCGCGTCCTCGCGGCGCCGGTACGGCCGCAGCAGCGGCGCGGCCAGCAGCAGGATCACCGGCACGCCGACCAGCACGATCAACCCCAGCGGCGGCGACGCCACCAGCATGATCGCCGCGACGGCGACGATCGCCACGATCGCGCCCGAGCCGCGCGACAGGATGTCCATGGCGTCGCCGATGTGCGCCACGTCCGACACCCCGACGCTCACGACCTCCCCGGCGCTCAGCCGCTTCGGCAGCGTCGCGCCGAGCCGGGCGGCCTGCCGGGTCGTCACCTGGACCGTGCGGAAGGCGGCGGCCAGCCAGTTGAACACCGAGTTGCGGTGCCGGGTCACGCCCGCCACGGCCTGCACGACGCCGAGCCCGAGCAGCGCTCCGGCCCACAGCGCCAGCGCCGCGGGGTCGCGGGCGGCCACCCCCTGGTCGATGGCGCGGCCCACCACGGCGGGCATGACCGCCTGGGCGAGCATCCACACCACCCCGAGGAGGGCCCCGGCGATGACCGTGGGCGCCTGGGTCCGCACCAGCCAGGTGAGGTAGCGCGTCGGGGAGCGATGGTCGGGCGTTCCGGGATCGTCGACCGGCAACGTTCTCACGCGACGCAGCGTAAGCAGGCGGCCGCGTGCGGAACCACTGATTTTTCGGGGGGTTCCCACCAGCGGGAACGTCCCGGCGTCACATTCCGTTGAAGACCATGCACGGTCGCGGGGATGCGCGCACGCGATCAGAGCGGATATCGTCGGGGCCGATGTTCCTGCGCTCCATGAGCCGGGACCCCGGTGGCCGGGACGCCCCGCCGCCGCCCGGCGCGGACCGCCCCCCGCCCACGACCGTGCGTCGGCGACGCGCGGAACGGTCCGCCGCCCGCGCGCCCCGCCGGTGAGTCCAGCCGCCGCCTACCGTCCGGAAACCCTTTCGTGAGCACACTCAGTCACCAGCCGCACTTCCTGCCCGCCGGGGCCGAGGAGCGGGTCGACCTGCTCCTGATCGACGCCGACCCCTCCGACATGGTGCTGGTCGACCGGATGCTCGCCGACAGCGGCGTGGACGCGCGGATCACCACCGCCACCACCCTGGAGCAGGCCCGCGCCCGGATGGGCCGGCACGTCCAGTGCATCATCGTCGACCTGTCGGCCCCCGGCATCGACCGCCTGGCGGGCCTGCGGCAGGTCCTGGAGATGTCCGGCAACGCCGCCGTCGTCGTGCTCACCGCCCTCGACGACGACGCGCTCGGCGTGCGCGCCGTCGCCGCCGGGGCCGAGGACTACCTGGTCAAGCAGGAGGTCGACGGGCCGCTGCTGGCCCGCGCGGTCCGCTACGCCATCGAGCGCAAGCGCGCCGAGGAGACCGAGCGCCGCCTGGTCGAGGCCCGCATCCTGGGCCGCGAGAACGCCCGGCTGGAACGCGGCCTGCTGCCCGTCCCGCTGATCGACGACCCGGCCCTGACGCACTGCACCCGGTACCGGCCGGGCCGCCGCCGCGCCCTGCTCGGCGGCGACTTCTACGACACCGTGCAGACCGCCGACGGCGCGGTCCACCTGATGATCGGCGACGTGTGCGGGCACGGCCCCGACGAGGCCGCCCTCGGCGTCCAGCTCCGCATGGCCTGGCGCACCCTGGTGCTGGCCGGGCACTCGGGCGAGGACCTGCTGCGCATCCTGGACACCGTGCTGGGCCACGAACGCCGCAGCGAGGAGATCTTCACGACGCTGTGCAACGTCACCATCGCGCCGTCGCGCCGCACCGCCCGCCTGCACCTGGCCGGGCACCCCGCGCCGCTGCTGTTCCGGCCCGCCGCCGGCGGCGGGCCCGACGAGGTCACGGCGCTGCCCGAGTACGCGCACGGCCCCGCGCTGGGGCTGTTCCCCGGCGCGGACTGGCCGACCACCGAGGTGGAGCTCGGCGGGCGGGACGCCACCGAGTGGAGCCTGCTGCTCTACACCGACGGCCTGATCGAGGGCCGCACCGGCGACGGCACCTCCACCCGGCTGGGCACCGAGGGCCTGACCGGACTGGCCCGCGCCGCGCGCGCCGACGGCGCCTCCGGCCGCGGCCTGATCGACCGGCTGGTCGCCGAGGTCGAGGAGCTGAACGGCGACGCGCTCACCGACGACCTGGCGGTGCTGATGCTGTCGCACCGGCCGCGCACCGCCCCGTCCGCGCACTCCGACGAGGCAGGCCACACCGCTCCGGTCCTGGTCACCGCGCCCACCGCCGACGCGGGGCGGGCCGATACCAACTGATGTACTACAGCTTGTAGTTCCCGGCTCGCGCTGTGAAGTCGCTCACTTCACCTCGCCGACGTCGCGTCGGAAAAGCCCGGACCGGCACCGTTCATAGCCAGCGGCTATCGAAACGAGTGCCGCCATGACTTGGATCTCTTTCCCCAGGCAGTCGTACGGTTCGGGCGTGGCTATAGCGATACCTGCGATTTACCGATCGACCGTCGGCAAGAAGGCCGTGATGGCGGTGAGCGGCGCCGTCATGGTGACGTTCCTCGTCCTGCACATGATCGGGAACTGGAAGATCTTCTTTGGCGCCGAGAGCTTCAACCACTACGCGCACTGGCTGCGCACGATGGGTGAGCCCGTGGTGCCCTACCGCACCCTGCTGACCCTCCTTGAGGTCGTGCTGGTGCTCTCGGTGGTCCTGCACATGTGGTCCGCGTGGTCACTGGCCCGGCGCGCCTCCGCCGCCCGGCCCGTGAAGTACCACGGCAAGAAGAAGTCCCACGCGCAGGGCTACGCCACCCACATCATGCGGTACGGCGGCATCACCCTGCTGCTCTTCATCATTTGGCACCTGCTGGACCTGACGTTCTTCGTGGTCAACCCCAAGGGCTCCGCCGCGACGCCCTACGACCGCGTCGTCGCCGACTTCGCCCCCGAACGGTTCTGGGTCACCGCGATCTACATCGTCGGTGTCGTCATGGTCGGCCTCCACCTGCGCCACGGCGTCTGGAGCGCCTTCCAGACCCTCGGCCTGCGCAGCCCCCGCAACAACCGCGCGCTGCGCCTGCTGGCCGGGGGCCTGGCCCTCGTGCTGACCATCGGCTTCCTCATCGTGCCCCTCTCTGTCACCTTCGGACTGGTGAGCTGACCATGACCACCGACACCCTCTTCACCCTCGGCGACCCGATCGCCGACGAGAAGGCCCCGCGGGGCCCGGTCGAGGACCGCTGGACCACGCGCAAGTTCGAGGCCAAGCTCGTCAACCCGGCCAACAAGCGCAAGAAGAAGATCATCATCATCGGCACCGGGCTCGCCGGCGGCTCCGCCGGCGCGACCCTGGGCGAGGCCGGCTACCACGTCATCCAGTTCTGCTTCCAGGACTCGCCGCGCCGCGCCCACTCCATCGCCGCGCAGGGCGGCATCAACGCCGCCAAGAACTACCGCAACGACGGCGACAGCGTGCACCGCCTGTTCTACGACACCGTCAAGGGCGGCGACTTCCGCGCCCGCGAGTCCAACGTCCACCGCCTCGCCGAGATCTCCACGCAGATCATCGACCAGTGCGTGGCGCAGGGCGTCCCGTTCGCCCGCGAGTACGGCGGCCTGCTCGACAACCGCTCGTTCGGCGGCACCCAGGTGTCCCGCACCTTCTACGCCCGCGGCCAGACGGGCCAGCAGCTCCTGCTCGGCGCCTACCAGGCCCTCATGCGCCAGGTCGACGCCGGCAACGTCGAGCTCCACGCCCGCCACGAGATGCTCGACCTGATCATGCAGGACGGGCGGGCCCGCGGCGTCATCGTCCGCGACCTGATGACCGGCGAGGTCAAGAGCTACACCGCCGACGCCGTCGTGCTGGCCTCCGGTGGCTACGGGAACGTCTACTTCCTGTCCACCAACGCCATGGGCTCCAACGTCACCGCCACCTGGCGGGCCCACAAGCACGGCGCCTACTTCGCCAACCCCTGCTACACGCAGATCCACCCGACCTGCATCCCCTACTCCGGCGAGCACCAGTCCAAGCTGACGCTGATGTCGGAGTCGCTGCGCAACGACGGCCGCGTCTGGGTGCCCAAGGCGGTCGGCGACAAGCGCAACCCCAACGACATCCCCGAGGACGAGCGCGACTACTACCTGGAGCGCATCTACCCCTCGTTCGGCAACCTGGTGCCGCGCGACATCGCCTCCCGCGCCGCCAAGAACGTCTGCGACGAGGGCCGCGGCGTCGGCCCCGGCGGCCAGGGCGTCTACCTCGACTTCGCCGACGCCATCAAGCGCCTCGGCCGCAAGACCGTCGAGGCCAAGTACGGCAACCTGTTCGAGATGTACGAGCGCATCACCGGCGAGAACCCCTACGAGGTTCCGATGCGCATCTACCCCGCCGTCCACTACACCATGGGCGGCCTGTGGGTGGACTACGACCTGCAGTCCAACATCCCCGGCCTGTTCGTGATCGGCGAGGCCAACTTCTCCGACCACGGCGCCAACCGCCTCGGCGCCTCGGCCCTGATGCAGGGCCTGGCCGACGGCTACTTCGTCCTGCCCACCGGCCTCGGCGACTACCTGGCCCGCAACACCGGCCTCGACGAGGTCTCCGACACGGCCGTCAGCGAGGCCCAGGAGCGCGTCCGCTCCCAGATCGACAGGCTCCTGTCGATCGACGGCGACCGCACCGTCGACTCGTTCCACCGCGAGCTCGGCCGCGTCATGTGGGAGTACTGCGGCATGGAGCGCACCGAGGAGGGCCTGCGCAAGGCGCTGGAGCTCATCCCCGCGCTGCGCGAGGAGTTCTGGACCCGGGTGAAGGTCACCGGCGTCGGCGAGGAGCTCAACAAGGAGCTGGAGAAGGCCGGCCGCGTCGCCGACTTCCTCGAACTCGCCGAACTGATGTGCGTCGACGCCCTCCACCGCGCCGAGTCCTGCGGCGGCCACTTCCGCGCCGAGTCCCAGGACGAGGACGGCGAGGCCAAGCGCGACGACGAGAACTTCTCCTACGTCGCCGCCTGGGAGTGGGGCGGCCAGGGCACGCCCGTGCTCCACAAGGAAGCCCTCGAGTTCGAATACGTCAAGCCCGCACAGAGGTCGTACAAGTAATCATGAAGGTCACACTGCGCATCTGGCGCCAGAAGGGTCCTCAGGACGCGGGCAAGATGGTCGAGTACCCGCTCGACGACATCTCCCCCGACGCCTCCTTCCTGGAGATGCTCGACGTCCTCAACGAGGAACTGATCACCAGGGGCGAGGAGCCCGTCGCGTTCGACCACGACTGCCGCGAGGGCATCTGCGGCATGTGCTCGCTGGTCATCAACGGGACCCCGCACGGTCCCGAGCGCAACACCACCACGTGCCAGCTGCACATGCGCAAGTTCAAGGACGGCGAGGTCATCGACGTCGAGCCGTGGCGCGCCAGGGCGTTCCCGGTCGTCAAGGACCTGGTCGTCGACCGCTCCCCGCTGGACCGGATGATCCAGTCGGGCGGTTACATCACCGCCCCGACCGGCACCGCCCCCGAGGCGCACTCGGTCCCGGTGCCCAAGCCGGCCGCGGACAGGGCGTTCGAGGCCGCCGAGTGCATCGGCTGCGGCGCCTGCGTCGCGGCCTGCCCCAACGGCTCGGCCGCCCTGTTCCTCGGTGCCAAGATCACCCACCTGGGCCTGATGCCCCAGGGCCAGCCCGAGCGCTGGGACCGGGTGGTCAACATGCTGGAGACCCACGACGCGGAGGGCTTCGGCGGCTGCACCAACACCGGCGAGTGCACGGTGGCCTGCCCGAAGGGCATCCCCCTCGACGTGATCAGCACGCTGAACCGGGACTACTTCAAGGCCACGGTCGGCGGCCGCAAGAAGTAACCGCCACCGGAACATCGCGTGTGCCCCGGGCCGCCAGGTCCCGGGGCACACGCGTTCCCAGGCTCCAACCACACGGCCCTCCCAACGCGACCTCATCACCCCCCCC
>NZ_BCQR01000195.1 GCF_001552175.1 Actinomadura kijaniata NBRC 14229
CCCGCAGCTTGCGCAGCGCCCGCGCCTCGGCCCGCTCGATGAGCCTCGCGCCGCCCCCGCCGAACGCGCCGGGGGCCGCCACCACCAGCAGGTCGTCCCCGGCCCGCGCCACCAGCACGTCCAGCCCGGCCCGCCGCCCGCCCGAGCCGTACAGGTAGCGGACCCCGACCTGGTCGGGGAGCAGGCGCCCGGGGCGGGGCGGCCGGACCCGCCGCAGCCGCACCTCGCGGTCGTCGCCGACCTCCATGCCCAGCCGGGGGCATCCGGCGATGGCGGCGCGGGCCTCGGCCAGGCGCGCGGCCGCGCCGCCCGGCGGCAGCCGGAAGACGCGCGCGGCCAGGGTCGCGCCCGGATCGGGCAGGTAGTACACCACGTGCGCCTGCGGCGCGTTCCGCAGGCCGCGCGGTCCCCGGTCGCCGTCCGCGTCGGCCAGCCGCAGCAGCCGCGCGCAGTCGGGGTCGGTGGGGCGGATCCCCTCGAACACGCGCTGCCGTTCGGCGGGCAGCCAGCCCTTCGGCACCTCGCGGGCCGTCAGCAGCGCGGCGGTCATCGCCGCCTCCGGCCGTTCCTGCGCCGCCAGCGTCGCCCGTGTCGTCCCGCAGCCCGCCACCGCCGCCGACGCCCCCAGCGCCGCCAGCGGCAGCGCCCACCGAGCCCTGCGCGCCATGAGGTCCCCCCGAATCCTCGACCCGCAAGATCGTTCCCAGGGGGACGGTGTCGTTTAACGTCGCGGTCTGGGCGGGTAGGCCCCGTCAAACAGCGGTTTCACCGTTCTGGACGGGCATGTCGTCCAGCTCGACGCGCCGCGCCAGCACCGTGCCGATCCGGTTGCGGCGTCCGGCGATGCTCTCGGCCGTCAGCGACAGGCCCGCGACCACGGCCGTGGAGCCCGCGATCGGCACCCGGCCGAGGGCGTGCGCCAGCAGACCGCCGACGGTGTCCACCTCGGCCGCGTCGATCTCCACGTCGAACAGCTCGGCCAGGTCCTCCACCGGCAGCCGCGCGGTGACCCGCGCCTCCCGCGCCTCCCGCAGCCACTGCACGGGCGGGATCTCCACGTCGTACTCGTCGGTGATCTCCCCGACGATCTCCTCCAGGATGTCCTCGATGGTGACCAGCCCGGCGGTGCCGCCGTACTCGTCGATCACGATGGCCAGGTGGATCTGCCGCGCCTGCATCTCGCGCAGCAGCTCGTCGATCGGCTTGGAGTCGGGGACGTAGGTCGCCGTCCGCATCACCGACTCGACCGTCTCGACCGACTCGCCCTCGCGGTGCTCGTGGACGCGGCGCACCACGTCCTTGAGGTAGGCGATGCCGATCACGTCGTCCTCGTTCTCCCCCACCACGGGGATGCGCGAGAACCCGCTGCGCAGCGCCAGCGACATCGCCTGCCGCAGCGTCTTGTGGCGCTCGATGAACACGATGTCGGTGCGCGGCACCATCACCTCGCGCACCAGGGTGTCGCCCAGCTCGAACACCGAGTGGATCATCTGGCGCTCGTCCGGCTCGATCAGGCTGCGCTGCTCGGCCAGGTCCACCAGGTCGCGCAGCTCGGCCTCGGAGGCGAACGGGCCCTCGCGGAACCCCTTGCCGGGCGTCAGCGCGTTGCCCAGCAGGATCAGCAGCCGGGGCAGCGGCCCGAACACCCGCGTCACCGGGTGGATGAACCCCGCGCCCGCCAGCGCGAACCGGTCGGCGTGCTGGATGCCCAGCGTGCGGGGCCCGACGCCGACCGCGACATAGCTCACCACGATCATGATCGCGGCGGCGGTGACGTACGCCGACCAGCCCTCGTCCAGCCAGCCGATGCACAGGTCCGCCACGATCACCGTGGCGACCAGCTCACAGCTGATCCGCAGCAGCAGCACCATGTTGAGGTAGCGGGCCGGGTCGGCGACCACGGCCGCCAGCCTGCGCGCGCCGCGCCGGTCCTCGCGGACCAGCTCCTCCACGCGCACCCGCGACACCCGCGCCAGCGCGGCCTCCGTCGCCGCCAGCAGCCCGGCCGCGAACACCAGCGCGACCGCGATGACCAGCAGCCACCACTGCGTCGTGTTCACGACCGGCCGCGCTCGTCCCGCCAGGACGTGAGCAGTTCGGCCTGGAGCCCGAACATCTCCTTGTGCTCCTCGGGCTCGGCGTGGTCGAAGCCGAGCAGGTGCAGGATGCCGTGCACGGTGAGCAGCTCCAGCTCGTCCCGCGTGGTGTGCCCGGCCTCCTTGGCCTGCCGCTCGGCGACCGCCGGGCACAGCACCACGTCGCCCAGCAGCGCCGGGTCCAGCTCGCCGTCCTCGTCGGCGCCGCCGTCCATCTGGCCGGGCCGCAGCTCGTCCATGGGGAACGACAGCACGTCCGTCGGCCCGGGCTCGTCCATCCACCTGACGTGGAGCTCGGTCATCGCCTCCTCGTCCACCAGCAGCAGCGACAGCTCCGCCAGCGGACTGACGCGCAACGCGTCCAGCGCGTGCCGGGCCAGGGCCGCGAGGTTCTCCTCGTCGACCTCGACGCCCGACTCGTTCACGACCTCGATGCTCATGTGTGTCTAACGCCCCCGCTTGCGGCCCGCACCGTTACGGCCCGCGCCCCCCTGCTTGAACTCCGGCACCTTCTCCGCGTCGTAGCGGTTGTAGGCGTCCACGATGTCGGTCACCAGCTTGTGCCGGACCACGTCGTGGCTGTTCAGCCGGCAGAAGAAGATGTCGTCGACCCCGTCCAGGATGCCCTGGACCACCGACAGGCCGCTCTGCTGCCCGTTGGGCAGGTCCACCTGGGTGACGTCGCCGGTGACCACGACCTTGGACCCGAACCCCAGCCGCGTCAGGAACATCTTCATCTGCTCGGGCGAGGTGTTCTGCGCCTCGTCCAGGATGATGAACGAGTCGTTCAGGGTCCGGCCGCGCATGTACGCCAGCGGGGCGACCTCGATGGTCCCGGCGGCCATCAGGCGCGGGATCGAGTCGGGGTCGACCATGTCGTGCAGCGCGTCGTACAGCGGCCGCAGGTACGGGTCGATCTTCTCGTACAGGGTGCCGGGCAGGAAGCCGAGGCGTTCGCCCGCCTCCACGGCCGGCCGGGTCAGGATGATCCGGTTGACCTGCTTGTCCTGGAGCGCCTTGACCGCCTTGGCCATGGCCAGGTAGGTCTTGCCGGTGCCCGCCGGGCCGATGCCGAACACGATCGTGTGCTTGTCGATCGCGTCGACGTACTTCTTCTGGTTCAGCGTCTTGGGCCGGATGGTCCGGCCGCGGCCGGACAGGATGTCGAGGGTGAGCACCTCGGCCGGGCGCTCGTCGGTCTGGTTGCGCAGCATCGCCAGGCTTCGCTCCACGGCGTCAGGGGTGAGCTGGGTCCCGCGCTTCAGCAGGGCGATGAGCTCCTCGAACAGTCGGGAGACGAGTTCGGTCTCACCCTCGGGCCCGGTCACGGTGATCTCGTTGCCGCGCACGTGGATGTCGCTGTGGAACGCGCGTTCGATGACGTGGAGCAACTCGTCCCGGGAGCCCAGCAGGCCCACCATCGAGTGGTCGTCCGGCACCACGATCTTGATCTGGGACCTGGCGCCGTTGCCTCCAGCGCGTCCCGCGTGAGTTGATTCGACCATCAGCCGGGCCTTGCGGCCTCTCCGACCTGCCTTCTGTCTGCTCCGGGTGTCCAGCGTGTGTCGTCTCCATGGTACTGGGCGGCCCCGGCGTCCCGTCTCCGCATTTTCCCGCGCCGCGGCCCCGGCGGGGCCGCGGATCCGCCGGCCCCGGATCAGCCGGGCGGCCAGTTGAGGCCGCGGCCGCCCAGCACGTGCGCGTGCACGTGGAAGACGGTCTGGCCCGCCTGCGCCCCGGTGTTGAAGACCACGCGGTAGCCGTTGTCGGCGACGCCCTCGTCCACCGCGACCCGGTGCGCCTCGCGCAACACCTCGGCCAGCAGCTCGGCGTCGGCGGCGGCCAGCTCGCCGACGGTCGGGTGGTGGGCGCGCGGGATCACCAGCACGTGCGTGGGGGCCTGCGGGTTGATGTCGCGGAACGCGACGGCGCCCGCCGACTCCCGGACGATCGTGGCGGGCACCTCGCCGGCCACGATCTTGCAGAACAGGCAGTCACTCTCCGATGCCGTCATCGGTCTCCTCCCAGCGTGCGGACGAGGCGGATCCTACCGGGGGCGGGTCCGGGCGGCCGGGCGGCCGCGCCCGGCCGCCGATCCCGGCCCGACAGGACGTTCACAGGACGGTGCGCCCCCCGGTAAGGTCGCGCTGATCAATCTGGGCCGGATCGGCCGCATGCGCCCCGTTCACTGGCTAAGGTTGGCAATTCAGGCGTTCCCCCCGACGCACGCACGTACCGTTCGGCCACCGGCGTCGCTCGGCCGGGGCCCGCCTGTTCACTCACGCCGAATCCGGGGGGCGACCATGCGAATGGACGGTCCCGGGGGCGGCACGGCGGCGGATAGGTGACCGAGGCAAGCAGAAGATGCCCTTTCGTAAACCGGACGACGAGGGTGCGCGTCCAACTGACGTGACCGAGACCCTCGTGGCCAGGGGCACAGCGGGAACGGTGGCCGTCGCCTGGGACGCCGACCAGGCGGTGACGGCGCTCTACAGCGCCAACTACCGCTCGCTGGTGCGACTCGCCGCAATGCTGGTGCGTGACGTCGGGACGGCCGAGGAGGTCGTCCAGGACGCGTTCGTCGCCATGCACGGCGGGTGGCGTCGCCTGCGCGATCCCGACAAGGCCCTCTCCTACCTGCGCCAGGCCGTGGTGAACCGATCGCGTTCGGTACTGCGGCACCGCGCGGTCGTGGAGAAGTACGCGCCCAAGGGTCTGCCCGACGCGCCCAGCGCGGAGGCCGGGGCCATCGGCGAGCTGGAACGCTCGGCGGTGGTCGCGGCGCTGCACCGGCTTCCCGCGCGACAGCGCGAGGCGCTCGTACTGCGCTACTACGCCGATTTGTCAGAAGCGGAGATCGCCCAGACCATGGGCATATCCCGCGGGGCGGTCAAGAGCCACACCGCCCGCGGGATGGCCGCGCTACGCAACGTCCTGGAGCAGTTCTCATGACCACCGACCCCCACGACGAGCTCGGCGAGGTG
This sequence comes from Actinomadura kijaniata NBRC 14229, assembly GCF_001552175.1. GTDB lineage: Bacteria > Actinomycetota > Actinomycetes > Streptosporangiales > Streptosporangiaceae > Spirillospora > Spirillospora kijaniata. The sequence continues at coordinate 5,081 of NZ_BCQR01000195.1, forward strand.
CTGCGCCGGGCCCTGCACGCGGAGGCGGAGACGGTCAGCCCCTCGGCCGAGGGCCTGGAGATCATCCGGACCCGGATCGCCGACCGCCGGAGCCGCCGGTTCGGCTGGGAGTGGTTCACCGCCACCTGGTCCCGTCCGCTGCTGGCGGTCGGCGCGGCCGTGGCGATCGCCGGTCTCGGGGTCTCGGCCCCGGAGACCATCGGCCTGATCGAACGGACCGTCAGCGGCAACGGCCACTCCGACGACGGCGGCCCCGGCCACCCCGGCGGACCCGGCACGGGCACGCTGAGCCCGTCGGGCCCCGGCCAGCCGAGCTCCTCCTCCGGCACCGACGGCAGCGGCGTGCCGACCAGCTCCCAGTCCTCGTCGCAGCCCTCGTCGTCGGGCACCACCACGTGCGGCCCGGCGGAGACCTCCGGAACGCCGGCCGACCAGACCTCCACCACCGGCGGCTCTCCCACCGGCGCCTCCCCGTCGGGCTCGCCGTGCCCGACCACGCCGCCGCCGACCACGACGACGCCGACCCCGTCGGTGACGCCGACCCCGTCCACCTCGACGGACCCCACGACCCCGGCCCCGAGCGAGTCCCCGACGACGGACTCCAGCCAGCAGCCGGACGCCCCCGCCAACCCCTGATCCCCCCTGCCGTTCCCGCCGTCCGGCCGCCGCCGGCGGACGGTCGCCGCCGCCTGCCCGCTACCAGCGGCCGGTCGCGGCGAGCAGGACCGCCGCCGCCGCGACGCCGGCCGTGGACGTGCGCAGCACGGTCGGCCCCAGCAGCGCCGTCCGCCCGCCCGCCGCGGTGAACGCGGCGATCTCGTCGTCCGCGATCCCGCCCTCCGGACCGACGATCACCACGATGTCGCCGTCCGCGGGCGGCTCCAGCGCGCTGAGCCGCTCGGTGGCCTCCTCGTGCAGGACCACCGCGCGGGACGCCGCCGCGACGCGCCGCGCCACCTGCTTGGTGGACTCCAGCTCGGCGACCTCGGGGAAGCGGCTGCGGCGGGCCTGCTTGGCGGCCTCGCGGGCGGTGTTGCGCCAGCGGCCGAGCGCCTTCTCGCGGCGTTCGGGCCGCCACTGGGTGATGCTGCGCGACGCCGACCACGGAACGATCACGTCGACGCCGACCTCGGTCATGGTCTCCACGGCCAGCTCGCCCCGGTCGCCCTTGGGCAGGGCCTGCACGACCACCAGGCGGGGGCTGGGCGCCGGGTCCACGCGCCGCGACAGCACCTCCAGGGTGAGCGACGCCTTGGCGGCGGCCGTCACCACGCACTCGGCGAGCGTCCCGGCCCCGTCGGTGAGATCGACCCGCTCCCCCGGGCCGATCCGCCGCACGGTCGCGGCGTGCCGCCCCTCGGGGCCGTCCAGGACCACCGTGCCGCTGTCGGGCAGGCCGTCCTCGGCCAGGAACACCGGCGGACTCATGAAACCCCCTCATACGGAAAACCCCGCCGCGCGAGGGAGGTCCCTCAACGCGGCGGGGGCGTCCCGTGGCGGCCTTCGTGATAGGCCGCCACGGTCTCTCTTCAGTGCTGGTTGAACACGTCCTTGAGACGCGAGAACACGCCGCTGCGGTGACCGGGCGCGAACTTGCCCGGCGGCCGCTCCTCGCCGCGCAGCTTGGCGAGCCGGCGCAGCAGCTCCTCCTGCTCCTCGTCCAGCTTGGTCGGCGTCTCCACGTTGATGTGGATCAGCAGGTCGCCGCGGCCGCTCTCGTTGAGGTGCCGCACGCCCCGCCCGTACATGGTGATCACCTGGCCGGACTGGGTGCCGGGCTTGATGTCGACCTCCTCGGGACCGTCCAGGGTCTCCACGGTGACGGTGGTGCCGAGCGCGGCGGCCGTCATCGGGATCTCGACGGTGCAGTGCAGGTCGTCGCCCTCCCGCTCGAAGATCGGGTGCGGCCGTTCGACGATCTCCAGGAACAGGTCGCCGGGCGGGCCGCCGCCGGGGCCGACCTCGCCCTCCCCGGCGAGCTGGATGTGGATGCCGTTCTCCACGCCCGCCGGGATCTTGACCTTGACGGTGCGGCGGGTGCGGACCCGGCCGTCGCCGGAGCACTCCGAGCACGGATGCCGGATGATGCTGCCGAAGCCGCCGCAGGTCGGGCACGGCCGGGCCGTCATGACCTGGCCGAGGAACGACCGCTGCACCTGCTGGACCTCGCCGCGCCCGTGACAGGTCTCGCACGTCTCGGGGTGGCTGCCGGGCGCGGTGCCGTCGCCGTGGCAGGTCTCGCACAGCACCGCCGTGTCGATCGTCAGCTCGCGCGTGGTGCCGAACGCCGTCTCGTTCAGGTCCAGCTCGACGCGCAGCGTGGCGTTGCGGCCCCGCCGGGCGCGGCTGCGCGGGCCGCGCGCGGTGGCGGTGCCGAAGAAGGCGTCCATGATGTCGCTGAACGGGAAGCCCGCGCCGCCGAAGCCGCCGCCGGCCCCCGCGCCGCCCCGCGCGAACGGGTCGGCCCCCAGGTCGTACATCTCCCGCTTCTGCGGGTCGGAGAGGACCTCGTAGGCCTGGGTGATCTCCTTGAACTTCTCCTGGGTCTCCGGATCCGGATTGACGTCCGGGTGGAGTTCGCGCGCCAGCCGCCGGTAGGCCTTCTTGATCTCGTCGGCCGTGGCGTCACGGCCGACGCCGAGGGTCGCGTAGTAGTCGTTGGCCACTTACGACCCCGCCAGGATCTGTCCCACGTAGCGTGCCACTGCCCGTACCGCTCCCATCGTGCCGGGGTAGTCCATGCGTGTCGGCCCGAGCACTCCCAGCCGGGCCAGAGTGTGGTCGCCGACGCCGTAGTCGGCGACGACCACCGAGGTCGATCGGAGTCCCTCGTCGGGGTTCTCGGTGCCGATCCGCACCGTAACACTAGAGGAGTCTCCGGCCTCGCCGAGCAAGCGCATCAGCACGACCTGTTCCTCCAGCGCCTCCAGCACGTCGCGCAGGCTGCGGGAGAAGTCCACCGCCGCGAGGTTGGCGGCCCCGGCGAACACGATCTTCTCCTCGTGCTTCTCCACCAGGGTCTCCAGCAGCACGCTCAGCACCGACGCCACGACCGGCCGGTCGTCGGCGCCCACCTTCTCGGGCAGCTCCGCCACGGCCGTGGGGACCTCGCTCAGCCCGCACCCGTCCAGGCACGTGTTGAGCAGCGCCCGCAGGTGCCCGATCGACTCCTCCGACACCGGGCCGGGGGTCTCGATCACCCGCTGCTCGACCCGGCCGGTGTTGGTGATCAGCACCAGCAGGAGCCGGTTCACGGCGACGGGCACCAGCTCGACGTGGCGCACGGTCGAGCGGGTCAGCGAGGGGTACTGCACGACCGCGACCTGGCGGGTCAGCTGCGCCAGCAGCTTCACCGTGCGTCCGACGACGTCGTCCAGGTCGTAGGCGCCGCTGAGGAACGTCTCGATGGCGCGGCGCTCGGCCGCCGACAGCGGCTTGATCGTCGAGAGCCGGTCCACGAACAGCCGGTAGCCCTTGTCGGTCGGGATCCGCCCGGCGCTGGTGTGCGGCTGGGTGATGTAGCCCTGCTCCTCCAGCACCGCCATGTCGTTACGGATGGTCGCCGAGGACACCCCGAGCCTGTGCCGATCCACCAAGGCCTTGGAGCCGACCGGCTCGTTGGTGGAGACGTAGTCCTCGACTATCGCGCGGAGGACCGCGAGTTTCCGGTCGTCGAGCACGTGGTCACCTCCCCTGCCCCTGTACTGGCACTCCATACTTTCGAGTGCCAAGTGTACGACCCGGCGGGCCCACTCTGGAGGGCCGCGCCCGTGCGGCGTCCGCCACGCCCGGCGACGAGGATCTTCCGGGTCCCGGCGTCCCGGCGGATTAATGTGCTGGCCTGTGCGGAGTAAGGACTACGGAAACGACGTGCTGGCGGGGGACTGGCGGCTGCCCCGCAAAGGTCAGATCCCCGAGGTGCCCGCCGAGCCGGGGCTGGTGGCGGAGGACCCCGCCAGCGGTTTCTGCGGCGCGGTGGTCTCCTGCGACAAGTTCGGCGTGACGCTGGAGGACCGCTTCGGCAAGCGGCGGGTGTTCCCGCTGGCCAAGGCGGGTTTCCTGATCGACGGCAGGCCGGTGACGCTGGTGCGCCCGGCGGCCGCGCCCGCCGGACCGGCGCGGTCGGCGTCGGGATCGGTCGCGGTGCGGGGGCTGCGGGCACGGGTGGCCAAGGAGAGCCGCATCTACGTGGAGGGCGTGCACGACGCCGAGCTGGTCGAGAAGATCTGGGGCCACGACCTGCGCGTCGAGGGCGTGGTGGTGGAGTACCTGGAGGGCGTGGACGACCTGCCCGCCATCGTCGAGGAGTTCGGGCCCGGCGAGGGGCGCAGGCTGGGCGTCCTGGTGGACCACCTGGTGGAGGGCTCCAAGGAGAGCCGGATCGCCGCCCGGGTGACGTCGCCGCACGTTCTGGTGTGCGGGCACCCGTTCGTCGACGTGTGGGAGGCCGTCAAGCCGTCGGCCGTCGGAATCGACGCCTGGCCACGCGTCCCTCGCGGCGTACCCTGGAAGGAGGGGGTGCTCGCCGCACTCGGCTGGGGGGATGACGTGGGAACCGCCTGGAAACGCATCCTGGGCTCGGTGACCACCTACGCCGACCTGGAGCCGGCCCTGCTGGGCCGGGTCGAGGAGCTGATCGACTTCGTGACCGCCCCCTAGGCCACCGTCCGCTCCACCGAGGAGCCCGCCATGTCGCAAGGCCCGCCGGAACGTCCCGACCATCAACCACAGACCCCCGGCCAGCAGGGCCATGGCTGGCCCGGCCAGGAGCAGCAGCCCTACAAGGGCCACGACCAGCAGGGTTACGGTCAGCAGGGGTATGGCCAACAGGGTTACGGACAACAGGGGTACGACCAGCAACCGGGGTACGGGCAGCAGGGTTACGGCCAGCAGCCCTACGCGCCGCCGGGGTACGGGCAGCAGGACTACGGGCAGCAGGGCTACGCCCAGTCCGGCTACGACCCGTACGCCGGTTACGGGCAGGCCCCCGGCTACGGCCAGATGCAGCCCCACGCCCAGCAGTACGGCCAGCAGTACGGGCAGCAGTACGGGCACGGCGCCCCGGCCAGTTCCGACGACCGCACCTGGGCGGTGCTGTGCCACCTCGGCCAGTTCCTGCTGGGGTTCCTGGCGCCGCTGCTGGTCTACCTGATCAAGAAGGACGAGTCGCCGTTCCTGCGCTGGCACGGCGCCCAGGGCCTCAACTTCGCGATCACTCAGCTGGTGTACATGTTCGTCAACATCATCCTGATCTTCCTGGTCATCGGGATCCTCACCACCGCGGCCCAGGCGATCGCGATGATCGTCTACCTGATCCTGGCGGCGGTCGCGGGCAACCGTGGCGAGTACTACCGCTTCCCGGCCTTCATGGCCTGGCCGATGTTCCGCTGAGCCCGGGAAGCGGCGGTACCCGCCGTCACGACAGGCCCTTGTAGGAGGCCGGGACGCAGACCTTCAGCGGCTTGACGACCGTGTCCGACCGGTTGCCGGTCCAGATGGTGGCGCCCGCGTCGCCCCGGACGCAGATCTTGCCGCCCTTCTTGATGCCCTTGCCGTCGCGGCCCCAGCTCCAGCCGACGGGCGCGCCGGTGTTGTGCTGGACGAAGCCCGAACCCGCGCCGTAACCGGTCGAGCGGCTGGCGACCTTGGTCTTGCCGCACGAGCGCGTGCCGCTCAGGCTGACGCCGAACTGGCTGCCCCGGCCGAGGACGACGCCGACCGACGACTTGCAGTTCCAGTCGTACCAGAGCTGGAGGATCCTGGCCTTGGAGACCTTGGCGGCCCGGCCGCCGGAGCACTTGGTCGCCGTCGCCAACGTCACCTTCGGCTCCACCAGCGTCGGGTCATGGAAACGCACCCGGATTCCCCGGTTGAACTTGTAGGCGTTGCGCACATAACGCAACTTCCCCGACACCCGGACCTTCATCGCCCTCTTCAACGGCTTCGAATAGAAGCAGTACCCCTCCGAATAGGAGTACGAGAAAGCCTTCTTGCCCAATGCCGACGCCGCCCCGACGTCCGTACCCGCATGAGCGGGCAACGGCGCCAGCACGGCCCCGGCCACCACCGCCCCGGCCGCGACGGCCAGGCCACGGCGGATCACGACAGGCCCTTGTAGGAGGCCGGGACGCAGACGTCGAGCGCCCTGATCACGCTGTCGGACCGGTTGCCGGACCAGATGGTCGCCGCGCCGTCACCGTGCAGGCAGATCTTGCCGCCCTTCTTGATGCCCTTGCCGTCGCGGCCCCAGCCCCACTTGGCCGGCGCGCCCGAGTTGTGCTGGACGAAGCCCGAACCCGAGCCGTAACCGGTCGAGCGGTGCGCGCGCTTGGTCTTGCCGCACGAGCGGGTGGCGCCGACGCCCGCCTGCCAGGGCAGGCCGACGAAGACCGAGACGTTGGTCTTGCAGGACCAGTCGTACCAGAGCTGCTCGACCTTGGCCTTGGAGACCTTGGCGGCCCGGCCGCCGGAGCACTTGGTCGCCGTCGCCAACGTCACCTTCGGCTCCACCAGCGTCGGGTCATGGAAACGCACCCGGATTCCCCGGTTGAACTTGTAGGCGTTGCGCACATAACGCAACTTCCCCGACACCCGGACCTTCATCGCCTTCTTCAACGGCTTGGAATAGAAGCAGTACCCCTCCGAGTAGGAGTAGGAGAACGTCTTCTTACCCAGCGCCGACGCCGCCCCGACATCCGTACCCGCATGAGCGGGCAACGGCGCCAGCACGGCCCCGGCCACCACCGCCCCGGCCGCGACGGCCAGGCCACGGCGAAGAATCTGCGTCACGTTTTCGCCCTCCGTTGAGCGATTTCCGACTGGAACGCGACGAAGGCTAACAGCGGCCGACCTCCGGGAAACAGGACCAGAAATCCCACTGCCACTAGTGCCCAGGCACTAATTCGCGCCTTTATTGCATCCGTCGGCGCCAAATGTGACGGCGATGTTAAATAAAGCTCACCGCGGTTCAGGTCAGGTCGCGGACGACCGCGTCGGCGAGGAGGCGGCCGCGCAGGGTGAGGACCGCGCGGCCGTCCTCCTCGTAGGGGGCCCGTTCCAGCAGGCCGTCGGCGACGGCGCGGCGGGCCCCGGCCCCGTCCAGCAGGTCGGCCGGGCAGCCGTCGGCCAGCCGGAGCTCCAGCATGATCCGTTCGATGCGGCGGTCCTCGTCGTCCAGGACCTCGCGGGCGTGCGCGGGGGTGGTCCCCTGCGCGAGGCGGGCGGCGTAGGCGGCGGGGTGCTTGACGTTCCACCAGCGGGTGCCGCCGACGTGGCTGTGCGCGCCGGGTCCGACGCCCCACCAGTCCGCGCCGGTCCAGTAGAGCAGGTTGTGGTGGCAGGCCGCGTCGGGCGAGGCGGCCCAGTTGGAGATCTCGTACCAGGTCAGGCCGTGGGCGCTGAGCATCCGCTCGGCCATCAGGTAGCGGTCGGCCATCGCGTCGTCGTCGGGGGCGGCCAGCTCGCCGCGGCGGACCTGGGCGGCCAGCCGGGTGCCCTCCTCGACGATCAGCGCGTACGCCGAGACGTGGTCGGGGCCGCAGGCCAGGGCCGCCTCCAGGGAGGCGCGCCAGTCGTCGTCGCTCTCGCCGGGGGTGCCGTAGATCAGGTCGAGGTTGACGTGCGCGAAGCCCGCCTGCCGGGTCCACTCCACGACCTGCGGGACCCGGCCGGGGGTGTGGGTGCGCTCCAGCACCTTCAGCACGTGCTCGCGGGCGCTCTGCATGCCGTAGGACACGCGGGTGAAGCCCGCCTCGCGGAGGCCGTCCAGGTAGGCCCGGTCGACCGTCTCGGGGTTGGCCTCGGTGGTGACCTCGGCGTCCGGGGCCAGGCCGAACTCGGCGTCGATCGCCTTCAGGATCCGCCCGAGGTCGCCGGGCGGCAGCAGCGTGGGCGTGCCGCCGCCGACGAACACCGTGCGGACGGGCAGGTCGGCGTCGCCGAGGACGCGGCGGGCCATGCGGACCTCGGCGACGGCGGTGTCGGCGTAGGAGTCGCGGCTCGCGCCGGGGCCCAGCTCGGTCGCCGTGTAGGTGTTGAAGTCGCAGTAGCCGCAGCGGGTCACGCAGAACGGCACGTGCACGTAGAAGGCGAACGGGCGCTCGCCCAGCCCCGTCAGGGCGCTGCGGGGCAGCGTCCCGTCGGCGGGTACGGGGTCACCATCGGGAAGGGTCGCGGGCACCCCTCAAGTCTGCCGCGCGTTCCCCGATGCTCGGGCCCTGCGCAGCTTGTCGCCCAGCCAGCCGGGGATGTGCTCCTCGGCGCGCGGGAACCGGTCCAGGTCCTGCGCGTAGGCGGCCGGGGGCAGCGGGGGCGTGAAGTCGGGCTCGGCGTCGTAGTCGAACTCGACGGTCCAGCGACCGGACCGCTCGACCTCCAGCCGGGCGGTGAACCAGGCGCCCTTGCCGCGCCGGTACATCGCCCGCCGCAGCTCGTCCATCTTCCCGACGGCGCGGCCGGGCGGGGTGGCGGCGCGCACGGCCCCGTCCGGGTCGGTGATCTCGAACAGGGCGCTGTCGATGCCGACGGTGGCGCGGAACTCCAGGGCGAGCCTCGTCCAGCCGAGCGGGGCGGCCGAGCGCAGTGCGCGGACCGCGCCGTTCACCGTCTCCCGTTCCCGCGGAGTACGGAGAACCTGCTCGGAGTGCGTCACCCTGCGAACCTCCGATAACCCGGGGCGTCCGTGCCCCGTCCAGACGACTGCTCCCCCGACCGTATCGGCAGATCGGCGCGGGGCCGGGGATGACCGGCGTGTCCCGGCGAGCCGCGTCCGGGACGTTCCGGGCGTCTCCGGCCGACCCGTCACAAGATCCGCTGTCGTCGGGGGCGGCGCGGCGGATAGGGTCGGCCGGGTGCGGAAACAGGGGGCGAACTTCGGACGCAAGCCCGTGCGGGTGGTGCTGACCGGCGGGCCGGACGGCTGGCGGTGGACGCTGTTCACCGAGCACGGCGAGCCGGAGACCGGGGAGCTGCCGGGACAGGGCGTGCGGTGGAGCGGACGCGGCCGCCGCGACGAGGCGCCCGCCTGGTGGCGGCGGCGGCTGGCCCAGGACGCCGAGGACCTGCGCGAACTGGTCGGCTGGAAGCTGACCGACCGGACCTTCGCCGAGCTCGGCGTGGAGGCCGAGATCACCTGGTTCGCGGTGGCCGACCCGGTGGAGTGGGAGGGCCTGGTCACGCTGCGCGACCCGGACCCGGCGCGGTTCCCCGGCGAGGTGCGGCCGTTCGTGGTGACGCTGGAGCCGGGGCGCGGCGCGGTGCTGCCCGACGACCACCTGCTGTTCTCCACGCTCGCCGCCGACGCCTGGGCCACCCTGGGCGCGGTCGCCGGACAGGTCGGGACCGCGCCGCCGCGCGCGTCGTTCCTGTGCGGCTGGAACGACCACCGCAGCGTGCGGGTCGGGCGCGGCGCGCTGCACGTGTCCACGCAGGTCGGCGGCGACGGCGTGGAACGCCTCGGCGAGGTCCACGGCACGCGCCCCGCCGGCTGGGGCGGCAACCCCGAGCTGCGGTTCCGGCTGGACGGCATCGACCTGCTGGACGAGCCCGCCGCCGACGTGGTCGCGCTGCTGGAGGGGCTCGGCCACGAGATCGAGCGCCGGCACGGACACCACCTCCTGCGCGCCATGGGCCTCACCCTCGGCGGTCCCGACGAGCGCGGCGGCCGGTTCACCTCGGTCGGGTTGCGGCTGCCGGACGTGCTGGCGGACGCCTGGCGGTGACCTCCCACGGCGGATCCCCCACGAAGCGCGGGAACTTGCGAACCCCGCGCGCGTCGAAGTAGTCGTACACTTCGCAAACAGCCACCGCAGGAACTCGGAGGACCCTCCCATGGCCTACGGGCCTCCCCCGCAGCCCGGCCCCGGTCAGCAGCCCGGCTGGCAGCAGCAGCCCTGGCAGCAGCAGGGCAACGCCTGGCAGCAGCAGCCCCAGGGCAGCTGGCAGCAGCAGCCTCAGCAGGGCCGGGGCGCGCAGCAGCCCGGCCACTTCGGTCCGGTGAGCGACGAGGAGAAGACCTGGGCGCTGATGGCGTACGTGGGCCAGTTCCTGGTCGCGGTGATCGCCCCGGCGGTCGTCTACCTGGGACGGGCGCGCTCGCCGTTCGTGCGCCGGCACGCCGCGCAGGGCCTCAACATGGGCATCGCGTCGGTCGTGGTGTGGGTGGCGGGTCTGGTGCTCCAGCTGCTGTTCGAGCCGCTGGTGTGGGTGCCGTTGGTCTTCACCGCCGCGATCATGGTGTTCCTGGTCTACGCGGCGCGGGCGGCCAACCGCGGCGAGTTCCGCAAGGTGCCCGCGGTACTGGCCTGGCCCTTGATCAAGTAAGGTCCCCGGTCGGATGAGGCCGCGCCCCGCCGCCCGCACGGGACGGCGGGGCGCGCCCGTCAGTCCCCGGCCGGACCGGGGAGGATCGTCATCGTGCCGGGCTCGCCGGGCGGCTGGTCCAGGCGCACGACGCGACCGGGGTAGGTGCGTTCGGCGATCTCCACGTCGCGTTCGTCCCACTCGCCGTAGAACACCGGGCAGCCGTCCCACAGCTCGACCTTCTCCGCGCCGGTGGGCCAGCGGTGCCCGAACGCGTCGATGAGGATCGGCTCTTCGCTGCCCGGCAGGTCGGGGCCCGCGGTGCGGGCGGCGGTCCGTTCGGACACGGTGGCACTCCTTCGGGGGGCGGGACGGCCGGGCAGCCGGTCGAAGATCTTGTCGGGGGCGAGCTCGATCGGGAAGGGGCGGGTCAGGGCGGCCGAACGGCCCCCGGCGATCACGACACCCTCGCCGTAGTGGCCGTCGTCGCCGAGTTCGTGGACGTGGACCCGCGGCCCGTCGTCCCGGACCTCCACCACCCAGTACGCGGGCACCTCGAACCGCTCGTAGAGGTCCTTCTTGGTGCCCAGGTCGCGGATGCGGGAGGCGGCGGAGACCACCTCCACGGCCAGCAGCGGGGCGCCCCGGACGTACCAGAGGTCGCCGCGGGCCTGGTCCGCGCGGTAGACCATCAGGTCGCAGCGGATCCAGGTGTCGTCCGACAGCCGGGCGCCGAACCCGGTGAGCGACTCCTGCCCCGGCTCCTCGGCGAGCCCGATCGGGACCACCAGGTCCGAGACCAGGACCTGGTGCAGCAGCGTGTGATTCACAACGCCCAGTCTCCCCGCGCGGACAGCCCGTCACCACCGCTTTGCGCGATCCCCCGGGAAACGCGACATCCCCGGGACGCACAGCGTCACGGGGATGTCCGCGAAAGCGTTACTTCTTGGGCTTGTCGGCGGGCTCGGCGGTGTTCAGCGCGGCGACGAAGGCCTCCTGCGGGACGTCGCCCCTTCCGCAGGAGACACAGCATCCGCTTCTTGCCCGCCCCAGCACCGCCTACTTCTTGGGCTTGTCGGCAGGCTCGGCGGTGTTCAGCGCCGCGACGAAGGCCTCCTGCGGGACGTCGACCCTTCCGATGGTCTTCATCCGCTTCTTGCCCTCCTTCTGCTTCTCCAGCAGCTTGCGCTTACGGGAGATGTCACCGCCGTAGCACTTGGCGAGGACGTCCTTGCGGATGGCGCGGATGTTCTCGCGGGCGATGATGCGCGAGCCGATCGCGGCCTGGATGGGCACCTCGTACTGCTGCCGGGGGATGAGCTCCTTGAGCTTGGAGGTCATCATCAGGCCGTACTCGCGGGCCTTGTCCTTGTGGACGATCTGGCTGAACGCGTCCACCGACTCGCCCTGGAGCAGGATGTCCACCTTCACCAGGTCGGACTCCTGCTCGCCGCTGGGCTCGTAGTCCAGCGAGGCGTAGCCGCGGGTGCGGGACTTCAGCTGGTCGAAGAAGTCGAAGATGATCTCCGCCAGCGGCAGCGTGTAGCGGATCTCGACCCGGTCCTCCGACAGGTAGTCCATGCCCAGCAGCACTCCGCGGCGGCCCTGGCACAGCTCCATGATCGCGCCGATGTGGTCCGAGGGGGTGAGGACGGTGGCCCGGACGACCGGCTCGAAGACCGTGGCGACCTTGCCCTCGGGGAACTCGCTGGGGTTGGTGACGACGTGGTCGGAGCCGTCCTCCATCACCACCTTGTAGACCACGTTGGGCGCGGTGGAGATCAGCGTGAGGTTGAACTCGCGCTCCAGCCGCTCCCGGACGATCTCCATGTGCAGCAGGCCGAGGAACCCGCAGCGGAAACCGAAGCCCAGCGCCGCCGAGGTCTCCGGCTCGTAGACCAGCGCGGCGTCGTTCAGCCGCAGCTTGTCCAGCGCGTCGCGCAGGTCGGGGTACTGGTCGCCGTCCATCGGGTACAGGCCCGAGAACACCATCGGCTTCGGGTCCTGGTAGCCGCCCAGCGGCTCGGCGGCGGGCCGCGCGGAGGTGGTGACGGTGTCGCCGACGCGCGCCTGCCGTACGTCCTTCACGCCCGTGATCAGGTAGCCCACCTCGCCGACGCCCAGGCCGCCGACCGGCTTGGGCTCGGGCGAGATCACGCCGACCTCGAGGGTGTCGTGGGCCGAGCCGGTGGACATCATCAGGCTCTTGTCGCGGCGCGACAGGTGCCCGTCGATGATCCGGACGTAGGTGACCACGCCCCGGTAGGTGTCGTACACCGAGTCGAAGATCAGCGCGCGGGCCGGGCCGTCGGGGTCGCCGACCGGGGCGGGCACGGTCGCCACGATCCGGTCCAGCAGCTCCGTGACGCCCTCGCCGGTCTTGCCGGAGACCCGCAGCACGTCCGAGGGGTCGCAGCCGATGATCCCGGCGAGCTCCTCGGCGTACTTCTCCGGCTGCGCGGCCGGCAGGTCGATCTTGTTGAGGACCGGGATGAGGTGCAGGTCGGCGTCGAGCGCCAGGTACAGGTTGGCCAGCGTCTGCGCCTCGATGCCCTGCGCGGCGTCGACCAGCAGGACCGCGCCCTCGCAGGCCGCCAGCGACCGCGACACCTCGTAGGAGAAGTCGACGTGGCCGGGCGTGTCGATCAGGTTGAGGACGTGCTCCCGGCCGTCGACGGTCCAGGGCAGGCGGACCGCCTGGCTCTTGATCGTGATGCCGCGCTCGCGCTCGATGTCCATGCGGTCGAGGTACTGGGCGCGCATCTGGCGCTCCTCGACGACCCCCGTCAACTGCAGCATCCGGTCGGCGAGCGTCGACTTGCCGTGGTCGATGTGCGCGATGATGCAGAAGTTGCGGATGATCGCGGGGTCGGTCTTGTTGGGCTCAGGCGCTGGCACCGGGGTCCGTTCGCAAACTCGCGGGTGGGCAGGGAACTGGCAGATCTTGCCTTATCCCATAGTCCCATGTTCCGCGCGGTGCTCCGTGCAGCCCGTCTGGTTTTGGGCCCGCGCGCGGGATTGGTAAGCTGAGCCACTGCGTGTGGCGTAGCGTCGTGCCCCGGGGCACCGTCCGCCCCGTTCAACGTTCGTTGGTGCCTGTCCACCCCTCGGTGGCAGGTGAAGATCGCAACCTACAAGCTGAGGCTCTACGACGTGGCTAACATCAAGTCCCAGATCAAGCGGAACAAGCAGAACGAGAAGGCGCGCCTTCGCAACAAGGCCGTCAAGTCGGAGCTGAAGACGGCCATCCGCAAGTTCCGCGAGGCCGCTGACGCTGGCAACGTCGAGGAGGCGATCGCCGCCCAGCGCCACGCCGCCCGCAAGCTCGACAAGGCCGCCAGCAAGGGCGTCATCCACAAGAACCAGGCCGCCAACCGCAAGTCGGCCATCGCCAAGCGCGCCGCCGAACTCCAGGCCAAGTGACCGCACCCGGCCGCGGCCGGGTGAACGTCACGCTCTCGACGAGGCCGTGATCCCTTCGGGGACCACGGCCTCGTCGTGCTGTCCTCCTCCGTGCCGTCTTTCTCCGGGGACGACCCCATGGACGAACGCCGCCTGGTGAAGATCTCCAAATATCTCGCCAAGCACCTGCGCCACCGGCCGGAGCGGATCGGGCTGACGCTGTCGCCCGAGGGCTGGGCCGAGGTGGACGAGCTGCTGGCGGCCGCGGCGCGGCACGGCTTCCCGATCACGCGGGACGAGCTGGAGCACGTGGTGGCGGCCAACGACAAGCGGCGGTACGCGTTCGACCCCGCGGGGCGGCGGATCCGCGCCAACCAGGGGCACACGGTCCAGGTGGACCTGGACCTGCCGGTGACCGCCCCGCCGCCGCTGCTGTACCACGGGACGACCGAGCGCGCGGTTGCGGCGATCCGCCGCGAGGGGCTGCGCCGGATGGACCGGCACGCGGTGCACCTGTCGCCGGACGCGGAGACGGCGCGGCGGGTGGGCGCGCGCCGGGGGCGTCCGGTGGTGCTGGTGGTGGACGCGGCGGCGATGGCCGCCGACGGTCACGAGTTCCGGGTCAGCGCGAACGGCGTGTGGCTCGTGGAGCGGGTGCCGCCCGGATATCTGCGTTGATCATCTCTTCGGTCTCGGCCCAGGTCAGCGGGGTGCGCACGCCTTCGGGCGCCGGTCCCGCCTGCGGCCCGAACAGGTAGCGGTACGGCACGGTCCCCGCCAGGGCGCGGTGGACGTCGGCCCGGTCGTCGATCATGTGGGTGATGCCGAGTTCGGCGCAGTGGACGGCCTTGTCGGCGCGTTTGCGGCAGAACCGCACGTTGCCGCGGGGCAGCCCGGTGCGGCGGTGGAAGTCGTGGTGGTCCAGCCAGGCCAGGGTGCGGCGCTGCACGCGTTCGCCGCACTTGGAGATGATCCAGGCGCGCCCCTCGAAGAGCGCGACCAAGCGGGGCAGGACCTCGAAGGCCCCCTCGGTGGCCGGGGAGGCGAGGGCCTCGGCGAAGCCGCCGCTCAGGAAGGCGGTGTCGGCGTCGCCGGGGGCGAGCGGACCGCCGTGGACGACCCGGCCGAAGTCGACGCCGAGCCGGGGTGATGCCGTGGTGTTCATGATCTCAGCCTGGGGGCCGCGCCACTCGAACAGAACTATGGATCGCTCCCGGAGCCATAGTCTCTGCCTATGGAACTGGGTCGGCTCTCCACCGACGCGCTGGCGTCGTTCGCGGTGTTCGCGAAGCATCTCAACTTCACGCGGGCCGCCGAGGAGCTGCACATCTCCCAGCCCGCCCTGCACGTCAAGGTGCGCAAGCTGGCCGAGACGCTGGACCGCCCCCTGTACCGCAAGGAGGGGCGGCGGCTGACGCTGACGCCGGAGGGCGAGGCGGTGGCGCGGTTCGCGCGCGAGCTGGACGACCGGACGACCGCGTTCCTGGCCGAGGTGCAGGGCCGTTCCCCTGGCCGCGTCCCGGTCCTGGCGGCGGGCGAGGGGGCGTTCCTGTACCTGCTGGGCGAGGCGGTCCGCACGGCCGCGCCCCGCCCGCGCCTGGTCAACGGCGACCGCGCCCGCACCCTGGCGGCGGTCCGCACCGGCCGCGCCGACCTGGGCGTGGCGGTCCTGGACGTGCTCCCCCACGACCTGACCGCCGTGCACCTGGCGACCTATCCGCAGGTGCTGGTGGCGCCGGAGGACCACCCCCTGGCCGGACGCCCGTCCCTCACCCTGGGCGACCTGGCGGACGCCTCCCTGGTGGTCCCGCCGCCGCACGGCCCGCACCGGATCATGCTGGAACGCGCGCTGCGCGCCGCGCAGGTCCCGTGGTCGGTGGCGGTGGAGGCGTCGGGCTGGCCGCTGATCCTGCACTTCGCGGCGCTGGGCGTGGGCCCGGCGGTGGTGAACGGCTGCGTCCGCGTTCCCGAGGGCCTGGTGGCCCGGGAGATCACCGACCTCCCAGCGGTCCCCTACCACGCCGTCCACCGCCCCGACCGCGCCGGGGACCCGCTGGTCACCGGGCTGCTGGCGGCGATCAGCTCCCGGCTTCCCCCCGCCGCGGCGCGGGACGGGCGGCGGGCGTCAGATGACCGGCGGCCTTGAGGGTCAGCAGGACCGGCGCCGACTCCACGGCGCGGATCTCCGGCAGGGCGCCGAGCCGGCGCGTGAGATAGCGGTGCAGGTCGGCGGGGTCGGAGCAGAGCACCTGGGCGAGCAGGTTGGTGGGGCCGGTAGTGGCGACGACGGCGGCCGGCTCGGGATGGGCCGCCAGGGTGGCGGCGACCCGGTCCAGGTGCGCCGGGGCGACCGACATCCACAGCAGGGCCTGCGTCGTCACGCCGAGCACGGCGTCGTCGATCTCGACGTCGAAGAAGACCGCACCCCGGGCCCGCAGCGCGGCCAGCCGCCGCGCCACGGTGTCCGGTGACCAGCCGGTGGCCCCGGCCAGGTCGGCGTGGGTGGCGCGGCCGTCGTGCCGGAGGGCGTCGATCAGCGCGCGTTCGGCGTCCGTGGGAGGGGGCCCGTCCACCGGCTCCGCGGTCGGCGGCGCGAGCAGGCGGCACTGCTCCTCGCTGAGGGCGCGGACGCGGCCGTGCCAGGTGGTGGGGCCGCCGCGGTAGGTGTGCAGCAGGCAGTGCGCGGAGACCCCGAGGACGCCGCCGCTGCGCGGCACGTCCCGCAGCAGCAGCGACGCCGCGGCCCCGCCGCCGTGCGGGGCGTCCACGATCGCGAAGATCTCGGTGCCGCCGCTGGTGAGCCGCACCCAGGAGGTGTCGGGGCGCCGGGCCAGCGCGCGGGCGAGCGACCGGGCGGCGGCCGGGGTGGCGGTCAGCCGCACCACCCACCGGGTCCGCCCCGCCTGGTGGAGGTCGGGCAGCCCGACCACGCGCAGCCCCGCCTCGGCGCGCAGCCGCCGGTAGCGGCGGGG
>NZ_BCQR01000196.1 GCF_001552175.1 Actinomadura kijaniata NBRC 14229
CGCCGCGGGCGCCGCGGGCGCCGACGCCGCGGCGGCCTTCGCGGCCTCGTGGCTGCTGACGCGCTCGGTGGCGCACGCGGGCCTGACGGCGTCCGCGGTGGTCGGCGTGCAGACGCTCACCGGCCGGTACCGGGCGCGCCGGGCGCTGAGCCTGGTGGACACGGCGGTCCCCCTGGTGCGGAGGCTGTGCGCCCTGGTCGTGCTCGGTGCGCTCCTGACCGGCGCGCCGCTGGCGAGCACGGCGCAGGCGTCGGTCGCCTTCCTCGCCCTGGGCGTCTGCGCGGTGGTCGCGGTGAGCGGGCACGCCCTCCTGGTCGGCCTGGCCCGCTCCTACCGGCGCCGGCGGACCCACCAGCGCCGCGCCCTGCTGGTCGGCGGCGGCACGGCGACCGCGCACGTGGCCGGCGCGCTGCTCGAACACCCCGAGTTCGGGGTGGTCCCCATCGGCCAGCTGGTCTTCGACTCCACCCCGCCCGACCCCGTCCCGGGCTGCCCCCCGGTGCCGGTCCTCGGCGACGGGACGCGGTGCGTCCCCCTCGCCGCGGCGGCCGCCGCCGACGTCCTGGTGCTCGTCGCCGACGACATCCCCCACCCCCAGGCGCCCGAGGTCCTGGCCGCGGCCTCGCAGGGCTCCGTCGAGACCCTTCTGTTCCCGAGCCTCGGATCCCCGCTGCCCCCCGGCGACGGCCTCGACCACCTCGCCGGACTGCCCTGCCTGCCGCTCAACACCCTCCACCGCGCCCGCCACGTGCGGCGCGCCAAACGGGCCTTCGACCTGCTGGCCGCGCTCCTGCTCCTGGCGGTGCTGTGGCCGGTGATGGCGGTGTGCGCCGTGGCCGCGCGGATCGAGGGCGGACCCGGGGTGCTCTTCCGGCAGCGGCGCCTCGGCGCCGGCGGCCGGGAGTTCGTCCTGCTGAAGTTCCGCACCCTCCAGCCCGACAGCGCCCACGAGTCCGACACCCGCTGGTCGGTCGAGGGCGACGTCCGCATGGGACCGGTCGGCCGGTTCCTGCGGGGCACCTCGCTGGACGAGCTGCCCCAGCTGTGGAACGTCATCCGCGGCGACATGAGCCTGGTCGGCCCCCGCCCCGAACGGCCCTACTTCGTCGAGCGGTTCAGCGCCTCCCACCCCGGCTACAGCCGGCGCCACCGCGTCCCGGTCGGCGTCACCGGGTGGGCCCAGATCCACGGGCTGCGCGGCGACACCTCCATCGAGCAGCGGGCCCGCTTCGACAACTACTACATCGAGAACTGGAGCTTCGCCCGGGACCTGAAGGTCCTGGTCTGGACCGCGCTGGCCATGTGCGGGCGGCAGCGGTGACCGCCCCCCACCTCACCGGGACCGGCCCCGGTCCCGGCACCCCCCGACCCGCCCCGCCCGTTCCGGACACCGGGAGCGGCAGGGGCGGGACGACCCCCCGCGCGAGCTGGCTGATCGCCGCCACGGTCCTGTGCGTCGCGATCCCTCCCGGCACGGCCAGCTCCGCGGACGGCGTGCAGGTCACCGTCAGCGACCTGGCCAGCGTCGGCCTGGTGGCGACGGCCGCCGCGCTGGCGGTCACCGGCCGGACGCGGCCGTCCGGGACGGCGATGGCGCTGCTGGGGGCGGTCGCGTGCGCGGCCGCCCTGTCCACGGCCTGCTCGCCCCATCCGCTCGACAGCCTCCCCGGTTACCTGCGGGTGTTGCAGATCTTCGTCCTGGTGCCGCTGGCGGTGACGCTGCTGGTGCGCGACCGCCGGGACTTCGCCCTCACGGCCGCGGCGGTGGCGGTGGTGGGGGTCGGCGAGGCCGGCTACGGCATCTGGCAGGCGGCCACCGGGACCGGCGCCTCCTACGCGGGCCGCGACGTGCGGGCGGTGGGGACGTTCGGCGCCACCGACGTCATGGCGATGGCGACCGTCGCGGGGTTCGCGGCGTTCGTGGTGGTCGCGGCGGCCCTGCTCGCCCGGGGCGCCGCGCGCGTCGCGGCGTGGGCGGTCCTCGGCGTGCTGGCCGCCGGCCTGCTGCTGTCGCTGAGCCGGGGCAGCTGGATCGCGGCGGGGATCGGCGTACTGACGATCATGGTCTGTGTCAGCCTGCGGCTGGCGCTGCGCGCGATCCTGCTGGTCACCGCCGCGCTGACCATCGTGGTCGGCGGGCTGGGGGTGGGCTCGGCGACGCTGGCCGAGCGCGCCCGGTCGGTGGTGGCCTCCGTCGACCAGCCCGACCAGTCGGTCAGCGACCGCTACGGGCTGTGGCAGTCCGCGGTGGCCATCTGGCAGGACCGTCCCCTGACCGGCGTGGGGGTGAAGAACTTCGCCGGGTACCGCGACGCCCACAGCTCCCTCGCGGTGTCGTTCGCGGGGGAGACCGCCGACCCGGTCCACGGCTACCAGCGGCAGCCCCTGCTGTCGCCGCACAACCAGTACCTGCTGGTCCTGGCCGAGCAGGGCGTCGTCGGCGTCACCGCCCTCCTGGGGCTGCTGGTGGGGCTGGCGAGCGCCCTCGGGGCGCGCCCCCGCCCGGACGACCCGCGCTGGCTGGTCGGCGCGGGCTTCACCGTCAGCATCATGGTGAACTTCCTCTACTCCGACCTGGGGGGACCCACCAGCGTCCTGTTCGCGGTCATGCTGGGGCTGGCGGTGAACGCGGCCTTCCACACGTTCGCCCCGGACCGGACGCCCCGGCGCCCGCCCCGCCTCGCCCCCGCCGGCGGCCCCGGCCCGATCCCCCGCCCGCGCCGGTGAGCGTGACCGCCACCCGCCCCCGGTCCGGCAACTCCGCGGGCCGCGCCGCGCTGCTGTCGGCGGCGCTGATCGGCACGGGCACCGTGCTGGGGTTCGCCCGGGACCTGCTGATCGCCCACCGGTTCGGCGCCAGCAGCAGCACCGACGCCTTCCTCGTCGCCTGGAGCATCCCCGAGTCGGTGTCCCCGCTGCTGATCGAGGACGCGATGGCGCTGGCGATGGTCCCGGCCGTCACCCGCGCCCTGCAACAGCCGCACGGCGTGCGCCCCCTGGTGTCCCTCGTGCTGCCGAGGCTGGTCCTGGTGCTGTCCGTCGCGGCCGTCGCCGCCGTCGCCGCCGCGCCGCTCCTGGTCGACCTGCTGGCCCCCGGCATCACGGCGCACGGTCCCGCCGTGACGTGCGTGCGGCTGACCGCGGTGACCATCCTCACCTTCGGGATCGCCGGGTTCATGAACGCCACCCTGCGGGCCCACCACTGCTTCGGTCCCCCGGCCGCCATCTACCTGGCCTACAACCTGGGGATCCTCGCCTCCATCACGCTCCTGGCCGACGGCCTGGGGATCGTCAGCGCCGCCGCCGGGGTCGCCGCGGGCGGCGTCCTCATGATCCTGGTGCAGGCACCGGCCTTCTACCGCCGCCTGCGCGCCAGGCCACGCCCGGACGAGACCGCACCCGACGTGACGGCCCCCGCGTCCCCCGACGCCCCCACCGACGCCCCCCGGCTCCAGCCCGGAACGCTGGCGACGGCCGCGCTCGTCCCCATCGTCGTCTACACCCTGACCAGGCAGGGGCAGGTGCTGGTCGAGCGGTTCTTCGCGTCCAGCCTGCCCGCCGGGGCGATCTCCCACCTCAACTACGCCCAGAAGATCGCGCAGGTGCCCATGGTCCTGTCGCTGCTGCTGGTGACGGTGACCTTCCCCCGCCTCGCGCGCGCCTCCGCCCACCGCGACACCGCGCAGATCCGCCACCGCGTCCAGACGGACCTGAAGGCCGTCAGCTGCGTGGTGCTGTGCGCCGTCGCCTTCCTGGTCGCGTTCGCCGAGCCCACGGTGCGGTTCCTGTTCCAGCACGGGCACTTCGACGCCGACGACACCGCCCGCACCGCCGACGTGCTGCGGATCTACGCGCTGGGGCTGTGGGGGCAGGCGGCGCTGGGCGTGCTGGCCCGGGTGTTCTTCGCCCAGGCCCGGCCGATGTGGTCGCCCGCCCTGGCCATGGCGGCGGGCCTCGGGCTGACCTGGACGGTCGCGGTCCTGCTGGCCGCCACGGCCGGGACCCCGGCGCTCGCCGCGGGCAACGCCGCGGGCATCACGCTGACCGCGCTGCTCCTGCTGCACCAGGTCGGCAGGCGGGTGGTCCCGATCCCGCTCGGGCGGATCGGCGCCGACCTCGCCCGCGCGGCGCTGGCCGCGCTCGCCGCCGGGGCGCTGGCCGCCGCGGTCGCCGCCGTGCTGGCCCCCTCGGTGTTCCCCCTGGTGAAGCTCGCCGTCGGCGCCGTGGTGCTCGTGACGGCGTTCGGGCTGGTCCTGGCGGCCGGCGACCCGTCGAGCCGTTCGATGTTCGCTCGTTGCTGCCGTGCGGCGCTCCGCTTCCGCAAGGCGCGCGACTCCCAAGCGAGGAGAGTGTGATGACCGTCGGCATCGCCACCATGCCGTTCGTGCTGATGTACCACTCGGTCGACACCTACGAGCACGACCCGCATCTGATCACGGTGTCCCCCGACCGGTTCGACCGGCAGATGCGGTGGTTGCAGGCGCGCGGGCTGCGCGGGGTGAGCGTGCGGGAGCTCCTGGACGCCCAGGCCGCCGGGTCCGCCCGCGGACTGGTGGCGCTGACCTTCGACGACGGGTACGCCGACTTCGCCACCCGGGTCACGCCGCTCCTGGTGCGGTACGGCTTCACCGCGACGGTCTTCATGGTCGCCGGGCACGTCGCCGGGCGGAACGAGTGGGACGACGGGCCGCGCAAGCCCCTGATGGACCACCAGCAGTTGCGGGCCGTCGCCGACGTCGGCATGGAGGTCGCCTCCCACGGCCTGCGGCACCGCCGGCTGCCCGACCTCACCGAGAGCGAGCTGCACGAGGAGCTGCACGGCAGCCGCGACGTCCTGGAACGGATGATCGACCGGCCGGTGCGCGGCTTCGCCTACCCCTACGGCGTCCTGACCGCGCGCGAGGCGGAGGCCGTCGAGAAGGCCGGCTACGACTACGGATGCGCGATCTGGGACGAGCACCCGTGCCGCCACGCGCTGGCGCGGACCTACGTCGGGGAACGCGACCACCGCCTGCGGCTGACCGCCAAGGCGCTGCGGCACCGGCTGCGCTGGAGGACGCGGATATGACACCGCGCGTACTGCACGTCATCACCGGCCTGGGGCACGGCGGAGCCGAACGCCAGCTCCTCGCGCTGCTGCGCCGCCTGCCGGTGCCGTGCGAGGTCGCCGTGCTGACCGGCCCCTACACGCTGGCCGACCCCATCGAGTCCCTCGGGATCCCGGTGCACCGGCTCGCCATGCGCGGCAACCGCGACCTGACCGCGCTGCCGACGCTGGTCCGCCTGATCCGCCAGGGGCGGTTCGACATCGTCCACACCCATCTGTACCGGGCCGGCGTCTTCGGGCGGCTGGCGGCGCGGCTGGCCGGGGTGCGCGGCGTCGTCGCCACCGAGCACTCGCTGGGCGAGGGGCATCTCGAAGGACGCGCCACCGGCCCCGCCGTGCGGCTGCTGTACCGGGCCGGCGAACGCCTGGGCCGGGTCACGGTGGCGGTCTCCCCCACCGTGGCGGCGCGCCTCGACGACTGGGGCGTTCCCCCCGCGCGCGTGGTCACCATTCCCAACGGCATCGACGCGGACGCGTTCCGCTTCGACCCGCTGCTGCGCGCGCGCACCCGCCGCCGGTGGGGGCTGGACGAGCACGACTTCGTCGTGGGCACGGTGGGCCGCCTGGTGCCGACCAAACGCACCGAGGTGCTCATCGCCGCCCTGGAGCACACCGCCGCGGCCCGGCTGGTCGTCGTGGGCGACGGCCCCCGGCGGCGGGAGCTGGAGCGCCTGGCCGCGCGGTCGCCGGCGGCCTCCCGCGTCCTGTTCGCGGGCGACACCGACGACGTCCCCGGGGCGCTGGCGGCGCTGGACGTCTTCGCCGCCCCCTCGGTGCAGGAGACCTTCGGGCTCAGCGTCCTGGAGGCGCTGGCCAGCGGCCTCCCCGTGCTCTACACCGCCTGCCCCGCGCTCCAGGACCTGCCCGCCGACCACGCCGCCGGCGCCCACCGGGTGCCCAGCAGCCCCGACGCCTACGGGGAGGCCATCGGGCGGCTCGCCCGCCGCCCGCCGGGGCGCCTGGCGCCGCCCGCCGCGGTCGACCGCTACTCCATCGACGCCGTCGCCGACCGGATGACCCGTCTGTACGGCGCGATCGCCGCTCCGTCCACGGCCGCAGCGCCCCGGGCGTCGTCGCCGCGTCCCACACGTTGAAAGGTCACTCATGCAGCTTCTCAGGCACTGCCTCCGGGCCCTCCGCCGGTTCCTCGGCCGGGACGTCGGCCGCATGGTGGGGATCGTGCTCGCCGGTCTGCTGGCGGGGGCGGCCTACGGCCTGCTCAAGCCCCCCACCTACACCGCCACGGCCCATGTCGTCGTGGTGGCGGAGAGCGAGGACGGCGGAGCGACGGCGGTGAACTTCGCCCAGGCCTACGGGCGGGTGGCCGCCCTGCCCTCGACCCTGGCCTGGGCGAGCCCGCTCCCGCGCGGGACGACCACCGACCAGATCCGGTCCGGCATCCAGGTCTCCACCTCTCCCGACGTCCCCCTGGTCCAGATCAGCGGCTCGGCGGACACGGCCAGCGAGGCCGTCACGCTGGCCAACGCCGCCGCCGACGCGCTGGTGCGGTACGGAGGCGCGCACCGGCACGACACCGGCGTACGGGTGGCGACGATGAGCCAGGCCGTCGCCCCGACGGAGCCGTCCTCCCCGAGCTTTCCGGTGACCGTCGCCGTCGGCGGCGCCTCCGGCGTCCTGCTGGCGGGGATGGCGCAGATCGCGATCCGCCAGCGCGCCCGCGTGACCGGTTCCGCCGGACGCGCGCCCTCCGGTGACCGCGCCGTCCCGTCCCCCGCCACCGGCGGCTCCCTCCCGGCCTCCGCCGACGGGTCCGGCGCCGACGCGGAACCCGCCGAGGTGAGGCGATGAGCACCGGCCTCCGGCACACGCCCCCCGTCACCTGGACGACGCAGGTCCGCAGCGACGACGAGGCCCTCCCGCAGATCGAGGAGCGGTGGCGCGACCTCTACGGCCGCAGCGCGACCGCCACCCCCTTCCAGTCCTTCGGCTGGGTGACGGCGTGGTGGCGCCACTACGGGCGGCCGGGCCAGCTCCGCCTGGTCCTGGTGTGGCGGGACGACGAGCTGGTGGCGGCCGCGCCGCTGGCGGTCTCGCCGAACTGGCGCCGCCCGGTCTGGAGACCGCTGTCGGCGGGCCAGAGCGACTTCACCGACGTGCTGGTGGACGACCGCTACGCCGACGAGGCCGTCGACCACCTGGTCCGGGCGCTGCTGGACCGGCCCGGATGGCACGCCCTCGACTTCCCCGAGGTCCCGCCGGGGGCCGCGGTCGACCTGCTGGCCCGGCGCTGGCCCCGCGACGTGCGCCGCATGCCCTCCTCGGTCTGCCTGCACCTGCCCGCCGGCGACACGGCCGCCTTCCTGGCGCGGTTCCGCGGCCGCCCCGCGGGCAAGCTGCGGACCCGGCTGCGCCGGATCGACTCCCACCGGCTGGACGTCACGCGGGTGCCGCCGGACGGCGCCGCCGAGGCCGTCGGCGACCTGCTGGAGCTGCACCTGGGCCAGTGGCGGGGGCGGGGCGTCAACCCCGAGCACACCCGCGCCCGCTTCCGGGACATGCTGGCCGAGGCGTCCACGGCGATGATCCGCGACGGGCAGGCCGCGATCGTGCGGTACCGGCGCGGCGAGGAGCTGGTGGCCAGCGACCTGCTGCTGATCGGGCGCGACTTCGTCGGGGCCTACCTGTACGGCAGCGACCCGGCCCTGCGTTCGGGCATGGACGTGTCGCTGATGCTGCTGCGGTACGACCTGCAGCTGGCGCACGACCTGGGCGTGCCGCGGCTGAGCCTCCTGCGCGGGCAGGAGGAGTACAAGTGGAAGTGGCAGCCGACCCCCACCCGCAACCAGCGGGTGATCCTGTGCCGGTCGGCGGTCGGCGGGCTCTACGCCGCCGGCGCCCACGGGCACGCCCGGCTGCGCGCGTTCAAGCAGCGGCGCGTCGCCGCCGCCAACGGCGGGGGAGCCGCGGATGCCTGAACGGCCGCCGGACCTCGCGGTCCTGCACGTCAGCCAGCCCGACCACGGCGGGGTGGCCGCCTACGTCGCCCAGGCCGCCCACGACCAGGCGCGCCGCGGGTGGCGGGTGGCGGTGGCCTGCCCGCCGGACGGCCCGCTGGCCGCCCGGCTGCGCGAGCTGGAGGTGGCGTCGTTCCCCTGGCCCGCGCGCCGGTCCCCGGGGCCGCACCTGCTCGGGGAGGCGTGGCGGCTGCGCCGGATCATCGACCGCTTCGATCCGCGCGTGGTCCATCTGCACTCCGCCAAGGCCGGGCTGGCCGGGCGGCTGCCGGGGGTGGCCTCCGGGCGCGGCGTCGTCTTCCAGCCGCACGGCTGGTCATGGCTGGCCGCCACCGGGGCGCAGCGGTCGCTGAGCCGGTGGTGGGAGCGCCGGTCCGCCGCGCGCGCCGACACGGTGGTCTGCGTGGGGAGCGGCGAGCTCCAGGAGGGGCGCCGCGCCGGGGTCCACGGCACGTTCCACCTCGTGCGCAACGGCGTGGACCTTCGCAGGTTCCGGCCGTGCCCGCCCGAGGGGCGCCGCGAGGCCCGCGCCGCCCTGGGCCTGCCCCCCGACGCGCGGCTGGCGGTCTGCGTGGGCCGGCTCACCCGGCAGAAGGGCCAGGACGTGCTGCTGCGGGCGTGGCCCGCGGTCCGGGCCCGCTGCCCCCGGGCGTGGCTGGCCCTGGTCGGCGACGGCGACGCCCACGATCAGCTGCGTTCGCAGGCCGGTCCGGGCGTGCTGTTCGCGCCCGGGGTCCCCGATCCCCGCCGGTGGCTGGCGGCGTCCGACGTGGTGGTGCTGCCCTCCCGCTGGGAGGGGCTGCCGCTGGTGGCGCTGGAGGCGATGGCGGTCGGGAGGAGCGTGGTGGCCTCGGCGATCCCGGGGCTGGTCGAGGTGGTGCCGTCCGGCGCCGGCGTGCTCGTCCCGGTGGCGGACCCGGCCGAGCTGGCCGGGGCGGTGGCGGCGAGGCTGGCGGACCCGGAGCTCGCCGACGCCGAGGGCGCCGCCGCCGCGGAGGCGTCGGGCGCGTTCGACGTCGAGGCGACGCTGTCGCTGCTGGCCGAGGTGACCAGGGGCGTGGCCGGTGGCGTGACCGGTGGTGTCGGGGCGGGCGCCGCGGACGGCGTCGGAGTGGCGGGACTCTCGGCGGGATGCTCCGGCGGGGCGTCGACCGGGGTCGGCGCCGGGGCGGGCTCCGCGGAGGGCGGGGCGCCCGCGGCGGAAGCCGTCGGGGTCTCGGCCGGGGGAGGCGGCGTGTCCGGTGGCGTCGTCGGCGCGGGCGTCCCGGGATCCGGCCTGGGCTCGGGGGACGGGACCGGCGAGGGGGCGAGCTGCGAGGCGGAGGGCTGCGAGGTCGGGGCGGGCGGCCCGGCGGTGCCGCTCGCGCAGCCCGCCGCGGTCGCCGGGGGAGACGAGGGCGTCTCCGGAAACCCCCTGCCGCCGAACAGCCTGCGGTAGGCGCCGGTGGACGCGGGGTTGCGCGAGCAGCTCCACACGCCGTGCGGACAGTAGTCGGTAATGGTTTGGTAGACCACGTTGTGGGAAGTGATCCACGAATGCATGCCCTCGATGTAAGCGGGATTGTCGCCGTTGTGGAACAGGCCCCACTCGGGAAATGAGAGGGGTTTGTTCCGGGCGGCGGCGAACTCGGCGTGGTATTTCAGGCCATAGGGCTCGTTGATGTAGTAGTCGAAGTCGCGGCCCGCGGGCTGGTCATATGCGTCGGAACCGATGATGTCCACCACGTCGTCGCCCGGATAGCAGACGTCCCAGGGGATGGCGTCGAGCCCGCGCGTCGCCGCGAAATCGAAACGGAACCGCGCCCCGGGAACGGAGCGCATGGCCTGCACGATGCGTCTCCAGTACGCCTTCCACGCCTCGGGGTCCGGCCGGCACCGGCTGGTGTAGGTGGCGCCGTTCATCTCCCAGCCCAGCACGATGATCGTGTCGCCGATGCCCTCCCGCACCAGCCGCGCCGACAGTCGCTGGAAGTGGGAGTCGAAGCCGCCCGCGGCGCCGGCGCGCAGCAGCGAGGCCACCTGGTGGTCGGGCTGGCCGTCCTCGTTGGCCGCGAGCATGGGCACGTTCAGCACCAGCAGCCGGTCCGGGTCGGCCCTCCGCCACCGCGCCCAGGGCTCCAGGATGTACGCCGGCCCCTCGATGCCCGACCAGTCCTCGCCGGGCAGGTAGGTGTGCCCCACCCGCACCGGTGAGTCCAGCCAGCGCTGGAACGCGTCGATACGCCGCACGCCCTCGCTCCCGGAACCGAGGAAAGCCCCCAGGGGAACCATTTCTCGATTTTCCTGAAGGCGATAAGAAAAGGCACTGCCAGTGATCAGGACGGTCGCTATCATAGCGCCTGCGCAGGCTGTTCTCGCTCCTCGGCGACAGGCCGCTTGCCTTAGCCCGGCGAGAAACCGCCGAACGGTGCAGTGGATATCGCCGGTCCCCATGTATAGGGTGTTCCCGCGTCCGTGACCGGCGAACATGATCTACACAACAACCTAGAAGATCTTCCTTTTTCATAACTGATCCAAGGTTTGTTCAAACCCGAGTGAAGGTGGTTGGGCGTTCTGTGGCTTCCCGTCGTTCCGCGCAGCTAGAACTCGACGTCGACCTTCCGGTGCTGATCCTGCGCACACGGCGTTATCCCCTGCACCACGGGACGCTGGGAGCGGCGCGCTCCCTCGGCCGCGCCGGCGTCGAGGTCCACGCCCTGCTGGAGACGCGCGCCAACCCCACCGCGTGGTCCCGCCACCTTCACCGGGGGCAGCCCTGGTGCGTGGAGTCCGACGCCCCCGGGAAGCTCCTGGCGCACCTGCGGTCCGTCGCCCGCGACATCGGCCGGCGCGCGATGCTGGTGACGGTCGACGACGCCAGCGCGCTGTTCGTCGCCGCCCACGCCTCCCGGCTCCAGGACGACTTCGTCTTTCCCGCCCCGCCGCCCGACCTCCCCCGCCGGGTCGCGGACAAGGCGGAGCTGACCGACCTGTGCCGCCACCACGACATCGACCACCCGCCGAGCCGGGTCGCGGGCGACCTCCGCGAGATCGACGAGGCCATGACCCGGCTCGGGCTGCCGCTCATCGCCAAGTGGGCGCGTCCATGGCAGCTCCCCGTCGGCTGCCCCAGCACCCTGGTCGTCGGCGACCGCTCCCAGGCGCTGCGGCTGGGCGGGGAGAACGGCACCGCCGCCCTGACGCTCGCGGGACCCGTCGTGCTGCAACGGATCGTCGGCGGCGACGGCGACGACTGGTTCTACCAGGGGTACTTCGACGAGTCCTCGACCTGCCTGTTCGGCGGCGCCGGGCGCAAGCTGCTCGCGCGCCCCGCCAAGAACGGCCACACCGTCGTCGGGCAGTGGGTCGCCAACCCCGAGCTCGAAGAGCACGCGTGCGCGCTGGTCAAGCAGCTGGGCTACCGAGGCGTCGTCGACCTGGACTTCCGCTACGACCGGGCCACCCGGACCTACCACCTGGTGGACTTCAACCCCCGGCTGGGCGCCCAGTTCCGGCTGTTCCACGACCTCCAGGGGCTGGACATCGTGCGCGTCCAGCACCTCCACCTGTCCGGACGGCCCGTGCCTCCGATCCGGCCCGCCTACGGGCGCACCCTGCTGGTCGAGAACCACTACCTGCAGAACGCCGTCGTCCGCCCGGTCCGCTGCGCCACCCTCCCCGGCCGGTTGCGGCAGGCCGACGAGCTCGCCTGGCTGGCCGCCGACGATCTGATGCCGCTGTTGCCCTTGGCCTGGCAAAACATCGTCGCGGCCACCTCCAAACTGGGGCGCCGGGTTCGCCGTCCCCGATAGGACAGAGCCGACAGGCGTCCGCGCCACCGGAAAATCGCCCGGCAACCAGCCCGCGACATCCCACGGGTGGCCGCCCTCGCACACCGACGCCGCGCATCTCTGATTGGAGCATCAGCCTTGACTCAGTCCATGATCGACGTTCTGGTCGTCGGCGCAGGTCCCTACGGACTGTCGGTCGCCGCCCACGCCCAGGCCCTCGGCCTGCGGACGCGGATCATCGGCACTCCCATGCACTTCTGGGACAACCGGATGCCGGTGGGCATGTTCCTGAAATCCGAACCGTTCGCCTCCAGCCTCGGCTCTCCCCACCCGGGACGGTCCTTCCTCGACCGTCACTCCGAGTGGGACACGATGGGCCGGCCCATCCCGCTGGACATGTTCACGTCCTACGGGCGCTGGTTCGCCGAGCACCTCGACCCCGGCCCCGAGGAGACCCTGGTCACGAACGTCGCGCAGGACGAGGGCGGCTACCGGGTCACGCTGGAGACCGAGGAGGTGGTCCGGGCCCGCACCGTGGTCGTCGCCATCGGGGTCGGCGCCTTCGCCCACACCCCCGACGTCATCTCGCACCTGTCGCCGCGGGCGCTGACCCACGCCTCCGAGCACCGCGACCTCGGCGTCTTCGCCGACCAGGACGTCATCGTCGTGGGCGCCGGGCAGTCGGCGATCGAGACCGCCGTGCTGCTGGCCGACGCCGGGGCGCGGCCCCGCCTGGTCGCCCGCACGCCCCGGCTGGCGTGGAACGCGCCGCCGCGGCGGTCCTCCTCGCGGCTCGACACGCTGCTGCGCGGCCCCCACTCCGGCCTGGGCCGGGGCTGGCGGACCTGGGTCTGGTCCGAGGCGCCCCAGGTCACCCGGCTGCTCCCGCAGGGCGCCCGGCTGGAGCTGGTGCGCACCACCCTCGGACCGGCGGGCTCCTGGTGGCTGCGGGACCGCATGGACGAGCGCGTGACCGTCAACCTGCACCAGCACCTGTCCGGCGCCACCGAGGCCGACGGCAAGGTCATGGTGTCGACGCTCGGTCCCAACGGCCCGCAGATCCACTCGGCCGACCACGTGATCGCGGCCACCGGCTACCGCCCCCAGCTGGACCGCGTCACCGTCCTGTCCCCGGACCTGCGCCAGCGGCTGCGGCGGGTCGCGGGGTCGCCGCGGCTGGACGCGAACTTCCAGGCGTCGGTGCCGGGTCTGTACTTCACGGGGCTGAGCGCGGCGGCGAGCTTCGGCCCGGTGATGCGCTTCGTCCACGGCGCGGACTTCTGCGCCCGCCGCGTCGCGCGGCACATCGCCCTGCACGCCGGGACCCGTGACACCACCGTCCCCAAGCCCGTCACCGTCTGACGGCCGACGGCGCGGGGGGCGTGCGCGGCATCCGGCCGTCGCGCACGCCCCTCAGCCTTTCCCGCCCGCGTCCCGGGACGGCACAGGGGGTGGCATCACCGTGGATGCCACCCCCCTGGATCGTGCGGGGATCAGCCGGGTCAGCGGTCCGCGAACGAGCCGTTGATGCAGGGGCCGTGCTCGTAGGTGGTGCCGAGGATGTTGTGGATCGCGGCGCCGAGGCCCGCGATGTCGACGCTACGGCAGGTCTGGATCGCGATGATCTGGATGTTTTCCGCACGTTCCTCGGCGACGGCCGGTGCGGCGGTGACCGTCGTGAAAGCAGCTCCGCCGATGAGGGTTACGGCGGCCAGTCGCTTGAACATTTCGTCTCCATTCGTGAAGAGAACACAGCAGAACTAACTCCAACCGACCCATGCGGCCTGAGCCAGCACGCCAATCGCATCCGATCTTTTGGCGGAACGCTCGTCCCGCAAACGCATTTTGCCTAGAAATTGTTGATTGCTGGTGACCCCTTTTGTGCGTTGTTATGGCAAACCCGGCGATAGCGGATTTTGGTGTCACGTGCGGCGGGCCGGGAGGCCAGGAACGTGCTGTGAGTCGGCCATGAGGGGCCAATCGAGGGGGTGGGGCGGGTCTGTCGGGGCAAGGCGCGGGCCGAGGGATCGGAAAGACGCGCCCAAGCCCCCGGACAGTGCCGGAGGTCCCCGGGTAGGAATGGCTGTGGACGGTCGGCGACCGCGTGTTCACGCACGCCGGTGGGCGCTTCTTTTATGGTCGGCGCGGTGCGACGCCCGAAGTGCCGAAGTCGGATACGGGACACGCCGGTCCACCGCATTTGATTGATCTTCTCGGGCCGGGTGCTACGGTTCGACCGGTCCCTATGAGAACGGGGTGACGGACGGCCGCCCGAACGGCAGCGGGATAGGGGAGCGGGAAAATGGCGTCGACGGACACTTCCTTGGAGGCCGGGCGGCCTCCGGGGCGGTTTCGTCGCGCCGCGGTCCGCCTCTTCGCCCGCCTCGCGTTCGTGGCCGTCGGCGTCATGGCGGGCTGGCTGCTGGTGGTCTCCCTGGACCAGCCCGACGCGCGGGCGGCGCAGGATCCCGTGCCGTCCTCGCCCGCGACGGGAGTGTCCGGAGCGAGCGCGCAGCGGGTCGCCCAGGTGAACGTGCCCCGCGGCGCGTCCGCCGGGCCGCGTCCCACCGCGGCGCTGACCCGGGTGGAGCACGTCATCGCCACCACCCGACGGGTCGACGGCGTCGTCGTCACGCGGGCGGCCCGCATGGTCGCCCCGGCCCGTGGTCTGGACCGTTCCGTCGGGAAGGTCGCGCGGAGCCTGCCTCCGGGCCTGGTCCTGCTCGACGCGGGGGGTCGTCAGAAGGCCGCGCCGCCGGCGACCGTCCGGCCCGCGCTCCTTCCCGTCTGGCCCGTGACGGGGCTCGGCTCCGGCGCGTCGGGCTCGGCCCGCGCCGCGTTCCCCGCCGGAACGGCGATCGTCGCGTCGGCGACGCCGGACGACGGGCCGGTGATGGCGCGGTCGGTGACCGGGACGCCGGTGCGGGGCGACGGCATGCGGGAACGTTCTCCGCACGCGCTCGCCTTCGGGCACGCCGTCCGGGACGCCGCCGGGGAGCACTGCGCTCCTCCGGAATGCTCGGAGCCCATGTCGCCCGTGCGGCACGACCCCGTCGCGCCCGCCCACCCGCGCGGTGCGCTGGCGCAGGCGGACCTCGGCACGGGCTGGGCGGCCAGCACGCCGCCCGACGCCCCGCTGATGCCCCGCTCCTTCGCCGGGGTGTCCGCCGGTTACCTGGCCTCGCTCATCGGCCTGGTCAACCCGCGCATCCCGCTGGTCGTCCCCGACTGACGACCCGCTGACGCCCGCCTTCGCCGGGCCCTGTCAGCCTTCCGCGGCCCGCTCGTCCCGTGGCCGCCGGACCTTTCGACCTTCCCGTGATACCGCAGCCGCGCTGCGGTGGCCGTCCCGACCGAGGAGAGCACCTCCCCGTCCGGACGATCCAACCAATCCATCCACAGAACCAGGAGCACATCGTGCACATGTGGGTCAAGCACACCAGCAGGGCGGCCCTCGTGGCCGCCGGGGCCGTCGTGATCGGCTCCACGACCGCGTCGCTCGCCGCCGCCGACATCACCAACGGCAATCTCAGCGTGCTGGGCGGCAACCAGCTCAACGCGCCGGTCTCGGCGCCGGTGAACATCAGCGGCAACTCCGCCGGGGTGCTGGGGAGCGCCAACTCCAGCACGCTGGGGAGCACCCACGTCACCAACGTCGGTCACGGCGACGGCATGAAGAGCTCGGGCAAGCTCTCGGTGGGCGGCGGCAACCAGTTGCGCGCCCCGATCTCGGCGCCGATCAACGTGTGCGGCAACTCCCTGGGGATCGCCGCCGCGGTCAAGGCCGCCTGCCACGGCTCGGCCACGGTGACCAACCACGGCGTCGGCGAGGGAATGAAGACCTCGGGCAAGTACAGCGTCCTGGGCGGGAACCAGGCCTACGCGCCGGTCTCGGCGCCGGTGAACGTGTGCGGCAACGCCGCGGCCGTGGTGGGCACCGCCACGGCGCTCTGCAAGGGCAGCTCCCACGTCGACAACGAGGGCGTCGGCGAGGGCATGAAGACCTCGGGCAAGGTCAGCGTCCTGGGCGGGAACCAGGCCTACGCGCCGGTCTCGGCGCCGGTGAACGTGTGCGGCAACGCCCTGGCCGTGGTGGGCACCGCCAAGGCCGTCTGCAAGGGGGCCGCGACCGTCACCAACTCCACCATCGGCGCTCCGCGACCCTGGGGGCCGGCCGACTCCGAGGTCAGCTCGCCGCCGCTGCCCCTGACCAAGGCGCCGCAGCCCGCGCCCAGGGCCCCGCAGCCCGCGCCCAAGGCGCAGCAGCCCGCACCCAAGGTCCAGCAGTCCCCGGTCAAGGCCCCGAAGCCCGCGCCCAAGGCCAAGCAGTCCGCGATCAAGGCCCCGCTGTCGGTGGTCAAGGCCCCGCTGCCCTCGACCAAGCGGTCTTCGCTGCCGTCGACCAGGCGGCTGGAGTCCACGACCCAGAGCACCGCGAACACCACGCGGGCCCTGCCGACCCCTGCCGAGGGCATGCAGGTCGACAAGCTGGTCACCAAGACCAAGAACCGGCTGGTCGCCAATGCCAAGGGCCGGCTGCTCGGCAGCGCCAAGGGCCGGCTGCTCGGCAAGCTCGGGATGAGGGAGCGCGCCGGCGCGGCGCTGCCCTCGACCCGGCGCATGGCCCTGCGCGGGGGCGAGGAGGAGGCGATGATGAAGCCCGCGGAGCTGCTGCGCTCCCTGGCCAAGCGCATCGGCGTGCCGGTGCCCGAGGAGGCCGCCCCCGGCCGTGAGCCCGCCGGCCGTCCGCGCCTGCCGATCAACGGCCTTCCCGGCATGAAGGTCGGCGGCGAGGAGATCCTGTAAGGCGTTTTCCCGGCGCGCTTTCCGGCGCCGTAGCGGTACCGGAGCGGGACCGGCGGACGACCTTCGCCTCCCGCTCGACGACAGCACCCGCGGGAGAGGGCGGCAGACAGCGATCCTGCCGCCCTCGGGTGTCTCGTCCCTTCTCCCTTGTCAGGAAACGACCGGCCGTTCAGCGGATGTGGGGTGGATCGTGATTCGACGGCGTCGTCTGGTGGCCGCGGCGGTGCTCGCCGGGTTCGCGACGGGAGTGGTCTGGTCTCCGGCGCGGGTCGACGCGACCCGGGCCGACCCGAACGCGTTCGTGGTGGCGCACCTGAGGATCCCCAGGATCGGGCTGTCGGTGAAGGCCAGGGAGGGCGTCGACCGCCGGACCCTGTGGCGCGGCGTCGGGCACTACCCGGGCACGCAGATGCCGGGGCAGGTCGGCAACGCGGTCTTCCTGGGCCACCGCACGACCGGCCGCGCGCCGTTCGCGGACCTGGACCGCCTCCGCCGCGGGGACCGGATCACCGTGCGCTCCGGGGGGCGTTCCCGCGACTACTCGGTCACCGCCGTCCGCATCGGCCCGGCGAACGCCTGGTCGGCCCTGGCCCCGGTGCCCTT
This sequence comes from Actinomadura kijaniata NBRC 14229, assembly GCF_001552175.1. GTDB lineage: Bacteria > Actinomycetota > Actinomycetes > Streptosporangiales > Streptosporangiaceae > Spirillospora > Spirillospora kijaniata. The sequence goes on from NZ_BCQR01000196.1 coordinate 17,262, forward strand.
CCACCCCCGGCGGCGGGCCGTCGAGAGCGTGATCACCCTGATCACCTGCCACCCCAAGGGGTCCGACCGGAAACGGCTGATCGTGACCGCCCGCCAGAACCGGACGCCGACCGGCGCCTAGCGCCGCCAGGCGCGCACGCCGCGGGCGCGTCCGGCACGGCCGTCAGACCGGCCGCCGACTCCCCGGCCAGTCGCTGGTCGGAGACGACATGGCAGTCGAACTCGGCGACCTCCTCGCTGACGAGCCGCTCGCCCTCCCACGTCCGGTAGGCGTTGACCCACCGCACCATCTCCTCGCCCACGACGTCGGCCCGGCCCGCCTCGCCGGTGGCCGCGTCCTTCGTCACGGTCGGGTGCTCCTTGCCGGGTCGAGGCCGGTGACCGGGGGTCAGCGGCGTCAGGGGGGCGGGGTCACGTGCGCGGGGCGGTGCGGCAGGGGCCGCACACGCCGTGGACCTCCTCGATCAGGAAGGCGCGGGCCTCCGGCCGTCCGGCGGACCGGCCCCGCAGCCGCACCGGCTCGGCCTCCGCCACCAGCCCGCAGACGCGGCACACCAGATGGACGTGCCGCTCGTCGCCGCAGGCCAGGTAGACGGTCTCGGTCCCGTGGTCCACGGCGTGCACCAGACCCGCCCGGGTCAGGGTGGCGAGCGCGCGGTAGACGGTGGTCAGGCTGATGTCGGCTCCGTCGGAGCACAGGGCGGCGTGCAGCGCGAGCGCGCTGCGCGGCCCGTCCTGCCGGGCCAGCGCCGCCAGCACCGCCAGCCGCCGCGGCGTGGCCGGGACGCCGCGCGCCCGCAGCGCGTCGGCGTCACCGGCCACGGGACGCGCCCACGCGGCCTCCTCCGGCGAGGGAGGCCCTGCCGAAGACGACGGTCATCCTCAACTCCCCTCCTGCCCCCGGCGGACGGGGGCTCAGGCGCCGGTGAGCTCGTTGGGGGCCTGGGGCAGTTCGGCGGTGGTCGTCACCTTCCCCGCCTCGATGTCGACGGCGTGCACCTTCCGGCCGCCGGGGTCGGTGACGTAGGCGGTGTGGTCGCGCACGTGGAGGGTGGGCCGGGGCTGCTGCCACTCCAGCGGCTCCCGCCACTCGCCCATGATCTTGATCTTCCCGGTGACCCGGCCGCGCTCGGGGTCGATGACGTGGAGCGCCCCGTCGGTGCCCAGCACCAGCGCCTCCCCGTGCGGGCCGCGGCCCAGCGACCGGAAGGTGTAGCTGGTCCCGAGGTCGACCAGCCTGAGGCCGCCGGTCCGGGTGTCGATCAGGGAGATCCGCTCGGGGCGTTCCAGCTCGGCGTCGCGGTCGGTCTTGTAGTCGCCGAGGACGATCGGGGACTCCTCGTGGCCGGCCTGGTTGCCGATGCGTCCGTACTCGTCCGGCGCCCTGACCTTCGTGATCTTTCCGTCCTTGTAGAGCAGCGCGCCGTTCTCGCAGCCGATCAGCACGGCCTCGTCCTTGGCGGTGGCCTCGCCGTGCACGCCGGGGCAGTCCTCGCTGCGGGCCACCTCCTTGCCGCCCTTGTCGAGGACCTGGATTCCGGTGCGCTTCTCCTCGGTTCCGTGCGTGACCACCAGCTCGCCGTTGGCCAGCGCGATCGCCACGCCGTGGTGGGGGTGCCGGGTGGTGTGGGTGGTCGCCTGCGGCAGCCCGTTCCCGAGGCCGCGGGGGTCGAAGACGATCGCCTTCCCCGCCCCGTCGGAGAACAGTACGGTCCTCCCCGCGTGGTGGACGACGTGGCCCGGCTTGGGCGCGGCGAACTCGTCCTTGGTGAGCTGGGCGCCGACGGCGTCCAGCACCCGGAACCCGGTGGCGGTGGAGACCATGACGTGGCGGCCGTTCCCGGCGGGGTTGACGCGGTTGAACCCGGCGAGGGGGATGGTCTGGACGACCTTGAGCGTCGTGGCGTCGAGGACGTACAGGCCGCCGTCGTAGGTCGCCACCAGCGGGTCCTTCACCTTGGCCGCGGCGGGCGCCGCCGTCCTGTCCTGCGCGACGGAGCCGTTCTGGCCGCACGCGACCAGCGTGAGGCCCAGCGCCGTCATCGCCGCGGGGAGTGCGGCCCTGGTGAGCGGCCGCGTTCGCATGGAGTGCCTCATTCTCGTTCCCTGTTCCTGTGGGGGTCGGGTCACCGCGCGGACAGACCGGCGGTGATGGCTTCGGTGTTGGCGCGCATCATGCGCAGGTAGGTGGGGGCGCCGCCGCCGGCGCCGGTGAGGGATTCGGAGTAGAGCGGGACGACCCTGAGGTTCAGCCCGGTCTCCCGCGCCATGACCCGCGCGAGCCGGTCCGGCTGGGAGGAGTCGGCGAAGACGGTGGGGACGCCCGCCCGCCGGACCGCGTCGGCCAGCGACTTGAGGTCCGAGCCGCCCGGCGAGGCGAGCGTGGTGCCGCTGGGGATGACGGCCCCGACGACCTGGAAGCCGTAGCGCCGCGCGAGGTAGCCGAACACGTGGTGGTTGGTGACCAGGCTGCGGCGCCCGGACGGGATCTTGGCGAACTCGCCCCTCATCCAGGAGTCGAGGGCGGTGACCTGCCCGCCGTACGCGGCCGCGTTGGCGCGGACCTTCCCGGCGTCGACGCCGTCGACGTGCGCGATGACCTGCTCGGCGACGAGGTCGACGGCCTTGCGCATCCGGACCGGGTCGGTCCAGAAGTGCGGGTCGGGCCGCCGCGCGGTCTTCCCCTCGGCGTAGGGGATCGGGTCGACCCGCTCGCCCACCGCCAGGGTCGCGACGCCCTGGGCGCCGGCCGCCTTCACGTTGCGCGCCACGCCCTCCTCCAGGCCGAGGCCGTTGTGGACGAGGAGCGCGGCGTTCTCGATGCGGGCGGCCTCCTGCGCGGAGACGCCGAAGGAGTGCGGGTCGGCGTCGGGCTTCATCAGCACCGTCACCTCGGCCTGGTCGCCCACGACGTTGCGGACGACGTCGCCGAGGATGTTGGTGGTGACCACCACGCCGGACCGCCCGGGGCCCGCGGCCGAACAGCCCGCCAGGGGCAGGGCCAGGCACAGCGCGGCCAGGAGCGCGGCGGCGCGCCGCCTGCCGCGGGATGCGGAAGCGCTCACCAGCCCGTCTCCACCATGTGCCGGGGGGCGAAGGGGAGCTTGAAGGTGCGGGCCAGGCGCAGGCCGTCGTTGTAGTCGATCTCGTGGACGGCGTTTCCGGCGGGGTCGTTGACGTAGGCGCGGGCGGTGTCCACCTCGATCACCGGTTCGGGCCGCGTGCCGCCGGGCTCCTCCAGCAGCTTCCTGCGCGCCTCCTCCCTGCCGGAGGCGGGGTCGTAGGAACGCAGCGTGCCGTCCCGGCCCAGCAGCAGGACCGGGGAGTCCTCGCCCACCGCGTTCACCGCGAGCGCGGGGGCGTCACCGACCCTGCGCCACTTCCCGGCGGCCACGTCGAGGACCCAGGCGCCCCTGTCCCCGGCCCTGGCCGCCAGCACCGTCGAGCCGGGGCGGTGGCGGAACTCCCGGGCGCGTTCGGCGTCCGGCACCTCGCCCGGATAGGCGATCTTCCGCGCGCGGAACGTCCCGTCCTCGTGCGTCACGACCAGGGCCCCGTCCGAGCAGCCGAGGACGGCCCCGCGCCGGGTCGTCGCCTGCCCCCGGGGGTCGGGGCACGGCTCGGGCAGTCGCGACACGCGGCGGCCGGCGCGGTCGTGGACGGTGACGTTCCCCTGCCCCGGGGAGGCGACCAGGAGGTGTTCGGCGTACGGCACGGCCACGCGTCCCTCGACCTTGGCGGCCTCGCCGATCCTCCCGGCGTCGAGGGCCTTCCGGTCCAGGACGCGGACGCCGCCGGCCGTGGACAGCGTGGTCAGGGCGGGGTCCCCGGCGACGTCGGGGTCCCCGGCGTTCTGCAGGTCGCCCACCACGCGCGTGCGGGCGCGGTAGTAGTGCACGTGGTCGCCGTGGTCGACGGTCCAGACCCCGCTGTCGACGACGCGCAGGCCGTCGCCCACGGTCAGGTAGGCGAAGCGCCCGTCGCCGCCCATCGCCCTGAGGCCGGGGGCCTCCGCGACGGGGACGGTCCCGCCGGTGGCGGGGTCCAGCGCGTGGACCTTCCCGCCCTCCTCGGCCAGGACGAGACGCCACTGCGCCTCGGCCGCCTCCTCGGCTCCCGCGACGTACCCGTGCGGGGCCGGCCCGGCGTCCGCGGTGCCCGCGGGCCGGGAGGCGCCGCCGCAGCCCGCCAGCAGGAGGGCCGCCGCGACGGCGGCCG
>NZ_BCQR01000197.1 GCF_001552175.1 Actinomadura kijaniata NBRC 14229
CCACCCGCCAGGTCAGCGCGCCGATGCCCGCCGCGGCCGCCGCGCCCGCCGCACCCGTCAAGGCCGCCGCGTGGCCGAAGCCGCGCGGGGAGCGGGCCGTCGGCAAGACGATCAGGGTGACGGGCACGTTCGACGGGCGGCTGCGCCGCCACCACGGCGTCGGCGACCTGGGCGAGAAGGGCCAGGCCGAGGGGCAGAAGCCGATCTTCGAGCTGGCCGACGGCGCGGTGCTGAAGAACGTGGTCCTCGGCGCGCCCGCCGCCGACGGCGTGCACTGCGAGGGAAGCTGCGCGATCCAGAACGTGTGGTGGGAGGACGTCGGCGAGGACGCCGCCACGTTCAAGGGCGGCGCGAACGCCGTCTACACCGTCCACGGCGGCGGCGCCCGCGAGGCCGCCGACAAGATCTTCCAGTTCAACGGCGGCGGCAAGCTGGTGATCTCCAGGTTCCAGGCGGCCCGGTTCGGGAAGGTCGCCCGGTCCTGCGGCACCTGCGAGCCGCGGCGCCGCACGATCATCCTGCGCGACGTGACGGTGACCGCTCCCGGCCTGGCGATCGTGGGCGTCAACGTCGACAACGGTGACACCGCCGCGCTGCGGAACATCACCGTGCTGAACGACCCCAGGCGCAAGCTGCACGTCTGCGAGCGCTACCGGACCGGCAAGGGCGAGCCGAAGCGGATCGGCGTCGGCCCCGATGGCGAACACTGTCGCTACGGCGCCTCCGACGTCACCTACCGGTAGACCGGGCCGTCACCGCCGCCGGAGAAAGCATGGGAGCCCCGGCGGCGGTGACGTCCCCCTCAGCGGACGCCGTAGAGGTGCTCCAGGGCGAGCTGGTCCAGGCGTTCGAACGCCGCCCCGCGCGCCGCCAGCGCGTCGATGTCGGGCGTGAAGTCCCGAACGTCGCGCCAGCTCTCGCCCTCGGCGAGGGTGGACTGCGCCAGCTCGTCCACGCGGGCGGCCCGCAGCGCCTCCTGGACCTCGGGGTCGGCGCGGAAGGCGCGGACCTTCTCCCGCAAGATCAGCCAGTTGCGCATGCAGGCCCGCGCCGACTCCCAGACGCCGGCGTCGTCCTCGGTCCGCGGCGGCTTGTAGTCGAAGTGGATCGGGCCGTCGTAGTCGCTGTTCTCCACCAGGTCCACGACCCAGAACGCGCCGCGCGCGTTGCCCGCGCCGAACCGCAGGTCCTGGTCGTAGCGGGGACCGTGCTGGCCGTTGAGGTCGATGTGGTAGAGCTTGCCGTGCCACAGCGCCTGGGCGAGGCCGTGCGCGTAGTTGAGCCCGGCCATCTCCTCGTGGCCGACCTCGGGGTTCACGCCGACCAGCTCGGGGTGCTCCAGCTCCTCGATGAACGCCAGGGCGTGGCCGACGGTGGGCAGCAGGATGTCGCCGCGCGGCTCGTTCGGCTTGGGCTCGATGGCGAAGCGCAGGTCGTAGCCCTGGTCCAGGACGTAGGAGCCGAGGACGTCGAACGCCTCCTTGTAACGGTCCAACGCGGTGCGGACGTCCTTCGCCGCGCCCGACTCGGCGCCCTCCCGGCCGCCCCACGCCACGTACACCCGCGCGCCCAGCTCGGCGGCCAGGTCGATGTTGTCCATGGTCTTGCGCAGCGCGAAGCGGCGCACGTCGCGGTCGTTGCTGGTGAACGCGCCGTCCTTGAAGACCGGGTGGGAGAACAGGTTGGTGGTCGCGGTCGTCACCACCAGGCCGGTCTCCTCCAGCGCCTTGCGGAACGCGCCCACGCGCTCGTCCCGCTCGGCCGGGGTGGCGTCGAAGTCGAACACGTCGTTGTCGTGGAAGTTGACGCCGTAGGCGCCCAGCTCGGCCAGCTCGCGGACGGCGCGTTCGGCGGGCATCGGCGGTCGGGTGCCGGGCCCGAACACGTCGACGCCCTGCCACCCGACCGTCCAGATCCCGAACGAGAACCGGTCCTCGGGCCGGGGGGTGAAGCGGTCGTCGCTCATGGGTTCCTCCTCAGACGCGCTTGTCGCGCAGTTCGGCGTACCGGGCCCGTACCCCGCGGGCGGCGTCGGCCATGCCGGGGTCGGGCTCGTGGTCGGTGGCGGGCGGGGCGGGCCAGGCGGGCGGCTCGGGCGTTCCGGCCAGGGCCCAGGCGGCCTGGCGGGCCGCGCCGAGCGCCACGTACTCGGCGGGTTCGGGGACGGTGACGGGGGTTCCGAGGACGTCGGGGGCGAGCGCGCGGACCGCCGCCGAGCGCGCGCCGCCGCCGATCAGCAGGGTGCGGCGCGGGCGCGCGCCGTGGGCGGCCAGGTGGTCCACGGCGTCGGCGAGCGAGCACAGCAGCGCCTCCACGGCGGCGCGCGCCAGGTTCTCGCGGGTGGTGTTGGCGGTGGTCATGCCCGCCAGCACGCCGGTGGCGTCGGGGCGGTCGGGGGTGCGCTCGCCGTCCAGGTAGGGCAGGAACGTCAGCCCGCCCGCGCCCGGCTCGGCGGCGAGCGCGAGCCGGGACAGCTCCGCCAGGTCCGCGCCGATCATGCGGGCCGTCGAGGTGAGGATCCGGGCCGCGTTCAGCGTGCACACCAGCGGCAGGAACCGCCCGGTCGCGTCGGCGAACCCGGCGACGGCCCCGGTCGGGTCGGCGGCGGGCGTGTCCGCCACCGCGAACGCCGTCCCGGAGGTGCCGATCGACACCACCACGTCGCCCTCGCGCAGCCCGAGGCCGAGCGCCGCGCCCATGTTGTCGCCGGTGCCCGGCGCGATCGGCGCTCCCCAGGGGGTCTCGCCCACCGCCGCGCCGGGCGCGGCCACGCGGGGCGTCTCGGCGGCGTGGCCGAGCGCGGCCTCCAGCAGGTCGGGCAGGTAGCGGCCCTCGGCGGGTGACCAGTAGCCGGTGCCGGAGGCGTCGCCCCGGTCGGTGACGTACCCGTCGGCGCCGAGTCTCCAGGTGAGCCAGTCGTGCGGGAGCAGCACGGCGGCGGTGCGGCGGGCGTTGTCCGGCTCGTGCTCGGCCATCCACCGCAGCTTGGTGACGGTGAACGAGGCCACCGGCACCAGGCCGGTCCGCTCCGCCCAGGTCTTCGGCCCGCCGAGCTCGGCGACGAGCGCGCGGGCCTGCGGGGCGGAGCGCACGTCGTTCCACAGCAGCGCCGGGCGGACCGGCTCGCCCGCCTCGTCCAGGGCGACCATGCCGTGCTGCTGGGCGGCGACGGCCACGGCGTCGGCGCGTTCCAGCAGCTCGCGGAGCTGACCGAGGGCGTCCCACCAGTGCGCGGGGGCGCACTCGGTGCCGTCGGGATGGGGCGCGGACGCCTCGGCGACCACCGTCCCGTCCTCGGCCCGGCACAGCACGACCTTGACGGACTGCGTCGAGGAGTCGATCCCGGCGACCAGCATGTCCCTCCCTTGTCGAAGCGCTTCGACGCGCACTCTAGCCCGGCGTGACCCACCGCACAACGGCCGGTCGCCCAGATCAGGCCCAGGACGGCGGCGCCTGGTGGTCCTCCAGGCGTACCCGCAGCGCCTTCACCACACCGGCGATCATGGCGTGGTCACCCACCAGCATGCACAGCTCGATCATCTGATGCTCGTCGAAGCGCTCCCGAAGGGCCGTCCAGGTCCGGTCATCGAGATCGCGGTGCGCGCTCAGCTGGTCCGCGGCGGCGGCCAGGACGGCGGCCTCGCGGTCGAGGCCGCGGGCATCGTCGGTGCACAACGCGCCGATGACGTCCTCGGGCAGGCCGACACCGCGGGCGATCTCCACGTGCTGCACCCAGTCGTAGACGGCGCGGCACCGGTAGGCGGTGCGCAGGATCAGGATCTCCCGGGCTTCGCCGGGCAGCGTGGAGGCGTACAGCAGCCGCCCGGCGAACCGGCTGAAGTCCTCGAACAGCTCCGGGTGGCGCACCAGCGTGGTGAAGATGTTCATCTCCGTCCCGGTGGCTTCCACGAGCCGCTGCTGCTCGGCGCTGCGTTCTGCGGGCGGCAGCGGCGCGATACGGGGCCGGTCGGTCATGTGCCGCTCCCCGTCTCAGGGGGAAGGAACGCGACGACCCGGGCCGGGGCGGCGCTGCACCCGGCCAGGCGGAGCGGGAAGAACTCCACCCGGAAGCCCGAGGGTGGCAGGTCCTGCGCTGGTTCGCCGACCTCGCCGCGCGGCGGCGGGCCGCCGGGCCCCGGTAGGGCGGCCGTTCCCGCCTCTCACCGCGGGCCGGGCAGGCGGGCCTCGATCTCGCTCGCGGCGTGCGGGCACTCGTCGAGGCGGTACGGGCAGGCCAGCAGGTGCTCGATCATCCCCTGCGCCTCCCGCGCCCGCCCGATCCGCCGCTCCAGCCGGGCCACGTGCTCCCGGAGCAGGTCGGCATGGTCCTTGGGGTCGTCGGCCGACAGCACCACGCCCAGCTCACGCAGCCCGAGCCCGGCCTCCCTGCCCATCCGGATCATCGCCACCCTGCGTGGGTCGGCCTGTCGGTGGAGGCCGCGCCCGCCGGGCGGACGCCGTGGTGGAGCCGCAACGTCTACGTGATCGAGGGCGGGGACGTGCGGGTCTGCTTCGGCGGCGAGATCCGGGACGTGGGGCTGACGGCGCGCTACCGCGACTCCGCGCCCGCCGTGGACGTGGCGCTGCTGCCGGTCAACGGGCTGCGCGCGCTCGGGGCGCGGGCGCTGGTCCCGGTGCACGACGCCCACGACGAGAAGGACCTGCCGTCGCGGCTGGTCCGCCGGCACGGCCCGGCGCGCGACGCCGTGGCGCTCGCGGGCGACGGCCTGGAGGTGGTGCCGCTGCCGACCGGGCGGCGGTGGGTCCGCCCGGCCGGCGCGCTCTGACGGGGCCGAGGGGTCACGCGACCGGGGTCACGCGACCGGGGTCAGGCGCCACTGCTGGCAGGGGTTGTTCAGCCAGGACCACAGGCGCACGTCGGCGCGGTCGGCGGTGCCGCAGTCCGCGACGTCCAGGACCTTGCCGCTGTGCGGGTTGGCGAGGCGCACCCAGCCTCCCCGGTCGCCGACCTCCGGGCGGAAGCGCTGGCAGGCGTTGTCGAGCCAGGACCACTGGCGGACGTTCGTTCCGTCGGCGGTGCCGCAGTCGGCGACGTCGAGGACCCGGCCGGTGCCGACGTTGGTGAGGCGGCTGGTGTCGTCGCCCAGGTCGGTGAAGCGCCAGCGCTGGGTGGCGGCGCCGGTGCAGGTCGTCTGCGCGACGTCGGCGCCGTCGCCCGTGCCGCCGACCACGTCCAGGCACTTGCCGCTGTTGCGGTTGGTGAGGGTGTGGGCGGTGGGGGTGGCGGCGGTCTCGCCGGACGGGCCGGGCAGGCGGGTGCCGAGCGCGACCGGCGTGCCGAGGTCGGGGGTGCCGTCAGCGCGCCAGGTCACCTTCTGGGCGCGGGTGGTGCGGCCGTTGTCGCAGCCGTCGGACGCCGCGTCGTTGGCGTGGTAGACGATCCAGTCCTCGGTGCCGTCGGGCGAGGCGAAGAACCCGTTGTGGCCGGGGCCGTAGACGCCCGCCGCGTCGTCGCGCCGGAAGACCGGGGTCGGCTCCTTGCGCCAGGAGGACGCGTTCAGCGGGTCGCCGCCGGTGTAGGTGAGGCGGCCGAGCTTGTAGTCGGGTCCCCAGCAGGCGCTGGCGGAGTAGAAGAGGAACGTGCGGCCGCCGCGTTGCAGCACCTCGGGGCCCTCGTTCACGACGCCGCCCTGCTTCTCCCAGTCGTGGGTGGGGCTGGACAGCAGGCGGAACGGGCCGCTGACGGTGGAGGGGTCGGACATCGGCGCGATGACCAGGCTCTGCGGGCCGCCGTTGATGAACGAGCTGCCCAGCAGGTAGACGCGGCCGTTCAGCCGCAGCACGCTCGCGTCGATCAGCCAGCCGTTCACGCCCAGCTCGCGGCCGGTCAGCATGCTCTTGTAACGGTAGGGACCCATCGGGTCGGAGCCGACGCTCTCCAGCACGTGGGTGCGCTGGGAGTCGCAGCACGGCTCGCCGACCGCGCTGGCCGAGTAGTACAGGTACCAGCGGCCGTCGAAGGAGTGCAGCTCCGGGGCCCACATGTTGGTGCCGCGCGAGGGAGTGGCGTCGGACCACACGCGGACGCTCGGCGCGGTGGCCAGCCCGGCGAGCGTGGGCGACCGGCGCATCTGGAGCTCGCCGGTGAACGAGGTCGCGATCAGGTGGTGGTTCCCGTCGTGGTGCACGATCCAGGGGTCGGCGCCCTTGACGTGCTTGAGCGGGTTGGTGAACGGCGCGCCCGGCGCCGCCGACGCGGGGGCGGCGGGCAGCAGCGCGGCCAGCAGGACTAGGGGACGGGACCGGCTCATCGGGCGGCTCCTCACTGGAGGTCGAACGTCGCGTCGGCGCGGGCCTGCGGGGAGTCGGCCGGGTCCAGCCGGAGCGCGAAGTCCCGGTGGCGCAGGTAGCGGCCGGGGTGGTTGACGGACTCGAAGGAGGCCGCGGACGCCGACGTCAGCCCCGGGCGGCGCCGGAAGGAGGCGTCGGCCCCGAACGGCGCCGAGCCGTCGCTCCGGTCCAGCCAGACCTCGAAGCCGCGGTGGCGCAGGTAGTGGCCGGGGCGGTCGATCGACTCCAGGGAGACGGTGCCCGAGCCCGCCAGGCCGGGGACGACGCGGAACTGGGAGGTGGCGAGCGCGGTGACGTCGCGTTCCAGGACGGCGCGGCCGTCGCGGTGCCGGACGACGTGGCCGGGCCGGTTGACGGCGGCCAGCCGGTACGGGGTGGGGCCGTCGGGGACGGGGATGCCGAAGTTCGGGGTGCCGTCGGCGTTCCAGTACAGCTTCTGCACGCGGGTGCGGCGGTTGGGGTCGTTGAGCGGGTCGCCCTGGATGTCCCGGTACCAGCGGTCGTGGTAGACCAGCACGTCGCTGCGGCCGTCCTCGGAGACGGTGAACGAGTTGTGCCCCGGCCCGTACTGGCGGGTGGCGTCGTTGCTGGTGAACACGGGGGTCGGCGTCTTGCGCCAGGCGGCGGGGTCCAGCGGGTCGGCGGTGGCGGGCGCGGTGAGCAGGCCCAGGCAGTAGTTGGCGTCGGTGGCGCTGGCCGAGAACGTCAGGAACATCCGGCCGTCGCGGACGAGGAACGCCGGGCCCTCGTTGACCTTGAAGCCGCGCGTCTCCCACTCGTGGGTGGGGGTGGCCAGCAGGACCGGGTCGCCCTCGATCGTCCACGGGTTCCGCAGCCGGGCGAGGTGGATCCCGGAATTGACGTCGCTTCCCGGGGGTTTCTGCGCCCATGCGAGATAGCGCTTTCCACCATGCGTGAAAGTGGTCGCGTCGAGGGAGAACGAGTCGTGCGGTGTGCGGATCCGGCCCTTCTCCGTCCAGGTCGAGGAGAACGGGTCCGGACCGGAGCTTTCGAGCACGTACATCCGGATGCGCCAGATGTCGTCGGTGCTCCCGGCGGCGAAGTAGACGTACCAGCGGCCGTCGAGGAAGTGGATTTCCGGAGCCCAGATGTGCGCGCCCATCTCGCCGGTGGCGTGCTTGGTCCAGACGGCCTTCTCCGGGGCCGTGGACAGCCCCTGCAACGTGGGGGAACGCCGGATCACGATGCGGTCGTACTCGGGCACGGTGGCGGTGAAGTAGTAGTTGCCGTCGGTGTGTTTGACGATGTGGGCGTCGGCGCGTCGCGGGGCGATGGGATTGGTGTAGTGAACGGCGGGAGAAGAGGCGCGGACGGCGGCGGGAGCGGAGGGGGAGAAAGCGACCGTCACCGCGCCGGAAAGCACGAGGGAAAGGGCCGTCCGGGCATGGCGGTACCCCGGCATGTGAATCTCCTCGGAAGGGGACGACAGGGGTTCGGCGCAGGGGTGGGATGCGGGGAGCGATCGCCGCGACTGTAAGCAGGCCGTTCCGAGGGCGTCAATGCCCGAACCCGGCCGCTTCGATGTTAGCGATTAACATTCCGCGCTCCACTCCGGTGCGCCCGCCGGATCCGCGCAGGTCAGCGCCCACTTTCGGAGTTCTGGCCGCTCACGAAGGATGTTTGCGCTACCACCGAGTTGTTTCCAGGGTGTTGACACGGCGTCGTGGTAGCGCAAACATCTGCACACCGAGCCGAGCGTGAAGGAGATCACATGAGCGCCCCGTCCACCCCGTCCCCGGCCCCCGCCGGACGGACGCGGGCCGCCGTCATGGAGGACGTGGCCGCACGGGCCGGCGTCTCCGCCATGACGGTGTCGCGGGTGCTCAACACCCCCGAGAAGGTCCGTCCCCAGACCCGCGCCCGCGTCCTGGCGGCGATGCGGGAGCTGGACTACCGGCCCAACTCGGCGGCCCGGGTGCTGGCCACCGGCCGGTCCGGGGTGCTGGGCGTGGTCAGCTTCGACACCACCCTGTACGGCCCGGCCTCGATGCTGTACGGGATCGAGCAGGCCGCGCGCGGCGCCGAGTACACCGTGACCATCGCCAGCCTGCGGACGCTGACGCGGGGCGCGATCGAGGAGGGCGTGGACCGGCTGCGGTCGCAGTCGGTGGACGGCGTCATCGTGATCGCCCCGCACCTGTCGGCGGCCGAGGGGCTGCGGCGGCTGCCGCCGGACCTGCCGCTGGTGGCCGTCGGCGCGGCCGACGACCTGCCGGTCCCGGTCGCGGCCGTGGACCACCGCGCGGGCGCGGTCCGCGCGACCCGCCACCTGCTCAGCCTGGGGCACCGGACGGTGCACCACATCGCCGGCCCCATGGACTGGGTGGACTCCGACGCGCGCGTCGCCGGGTGGCGGCACGCGCTGGCGGAGGCGGGCCGGGAGGCCCCCGACCCGCTGCCCGGCGACTGGAGCGCCCGCTCCGGTTACGAGCAGGGGCGGGTCCTGGCCGCCGACCCCGAGGTGACGGCGGTGTTCGCCGCCAACGACCCGATGGCCCTCGGCCTGCTGCGCGCGCTGCGCGAGGCGGGCCGGGACGTCCCCGGGGAGGTGAGCGTGGCCGGGTTCGACGACGTGCCCGAGGCCCCGTTCTTCGCCCCGCCGCTGACCAGCGTCCGCCAGCCGTTCGGCGAGGTCGGACGGCTCGCCTTCCAGATGCTGCTGGAACGCATCGACGGCGCGGAGGGCGTGCCCCGCCGCACCGTCGAGCCCGAACTCGTGGTGCGGGAGAGCACCGCCGCCCGCGCCGACTGACGACAACGACCACAGCGACCACAGCGACCACAACAGCGACACACCGAACGCCCGACCCCGTGCCGGGCTCAATGTTAACGCTAACACAAGCTAGCGATCGATAGGTAGACCGGAGGAAGCGGTTCCGTGCGCATCACCGAGATCAGCACGCACGTCGTGGGGACGCCCTGGCGCAACCTCACCTATGTCGTCGTCCACACCGACGAGGGCCTGAGCGGCGTCGGCGAGGCCCGCATGCTGGGCCACACCGACGCGCTGCTGGGCTACCTGGGGGAGGCGTCGCGCCGCCACATCGTCGGCAGCGACCCGTTCGACATCGAGGACCTGGTCAAGCGCCTGAAGTACGGCGACTACGGCCGCGCCGGCGAGATCGTCATGTCCGGGATCGCCTGCGTGGAGATGGCCTGCTGGGACATCGTCGGCAAGGCGCTGGGCGTGCCGGTGTGGAAGCTGCTGGGCGGCAAAGTCCGCGAGAAGGTCAAGGCCTACGCCAACGGCTGGTACACCGTGGACCGCACGCCCGAGGAGTTCCACGCCGCCGCCAAGCGGGTGGTCGAGCGCGGCTACCAGGCGCTGAAGCTCGACCCGTTCGGCGCGGGCCAGTTCGAGCTGGACCACGACGAGACGATGCGGTCGGTCGCGCTGGTGGAGGCGGTCCGCGACGCCATCGGCCCCGAGCGCGAGCTGCTGGTGGAGATGCACGGCCGGTTCTCCCCCGCCACCGCGATCCGGCTGGCGGACCTGCTGGCGCCCTACAACCCGGGCTGGATCGAGGAGCCGGTCCCGCCGGAGAACCTCAAGGCCCTGTCGAAGGTCGCCGCGCACACCAACCTGCCGATCGCGACCGGCGAGCGCATCCACGACCGGATCGAGTTCCGCGAGCTGTTCGACCTCCAGGCCGCCGACATCGTGCAGCCGGACGTGGGCCACTTCGGCGGCATCAACGAGACCCGCAAGCTCGCCGCCACCGCCGAGACCCACTACATGCAGATCGCCCCGCACAACGTGGGCGGCCCGGTCCTGACGATGGCCTCGCTGCACCTGGGCGTCAGCGTTCCCAACTTCAAGATCCTGGAACACTTCAACGACTTCGCCGACGCCGCCATCAAGAAGATCGCCAAGGGCGCGCCGGAGGTCGTGGACGGCTACTTCGGCCTGCCCGAGGGCCCCGGCCTGGGCGTCGAGCTGGACCTGGACGCGGTGGCGGAGTTCCCGCAGCAGCACGCCGACTTCGACCTGTACGACGAGGACTGGCACTTCCGCCGCGGGAAGGGCGCCCGGTGAGCCGCGCCCTGCTGCTGGAGGAGCCAGGACGGTTCCGCGTCGTCCCGGCCGATCCCCCCGAGCCGGGGCCGGGTGAGGCCCTGGTGCGGGTCGCCGCCGCCGGGCTGTGCGGCAGCGACCGGGAGCTGTACGACGGGGCGCGCCCGGCCGGTTTCGCCAGCTACCCGATCGTTCCGGGGCACGAGTGGTCGGGAACGGTCGCCGCGGTCGGCCCCGACACCGATCCGGGGCTGGTCGGGGCGTGCGTGGTGGGCGAGGGCTTCCCCGGCTGCCAGGGCTGCGGCCCGTGCCGCGACGGCGCGCCGAACCTGTGCGCCGCCGGGTACGACGAGACCGGCTTCACCCGGCCCGGCGCGTTCGCCGACCATCTGCTGCTGCCCGCGCGGATGCTGCACGTGCTCGGCCCGGACGCCGACCTGCGCGCCGCCGCGCTGCTGGAGCCCGCCGCCGTGGTGGCGGCGGCGGTGCGGCACGCGGCGCTGCGGCCCGGCGAGACGGCCGCGGTGATCGGCACCGGGACGCTGGGGATGCTGGCGCTGCAACTGCTGTCGGCCGCCTCCCCCGCGCGGCTGGTCGCGATCGACCCGCGCCGCGAGCGCGGCGAGGCCGCGCTGGCGTCGGGCGCGACGGTGTTCCTGAGCCCCGGCGAGGCCGAGGAGGGCTCGTTCGACGTGGTGGTGGAGACCGCCGGGGCGGTCGGGACCGCGCACGCGGCGGTCGGGCTGGTGCGGCGCGGCGGCCGGGTCGTGGTGACCGGCATCCCCGCCGATCCGGCCGATCACGTTCCGACATCATTGCTGGTCACGCGAGCGTTGAGACTACATACGGTGTTCGGTGCGGGCCCGGCCGACTGGGCGTACGCGGTGCGCGCGTTCGACTCGGGCGTGCTGCGGCCCGCCTCCCTGGTCACCCACGAGCTGCCGCTGGCCGACTTCGCGAACGCGCTGAAGCTCAGCGCCGCCCCCGAGGCGGGCAAGGTCCTGCTCCGCCCCGACTGGACCTGAGAACACGACTGAGGAAGAAGAGATGACCCACCGACTTCCCGGCGAACACGCCCTGACCGACCTCGGGTTCCCCGCCCGCGACACGACCGTGCCGTCCTCGCCCGCCGCGTTCCCCGACGGCGGGACCTGGCGGACCGAGCTGCCGTCCTGCGAGGGCCCGGCGGTGCTGGAGGCGGTGCTCGCCGAGAGCGAGCGCCTGGACGTCCCGCTGCACCGCATCAGCCAGGGCAGCGGCGTGTGGATGCTGACCGACGCCGAGATCTCCGAGATGGTCGCGGCCTGCGACCAGCGGGGCGTCGAGCTGTGCCTGTTCCTCGGCCCGCGCGGCACCTGGGAGCCGGGCGCGGGCGGCCGTTCCTACACCGCCTCCGGGCCGCGCGCCCGGGGCCGCGACCAGCTCGCCCAGTGCGTGGAGGAGGCCGAGCGCGCCGTCGCGCTCGGCGTGCGGTGCCTGCTGGTCGCCGACGAGGGCGTGCTGTGGACGCTGCACCGGATGCGCGTGGCCGGGAAGCTGCCCGCCGACGTGACGTTCAAGGTGTCGGCGCTGGTCGGGCCGGTGAACCCCGCCTCGTTCGCGGTGTGGGAGATGCTCGGCGGCGACTCGCTCAACGTGCCCAGCGACCTCACCGTCGCGCAGCTCGCGGAGATCCGCGCGGTGAGCGCCGCGCCGATCGACTTCTATGTCGAGACCCCCGACGACCTCGGCGGCTTCGTGCGGATGTACGACGCCGCGGAGCTGGTGCGCTGCGGCGCGCCGATCTACCTGAAGTTCGGGCTGCGCAACGCGGCCCCCATCTACCCGGTCGGGCAGCACCTGCGTTCCCTCGCCGTCGACGGCGGGCGGGAACGGGTGCGGCGCGGCCGCCTGGTCCTGGACACCCTCGCCCGGCTCGGGGCAGGCGGCGGAATGTCCCCTCTCGGCTCGCGCGACCCGGGCCCGCTGCGGCGGTTCCCGGCGACCGAGGCCGTTCCCACCCCCTGACACCCGAAGGAGAACGACATGCGATTCCGCCACCTCACCGTCGCGGCCTCCGCGCTGCTGCTGGGCGCCGCGCTGACCGGCTGCGGCTCGGCCGAGAAGGACATCGACAAGAAGAGCGCCGGCGGCGCCCAGGGCGCGCTGATCGGCGTGACCATGCCGACCAAGTCGTCCGAGCGCTGGGTCCACGATGGCAACAACCTCAAGTCCAAGCTGGAGCAGCTCGGCTACAAGGTGGACCTGCAGTACGCCGAGAACGACATCCCCACCCAGGTCAGCCAGATCGAGAACCAGATCACCAAGGGCGCCAAGCTGCTGGTGGTCGCCTCGATCGACGGCACCGCGCTGACCACCCAGCTGGAGCAGGCCGGGCAGCAGAAGATCCCGGTGATCGCCTACGACCGGCTGATCCGCAAGACCCAGAACGTCGACTACTACGCCACCTTCGACAACTACAAGGTCGGCGTGCAGCAGGCGACGTCGCTGCTGGTCGGGCTGAAGCTGAAGAAGCCCGACGGGTCCGAGGGCGACGCCAAGGGGCCGTTCAACATCGAGCTGTTCGCGGGCTCCCCCGACGACAACAACGCCACCTTCTTCTACAACGGCGCGATGTCGGTGCTGAAGCCCTACATCGACAAGGGCACCCTCGTCGTGAAGAGCGGCCAGAAGGACTTCAAGACGATCGCCATCCTGCGCTGGGACCCGGCGACCGCGCAGAAGCGCATGGAGGACCTGCTCACCAAGACCTACGGCGGCGGCACCAAGATCCAGGGCGTCCTGTCGCCCTACGACGGCCTGTCGATCGGCATCCTGTCGGCGCTGAAGAGCAACGGCTACGGCAGCGCCGGGCAGCCGTACCCGGTGGTGACCGGGCAGGACGCCGAGCTGGCGTCGGTGAAGTCGATCCTGGCCGGCGAGCAGTACTCCACGATCTTCAAGGACACCCGCAAGCTGGCCGACGAGACCGTGAAGATGGCCGACTCGGTCCTCAAGGGCGGCAAGCCCACCGTCAACAACACCAAGGACTACGACAACGGCGTCAAGGTCGTCCCGTCGCAGCTCCTGGAGCCGGTGATCGTCGACAAGGGCAACGCGCGCCAGACGCTGGTCGACAGCGGCTACTACACCCAGGCCCAGCTCGGCGGCTGATCCCATGACCGATCACATCCTCACCATGACGGGGATCACCAAGTCGTTCCCCGGCGTGCACGCGCTGCGCGACGTGAACCTGAAGGTGCGGCGCGGCGAGATCCACGCGATCTGCGGGGAGAACGGCGCGGGCAAGTCCACGCTGATGAAGGTGCTGTCCGGGGTGTACCCGCACGGCTCCTACGACGGCGAGATCCGCTTCGACGGCGAGGAGTGCCGGTTCTCCGGCGTCCGCGACAGCGAGGCGCTCGGCATCGTGATCATCCACCAGGAGCTCGCGCTGTGCCCGCAGCTGTCGATCGCCGAGAACCTCTTCCTCGGCAACGAGCGGCGGCGGCGCGGACTGATCGACTGGAACCGCACCAACCACGAGGCGGCCCGGCTGCTGGAGCGGGTCGGGCTGCCGGAGAACCCCACCACCGTGGTCGCCGACCTCGGTGTCGGCAAGCAGCAGCTCGTAGAGATCGCCAAGGCGCTCGCCAAGCGGGTGCGGCTGCTGATCCTCGACGAGCCGACCGCCGCCCTCAACGACGAGGACTCCGCGCACCTGCTGGACCTGATGCGCGGGCTGCGCGACGAGGGCGTCACCAGCGTGATCATCTCGCACAAGCTCAACGAGGTGCTGGCCGTCGCCGACACCGTCAGCATCCTGCGCGACGGCCAGATGATCGAGACGCTGGACCCGGCGGCCGGGGCGGTGACCGAGGACCGGATCATCTCCGGGATGGTGGGCCGCGACCTGGAGCACCGGTACCCGCCGCACGAGCCGCAGATCGGCGAGGAGGTGCTGCGGATCGAGGACTGGACCGTGCACAGCCCCGTCCAGCACGACCGCAAGGTCGTGGACGGGGCGTCCCTGACGCTGCGGCGCGGCGAGATCGTCGGGCTGGCGGGGCTGATGGGCGCGGGCCGCACCGAGCTGGCGATGAGCGTGTTCGGCCGGACCTACGGCACCGACGTCTCCGGCCGCCTGTTCAAGGACGGCCGCCCCATCGAGGTGCGCGACGTCCGCGACGCGATCCGGCACGGCCTCGCCTACGCCACCGAGGACCGCAAGCGGTACGGCCTGAACCTCATCCAGGACATCCGGCAGAACGTCTCGGCCGCGTCGCTGCGCAGGCTGGCGCGGCGCGGCTGGGTCAACGGCCACGAGGAGCACGCCGTCGCCGAGCGGTACCGCGCCGAGATGAACATCAAGGCCCCCGACGTGCTCGCCGTCACCGGCAAGCTCAGCGGCGGCAACCAGCAGAAGGTCGTGCTGGCCAAGTGGATCCACACCGATCCCGACGTGCTGATCCTCGACGAGCCGACGCGCGGCATCGACGTCGGCGCCAAGTACGAGATCTACACGATCGTGCAGCGGCTGGCCCGGGAGGGGAAGGCGATCCTGCTGATCTCCTCGGAGCTGCCGGAGCTGCTGGGCATGTGCGACCGGATCTACACCATGGCCGCCGGGCGGATCACCGGTGAGGTCGCCCGCGCCGACGCCACCCAGGAACTGCTCATGCGCCACATGACACTGGAGAAGGAGGCCGCCCGATGAGCAGCCCCATCGCCCCCGCGGCCGGCCGGGACGGCGGCCGGGACCGCGGCCCGGCCCCGGCCGCGGCGGGGCCGCGCGGCGGGACACCCCGGCCGCGCCTGTCGATCAACCTGCGGCAGAGCGGCATCTACGTCGCGCTCGCGCTGATCGTCGCGCTGTTCTCGGTGCTCACCGAGGGCGCGATGCTGCAACCGCAGAACATCTCCAACATCATCGTCCAGAACTCCTACATCCTGATCCTGGCGATCGGGATGATCCTGATCATCATCTCCGGGCACATCGACCTGTCGGTCGGGTCGGTCGTCGGCGTGACCGGCGCGATCGCGGCGGTGCTGATGGTCAACCACAACGTGCCGTGGCCGCTGGCGCTGCTGGTGACGCTGGTCGCCGGGGCGCTGATCGGGGCGTGGCAGGGGTACTGGACCGCCTACTTCGGGATCCCGTCGTTCATCGTGACGCTGGCCGGGATGCTGCTGTTCCGGGCGCTGACGCTGACCGTGCTCGGCAACCAGGGCATCGGGCCGTTCCCCGACGAGGTGCGGACCCTGTCCAACGGGTTCACCGGCAGCTACCTCGGCAACGTCGGGCTGGGGCCGCTGGGCGGGGCCGA
This sequence comes from Actinomadura kijaniata NBRC 14229, assembly GCF_001552175.1. Classification (GTDB taxonomy): domain Bacteria; phylum Actinomycetota; class Actinomycetes; order Streptosporangiales; family Streptosporangiaceae; genus Spirillospora; species Spirillospora kijaniata. Next base: position 15,655 of record NZ_BCQR01000197.1, read on the forward strand.
CCTGTTCAGCCTGCTGGTCGGCGTCGCGCTGTGCGCGGCGCTGGCGGTCACCCAGTGGCGCACCCGCAAGGCGCGGCTCGGCTACTCCCAGACCGTGGACCCGATGCCGGTGTTCCTGCTGCGGATCGGCGCGGCCGCGCTGCTGATCATGGTGGTGACGGTGCAGCTCGCCCGGTTCCACAACCTGCCGTGGGTGCTGGTGCTGCTGGCGGCGCTGGTGCTGGGCTACTCGCTGCTGACCGGCCGCACGGTCTTCGGCCGCCACGTCTACGCCGTCGGCGGCAACCTCCAGGCCGCCGTGCTGTCCGGCGTGAAGGCCAAGTCGGTGGTGTTCTGGCTGTTCGTCAACATGGGCGTGCTGGCCTCCATCGCCGGGATCGTGTTCGCCGGGCGGCTCAACCAGGCCGGTCCCACCGCCGGGAACTCCTTCGAGCTGGACGCGATCGCGGCGGCGTTCATCGGCGGCGCGGCCGTGCAGGGCGGCGTCGGCAAGGTCGTCGGCGCGATCACCGGCGGCCTGATCATGGCCGTGATCAACAACGGGATGTCGCTGATCGGCGCGCCCAGCGAGCGCGTGATGCTCGTCAAGGGCCTGGTCCTGCTGGCCGCCGTCGCCTTCGACATCTGGACCAAGCGCCGCTCCGGCTCGCCCATCCTCCGCTAGCCCGTCCCGAAGATCTCCGAAAGGACGACATGACCGACCCCATCACCACCGTGGACGCCGCGTGCGCGGCGGCCGGACGGGCGTTCGAACCGTTCGCGGCGCTGCCGCTGCCGGAGCGGGCGGCGTTCCTGGACGGGATCGCCGACCGGCTCGACGCGCACGCCGCCGAGCTGGTCGACCTGGCCGCCGAGGAGACCGGCATCCCCGCCGGCCGCCTCACCGGCGAGATGGCCCGCACCACCGGGCAGCTCCGGCTGTTCGCGAACCTCGTCCGGGACGGCGGCTTCCTGGACGTGGTGGCCGAGGACGGCGAGCCGTCGCTGCTGCGGGTCAACGAGCCGATCGGCCCGGTGGCGGTGTACGCGGCGAGCAACTTCCCGTTCGCGTTCTCGGTCGCCGGGGGCGACACCGCCACCGCCCTGGCGGCGGGCTGCCCCGTCGTGGTGAAGGCGCACCCGGGCCACCCGCGCACCTCCCGCCGCACCGCCGAACTCGTCCACGACGCCCTCGCCGCGGCGCCGGAGGGGACGTTCACGCTGGTGGAGGGGTTCGAGGCGGGGGTGGAGCTGGTCGGGCACCCGGTGATCCGGGCGGCGGCGTTCACCGGATCGACGCGGGGCGGGCGCGCCCTGTTCGACCTGGCCAACGCGCGGCCCGACCCGATCCCGTTCTACGGCGAGCTCGGCAGCGTCAACCCCGTCTTCGTCACCCCCGCCGCCGCGAAGGCGCGGGGCGAGGAGATCGCGGCCGGGTTCACCGCCTCGTTCACCGCCAACGCCGGGCAGATGTGCACCAAGCCCGGCCTGCTGTTCCTGCCGTCCGGGCACGGGCTGGAGGAGCCGCTGCGGCGGCCGGTGGAGGAGGGTGTCCGGAACCGGCTGCTGACGCCCGGCATCCACGAGGCGTACGTTGCGGGCGTGTCCGGTTTGGCCGAACGGCCGGAGGTGCGGGTCCTCGCCGGAGACGTGCCCGGCACGGCGGACGGCCCCGCCGGCGACCCGGCGCCGGTGCTGTTCGCGGTGGCCGCCCGCGACCTGACCCCCGAACTGTGGGAGGAGCACTTCGGCCCGGCGTCGCTGGTCGTCGAGTACGACACCGACGACGAGCTGCTGGCGGCCGCCGCCGCCATGCCCGGCTCCCTCACCGCCACGATCCACACCGAGGACGGCGAGCCGCTGGCCCGCGACCTGGTGGCCCGCGTCCGGCGGCGCGCGGGACGGATCGTGTTCGACGGCTGGCCGACCGGCGTGGCCGTCACCGCCGCCATCCACCACGGCGGGCCCTGGCCCGCCACCACCGCGCCGCTGCACACCTCGGTGGGCACCGCCGCGATCCGCCGTTTCCTCGTCCCCGTCGTCTACCAGAACGTTCCCGAGTCCCTCTCCCCCCTGGAAGGACGTTCATGAGGCTCATCCCGACCCTGGCCGCGACCGCGCTGGTCGCCGCCGGAACCGTCGCCGCCCTGCCCGCCTCGGCCGCCACCCGCGCCCCGCAGATCAGCAAGGAGGCCTTCGGGAAACTCCCCTCCGGCACCGCGATCGAGCGCTACACCCTGTCCAACGGCAAGGGGATGCGGGTGCGCGTCCTCACCTACGGCGGCATCGTGCAGTCGCTGGAGACCCCCGACCGGCGCGGCCGCTCCGGCAACGTCGCGCTCGGCTTCAAGACCCTGGACGGCTACCTCAGCGAGGCCTACAAGACCGAGAACCCCTACTTCGGGGCGATCATCGGCCGGTTCGGCAACCGCATCGGCAAGGCCCGCTTCACGCTCGACGGCAAGACCTACACGCTCCCGGCCAACGACAACGGCAACACCCTGCACGGCGGCGACGCGGGCTTCGACGAGCGCGTCTGGAAGGCCGAGCCGGTCAGGAAGGGGAACGAGGTCGCGCTGCGGCTCACCCGCGTCAGCCCCGACGGCGAGGAGGGCTTCCCCGGCAAGCTGTCGGTGGCGGTCACCTACACCCTCACCCAGCGCGGCGAGCTGCGCATCGGCTACCGCGCCACCACCGACAAGCCGACCGTCGTCAACCTCACCAACCACACCTACTTCAACCTGGCCGGTGAGGGCTCCGGCGACGTCTACGGCCACCGCCTCCAGATCAACGCCAAGCGGTACACGCCCGTGGACGCGGCCCTCATCCCGACCGGCAAGATCGACCCGGTGGCGGGGACGCCGCTGGACTTCACCAGGCCGCGCGCCATCGGCGAGCGCATCCGCGACGGCCACCCGCAGATGGTGCTCGGCCGCGGCTACGACCACAACTTCGTCCTGGACGGCCGCCACGCCGCCCGCGTCACCGAGCCCCGCAGCGGCCGGGTGATGGACGTGCACACCACCGAGCCGGGCATCCAGTTCTACTCGGGCAACTTCCTGACCGGCCGCCTGGTCGGCACCGGCGGCCGGATGTACCGGCAGGGCGACGGGTTCTGCCTGGAGACCCAGCACTTCCCGGACTCGCCGAACAAGCCGTCGTTCCCCTCGACGACGCTGCGGCCGGGCCAGACCTACGACACCACCACGACCTACACCTTCTCCGCTCGATGACCGAATGGGACATCGCGGTTCCCGGGCGGGCCCTTCTCGGCGAGGGGCCCGCCTGGGATCCGACCACCGGGACGCTGCTGTGGGTGGACATCCTGTCCAGCGAGATCCACGCCTACGGCCCCGCCACCGGCGACACCCTGCTGCGCCGGACCGGGCAGCACGTGGGCGCGGCCAGGCCCCGCGCGGGCGGCGGGCTGGTGGTGAACCTGCGCGACGGCGTCGGCCTGTACGACGCCGACGGCGCGTTCGGCTGGCTGGCGGAGTTCCCGGAGGAGGGCTGCCGGGGCAACGACGCGGCCGTCGCGCCCGACGGGGCGCTGTGGGCCGGGACGATGCGCTACGACGAGGCCCCCGGCGGCGGGAGGCTGCGCCGGATCCATCCGGACGGGACGGTCGAGACGGTCCTCCCGGACGTGACGGTCAGCAACGGCCTCGGCTGGAGCCCCGACGGGCGGCTCATGTACTACGTGGACAGCCCGACCCGCCGCGTCGACGTGTTCGACGAGGGCGGGCGCCGCCCGTTCGCCCACCTGCCGGGCCCCGGCATCCCCGACGGCCTGACCGTGGACGCCGACGGCTGCGTGTGGGTCGCGGTGTGGGAGGGCGGCCGGGTGCTGCGCTACACGCCCACCGGCGCGCTGGACCGGGTCCTGGACCTGCCCGTCGCCCGCACGACGGCGTGCGCGTTCGGCGGCCCGGACCTGCGCGACCTGTACGTCACGACCGCCGCCCTGGACGCCCCCGCCGACGAGCCGCACGCGGGCGCGCTGTTCGTCTTCCCCGGCATCGGCGCGGGCCTGCCCTCACCGCCCTTCCCCGGGTGAGGCGACGAACCACTCGCGGCCGAGGAGCAGCCCGAACACCGGTGCCGGAAGGCGGACCAGGACCCGCACGACGGCCGAGGCCCGGCCGTTCCCGTCCACCACGGAACGGTGCGCGGCCAACGCGGCCTGCTTCCGCCGGGCGAACCGCCGCGTGTCCACCCGGTGGGTGATGGCCGCGCCGGGGGTGTAGAGGCCGTCCGGTTCCTCGTGGTGGCGGAGGAGGCGGAGCGCGCGGGCGGCCCGTACGGCGCGGGCGACGGCCTCCCCGGGCGCCGTCGCCTCCAGCACGCGCCCCACCCCGGCCAGCTCGGCGGCGCGCCTGCCGACGTGGTGCACCTTGACGTGGTCGCGGTGGCCGTAGCCGCCGTTGGCGTCGTAGCCGAGCAGCACGTCGGCGTTCTCCTCGCGCAGCAGCGCGGCGAGCCGCCGCGCGGCCTCCTCGGTGTCGGCGCGGGCGAACCGCGTCCGGTCCGGCGGGTCCGGGTAGAGCAGGGGGCCGTGCCCGCTGTCGGCGTAGCCGAGGTGCTCGACCCGGTGCGCGCCCAGCGCGGCGGCGCTGGCCCGCAGTTCGGCCAGGCGCGGCGCGCCCCCGGGCGGGACCGGGCCCATCAGCCCGTCGGTGGCCGTGACGATGACCACGCGGTGCCCCTCGGCGGCGGCGCGGGCGAGGGTGCCGCCGGTCAGCAGGGCCTCGTCGTCGGGGTGGGCGTGGAACGCCACGACGGTCGCCATCGGTCAGGTCTCCTCCGGAGGGTTCGCCACCGGTCAGCGGGCGGGCAGGACCAGGTCGGCCTGGACCGGCGAGTGGTCGGTCTTCGGCAGGGTGTGGGTGGTGAAGTCGTGCACGGCCACGCGCGGGTCCACCAGGACGTGGTCCAGGGTCACGCGCGGGGTCGTCCGGCTGTACTTCCCGATGTTGGGCCAGGTCCCGCGCAGGCCCTCCCCCGCCGCGTCGGCGGCGTCGCGGTAGCCGGTGTCCAGCAGGCGCCGCAGGTAGGCGTGGTCGAGGGTGGCGTTGAAGTCGCCCGCCAGGATCCGCGGCCTCCCCCTGGGCTCGGCTCCGGGCAGGGCCGCCAGCCCCTTGCGCCAGCAGTCCGCCGAGGCGGGGACGGTCGGGGCGCACGGGTGGACCGAGACGACCTCCACCGGCGGGGCCTTGGGCACCAGGACCTCGGCGCGGGCCTGGAGGAACCCGATGTCGATCGGCCCGCGCTCCCGCAGCGGGTACCGGGAGTAGATCCCCGAGCCGCCCGCGCCGTGGCGGGCGTGCAGGACCTTGTGGGGGAACAGGCCGTCGACGCCCGCGTTCCGCAGGTCGGCGAGGGCCTGCGGGGTGAGCTCCTGGAGGGTGAGCACGTCGGGCCTGGTGCGGCGCAGCAGGTCCATGACGCTCTTGGTGGGGACCTGGCCGTACAGCAGGTTGGCGGCCAGCACGCGCAGGGCGGGGCCGCGCGCCCCCGGGGAGTCGTCGGCGACCGCGCGCGGCAGCACCGCCGCCGCCAGCGCGACCGACACCGCGCCCGCGGCCAC
>NZ_BCQR01000198.1 GCF_001552175.1 Actinomadura kijaniata NBRC 14229
GCGGGCGCGTGCGCCGTCAGCTCCGTCAGCCGGTCCTCGTCGCCCTCGATCGCGGCGAGCCGGGCCAGCACCGCGTCCAGCCGCCGCGCCCGCCGCCCGAACCCGGTGTCGCGGGCCAGCGCGGCGGCCTCGGCGGCGGCGGCCCGGGCGTCGGCGTGCCGCCCGAACGCGATCAGCACCTGCGCCTGCGCCTGGAGCGCCATCGGCAGCGCTCCCACCTGCCCTTCGCGGCGCAGCCGCGCGACCTGCGCGGAGGCCAGGTCCCGGGCCGTCTCGTCCGCGCCGAGGATCACCGCGGCGTGCAGCGCGTGCGTGCGGTCCGCGTCCGCCACGGCCTTGGACAGCAGCGGCATCCCGCCGCCGGGGTCGTCGTCGACCAGCAGCGCCAGGCCGCGCAGGAACCCGTCGTCCAGCAGCGTGGCGGCCTGCCGGACCGCGTCGGCCTCGCCGCCGGTCCAGGCGTACACCGCGGCGGTCCGCAGCATCGCCTGGGTGTCGCCGTCGGCGGCGTGGTCGATGAGCATGCGGGCGGCGGCGCGCGGCTCGCCGCGCTCGTGCTCGACGGCGGCGCGGACCTCGGCGAGCCGGGCCCGCGCGGCGGGGGCGTCGATGAGGCGTTCGGCGGTGGCGGCCATCTCCTCGGCGGCGGCGGCGTCGCCGGCCGTCAGCATCGCCTCGGCGGCCAGCAGCAGCCGGTGCCCGCGCGGCTCCCTCCCGGGCGTGAGCGCGGCGGCCTGCCGGTACAGGTGCGCGGCGGTGGCGTACCCGGACTGGCGGCGCGCCAGGTCGCCGGCACCCGCCAGCTCGGCGGCGACGTCCTCGTCCGGGGACGTCGTGGACGCCGCGCGGTGCCGCGCCCGGCAGGTGGGGTCGTCGGCGCTGTGGTAGAGGGCCTCGTGCGCGGCGATCCGGCGGGCCACCGGAGCCGCCTGGTAGGCCGCGGACCGGATCAGCGGGTGCCGGAACGCGACCTCGGTGCCGGTCACCTCGACGAGCCGCGCCTGCTCGGCCGCCTCCAGGTCGGCCAGCCCCACCCCGAACCGCTCGGCCGCGCCCAGCACCGCGGGCATGTACCCGCGTCCCTCGGCCGCCAGGAGCAGCAGCATCAGCCGGGTCCGCTCGGGCAGCGCGGCGATCTGCCGCCGGAACGCCGCCAGCACCCGTTCGGCGACCGGCAGCGGCGCGTGGCCGTTCGCCGTCCGCGCCCCGGCCGCGCCGAACTCCTGGAGGGCGAGCGGGTTGCCCCGGGACTCCAGGATCACGCGGCGGCGGGACGAGGGGGACAGGTCCAGGGCGGCCAGCAGCCGTTCGGCGTCGGCGCGGCCGAGCCGGTCCAGGTGCTCCTCGGGCAACCCGGCGTCGGTGAACCCCTCCTCGCGGGTGGCGAACAGCACCACCACGCCCTCGGCCGACAGCCGCCGCGCCGCGAACAGCAGCGCCTCGGCCGAGGGCCGGTCGAGCCACTGCGCGTCGTCGACCAGGCACAGCACCGGCCCGTTCTCGGCCAGGTCCGCCAGCAGCGTCAGCACCGCCAGCCCGCTGGTGAACGGGTCGCCGGGCTCGGCGCGGGTGCCGGGCACGCCGAGCGCGCCGCACAGCGCGTCCGCCTGCGGGCCGGGCAGCTCGGGCAGCCGGTCCCGGATCGGCCACAGCAACTGGGTGAGTCCGGCGAACGCGATCGCGGTCTCGGCCTCGAACCCGGTGGCCCGCAGCAGCTCGCCCGCCCCGTCGAAGTACCCGGCGGCCCAGTCCAGCAGCGCGGACTTGCCGATCCCCGCCTCGCCGCGCAGCACCAGCGCACCACTGCGACGCCGGTCCCGCGCGTCGTCGATCAACGCCGCGATCCGGGTGCGTTGCGTATCCCGCCCGTAGAGCACGCTACAAACCTACGGTGCCAGATCCCGAATACTTACGGATTCGGCCCGTAGCTGACCCTTCGTAGCTTCGTCACCAGTTGCGAACGAAGGGAAACGAGAACGATGAGCGAGCTTTTCGAGCCGGTGACCGTGGGCGCCCTGGAGCTGCCGAACCGCCTGGTGATGGCCCCGATGACCCGCAGCCGCGCGATGCACGCGGGCGAGGTCACCGAGTTGACCGCCGAGTACTACGCGCAGCGCGCCTCCGCCGGGTTGATCGTCACCGAGGGCACCCAGCCGAACCAGGTGGGCCAGGGGTACATCTGGACGCCGGGCCTGCACACCGAGGGCCAGGTGGCCGCGTGGCGCAAGGTGACCGACGCGGTGCACGCCGCCGGGGGCCGTGTCTTCGTCCAGTTGCTGCACACCGGCCGGGTCGGGCACCCGTCGCTGCACGGCGAGACGCCGCTGGCCCCGTCGCCGCTGCCGTCGGGGGAGCAGCTTTTCACCCCCGAGGGGATGCTGGACCACCCCGAGCCGCGGGAGATGACCCTCGACGACATCACGCGGACCATCGAGGACTTCACCACCGCCGCGCGCAACGCGATCGAGGCCGGTTTCGACGGTGTCGAGCTGCACGGCGCGAACGGCTACCTGATCCACCAGTTCCTCGCCGACGGCAGCAACCGGCGCACCGACGCCTACGGCGGTCCCGTCGAGAACCGCATCCGCTTCGCCGTGGAGGTGACCCGTTCGGTCGCCGACGCCATCGGCCCCGAGCGCGTCGGCCTGCGGATCTCGCCCGGGAACCCGTTCAACGGCATCAGCGAGAGCGACACCGACGACCTCTACGTGGCGCTGGCGCGCGAGCTCGCCCCGCTGGACCTGGCCTACGTGCACATCATGGAGAACGTCAACCGCGACACCACCCGCAAGATCCGCGCCGAGTGGCCCGGCACGCTGATCCTCAACCCGCACCCGACCCCCGAGTCCTACCCGGCCCACCCCGAGCACGGCGAGGAGGCGCTGCGCGAGGGCGTCGCGGACGCGATCGCGTTCGGCGAGCTGTGGCTGGCCAACCCGGACCTGCCGGAGCGGATCAGGGCGGGCGGCCCGTACAACGAGGCCGACCGGGCGGCGTTCTACGGCGGCGGCGCCAAGGGGTACACCGACTACCCGACCCTGGGCTGAGAAGGACGAAGGCCCGGCCCCCCGCGGTGCGGGGGCCGGGCCTTCCGTGAGTCCGTGGATCAGAGACCGGGGCGGACGGCGCCGTTGTAGACGCGCTTGTAGTAGCTGTTCAGCTTGACCTTCTTGATCCGCTTGCCCGAGGACGGGGCGTGGATCATGTAGCCCTTGCCGACGTAGATGCCCATGTGGCTGCGGCCGGAGTAGAAGAAGACCAGGTCGCCGGGCTTGAGGCGCTTGCGCGAGACCTTGTGCTTCACGGCGCGGTAGATCTGGGTGGTGGTGCGCGGCAGCTTCACGCCCGCCTTGCGCCAGGAACCGCCCGCCAGTCCGGAGCAGTCCCACGAGCGCGGGCCGGTGCCGCCGTAACGGTACGGGTCGCCGATCTGCTTGTAGGCGTAGCGGACGGCGTAGTCCGCGCGCTTCTTCTGCTTGGCCGCCCGCTCCTTGGAGATGCGCGCCTGCGCGGCCACCACGGGGGCGCTCGCCACGGTCGCCTGGGCCGGGGCGGCGGCCTGGGCCGGCGCCGCGACGAGCAGGGAGGCTCCGAACACGGCCGCCGAGGCGAACGCGACGCCTCCGGCGATCGTCTTACGGGACAGGACGGACTTCGGGGGGATGACGGGGGTATACAGGACGACTCCTGGACTCGCTGGCGATGCCTACCGGGCAGGCCCGCACGGGGGTTGCACCGTGGACGGGGGGATGCGCGCGGCCGGGGTTCCGGTGCATGGGAGGCGCACCGGGGGCGGCCGCTTCCGGCTCCGTGCTTCCTGACCGCACGGACGCGGCGTTCGACGGCGGGCTGTGGGCAGCGGGGGGCAAGGGGGCCACGCGCCGCTCGTCGTTCGAACTGTTCTGTTATCTCGGGCGAACGCTGGGATGCGTCGCGCGGATCGGCAGGAACGTAGCCAGACTCCGGGATATCTGGCAAATCTCGGGGGCGTTATCGGGGCTCCCGGCGGCGGGCCGGGACCGTTCATTCCCCGTTCTGCCTGCGCCGATCCCCGAGGTTTCGGATAGTTGTGATCTGGCTCACAGTTTGCCGGATTGACGAAAAACGCGGGATCTGGTGGGGCGGCGAGGGCGGGCGGAAACCTCTTTAACGGTCCGCCCGCCATCACCGTCAGTAGCCGCCGGATCAGCGGCCGGGGCGCACCGCACCGTTGAAGTTGCGCTTGTAGTAGCCGGAGAGCTTGACCTTCTTCACCCGCTTGCCCGAGGAGGGCGCGTGGATGAACCGGCCCTTGCCGACGTAGATGCCCATGTGGCTGCGCCCCGAGTAGAAGAACACCAGGTCACCGGGGCGGAGGTTCTTGCGGGAGACCTTGGTCCGCACCTTGCGGTAGATCTGGGTGGTGGTGCGCGGCAGCTTCACACCCGCCTTGCGCCAGGCGCCGGTGGCCAGGCCCGAGCAGTCCCAGGCGTTGGGGCCGTTGCCGCCCCACCGGTAGCGGTCGCCGATCTGCTGGTGCGCGAACCGCACCGCGACCGCCGCGCGACGCTTCTGCCTGCTGCTTCGCGACTCGGCGGCGGCCTTGGCGGGGGCCGCGGCGACGGTCGCCGAGGCCGGTGCCGCACCGGACGCCGCGGGGGCCGCCATGGCGGGAACGGCGGGCAGGGCCAGCACCGTGGTGCCGGTCGCCAGGCCGATCGCCAGAAGGCGGGGGCTACGGGGGGACGGGGAGATACGGAGGCCGTTCAGGATTGCTCCTCACATCGCCGTTCATGCCTACCGGGGCAGCCGGGGAGCGGGGGAGTGGAAAGGCTCCGGCTGGGGAATCCGGACGCCTCGCGGGACGGGGGTCCCGGTAGCGTCCCGGCCCGGCTCCACGCCTCTGGTCTGCGTGGACTCGGCGGGACGGCCGCGTGCGCGCCGCCTTGCCGGCGCGCGGCGCCCACCCGGGAAACCAAGGTCCCGGGGGTGGCCGTCCCTGTTCGGTCGTGGCCGCGGCTCTGTTGCCGCTGGACGGCGACGAACGTAACCCGGTCAACTCGGAACGGCAACGGACGAACGGCATTCTTCCGGCATTTCGAAGATCAATCAGTGATTACCCTGTGTGATATTCGCTGGCGAAAGCCAATGGTGATTTATCCGTTTGTGATGCCAGCCACAATCGTCCTTCCGAGTGGACTTCTCGACCTCCGTGCGCCGGATGTCCGAATCGCCGAATCGCCTTCGGGGCCGGGGCTCCGGCGAGAATCCGGTGTCCCCGGGGCAACGGAAAAGCGCCCGCCGGGGAGCGGGCGCGGGCGGTTTTCCGGTCCGGTCGTCGGCCCCTGTCGGCGCGTCCGATGGCCGGGGCCGGTCAGATCACGATTGTGTTATTCGAACGTCGCTCTTCGTGGTTCCCGTCAGCCCCACTGCTGGGCCGAGTCCGAGTAGGGGGCGCTGGGCGGCAGCGCGGGCGTGGCGACGGCGCTCGCCTCCTGGCGGTCGCGCACGCACTTGGCGAGGGTGAAGGTCGAGGTGGTGACGTACAGCACGCCGAGCCCCAGGAAGGCGCGGACCCACTCGGGCGCGGGCAGGAGGACGATGCCCGCCGCCACCGCCGACAGCGAGATCGCGAACGACAGGATCGACTGGAGGTAGAAGGCGGTCGTCCCCTTGAGCTGAAGCAGTGTGTTCATGCGCCCACTGTGAGGCGCGTCACGCGCGCGTGCCTGAGTAGGAGAGCGGGGGAGCTACTCGGATCGCGCGCTGAGTACCCGGACGCCCGGCCGCGTGCCCGGAAGCGGCCATGCCGCGCGTCGACGGCCATCCCTCCCGCACCCGTCACCCCATACGTGTCCATGCTCGGAGGGAGCTTCCGTGTTCGGCCGGTTCCGTGTCCCGCGAACGTCCGCCGCCCTGTCGGCCCTGCTGTCCGCCACCCTGTCGACCGTGGCCGCGCCACCCGCGACGGCGGATCCCGGGCCCCCGGCGACGGTCCGGTTCCCCGCAGGGTTCCACTGGGGCGTGTCCATGTCCGACTTCCAGTCCGGCGGGTCGTTCCCCGACAGCAACTGGACGCGCTACGCCAAGCGCCGGGCGTTCGGGGTCAGGGACCCCTACGGCGACTCGGTCGACTTCCGGCACCGCTACCCCTCCGACCTGCGCCTGGCGAAGGAGCTGGGCGTCAACACGTTCCGGACCTCGATCGAGTGGGCGCGCGTCGAGCCGCGGCGCGGCGTCCGCGATCCGGAGGCCCTCGCCTACTACGACGACCTGGTCCGCCGCGTCCGGGCCGCCGGAATGCGCCCGATGCTCACCCTCGACCACTGGGTCTACCCCGGCTGGGTCGCCGACCAGGGGGCCTGGGACAACCCCGCCACCGCCCGCGCGTGGCTGGAGAACGCCCGCTTCGTCGTCCGGCGCTACCGGGGCCAGGGCGTCATCTGGATCACCTTCAACGAGGCCAGCCAGTACCTCTACCAGGAGCTGACGGCCCGCCCGATGAACCCCGTCCAGCTGTCCACCATGCGCGCGGCCCTGGTGCGGACGCACCGCGCCGCCTACGACATGATCCACGAGCTGGACCCCGGCGCGCCCGTCTCCAGCAACGTCGCCTACGGCGCGGCCCTCAACCCGGTCCTCGACGCCGCGCTGTTCAACGACGTCACCGACAAGATCGATTTCATCGGCCTCGACTACTACTACGGCGCCGGCCTCCAGAACGCCCTTGCCGGGAACGCCCTCACCGGTGAGGTCTGGCGGGCCGCCCCCGAGCCCGAGGGCCTCTACCACGCCCTGCGGAACTACCGGCGCCGCCTGCCGCACCTGCCGGTCTACATCGTCGAGAACGGCATGCCCACCGACGACGGCCGCCCGCGCCCCGACGGCTACACCCGCGCCGACCACCTGCGCGACCACCTGTACTGGGTGCAGCGCGCCATGGCCGAGGGCGTGAAGGTCATGGGCTACAACCACTGGAGCCTCACCGACAACTACGAGTGGGGCAGCTACCGGCCCCGTTTCGGGCTCTACACGGTGGACGTGCGGACCGATCCGACGCTGACCCGGCGCCCCACCGACGCGGTCCCGGCCTACCGCTCGGTCATCGCCGGGCGGGGCGTGCCGCGCGGGTACGTGCCCAGGCGCAAGCCGGGCTGGTGCTCGGTGGCGGACCCGGTCGCGACCTGTCTCGGCCGGACGCCGGTCCCGCCCGCCGACCGGCGGCTCCCGGGCGGCGGCTACTCGGCTCCCAGGCAGTAGACCGCGTACGCCTGCTGGATCACCGGCAGGGCGACGTTGCGGACCCGGACCCCGCCGGGGGTCACGCCCTTCTCGCTGCCCTTGTGCGCGTGGCCGTGGACCGCCAGGTCGCAGCCGGACGCGTCGATCGCCTCGGCGATCAGGTAGCTGCCGAGGAACGGGTAGATCTCCGGCGGCTCCCCGCTCAGCGTCTCCTCGACGGGGGAGTAGTGCGTCAGGCAGATCCGCGTGTCGCAGTCCAGCCCCAGCAGCGCCGTGCCGAGCCGTTCGGCGAACGCCTTGGTGTGCCCGACGAACGCCTTCATCTCCGGCTCGCCGAAGTCGCTGGCGCACCTGCCGGCGAACCCGCCGCCGAAGCCCTTGCCCCCGGCGATCCCGACGCACGTGCCGCCGCACTCGACGGTCGTGCCCTCGCCCTCCAGCACGGTGATCCCGGCGTCCTCCAGCACGCGCGTGATGTCGTCCTGCTGGTCGGAGTGGTAGTCGTGGTTGCCCAGCACGGTGATCACCGGAACGCCGAGATCGTGCAGCTCCTCGGCGGCGACCTTGCCCTCCTCCACGGTGCCGTGCCGGGTCAGGTCCCCGGCGACCAGCAGCAGGTCGGCGTGGTCGGGCAGGCCGGTCAGCCGCTCCCGGTAGGCGCCGGCGACCTCCGGCCCCACGTGCAGGTCCCCCACGGCGGCGACGCGGATCATGAAAGCCTCTCCTCCCCGCCCGGCTCGCGCACCGGGACGACCGACACCTCGTTGCACACGCGCCGCCCCTCGGCGGCCATCCGCGCGGCCTCCTCGATCTGGTGGCACTGCTCGACGCTGGCGACCTGCCCGTGCAGGTAGACGACGTCGTCGCGCACCTCCACCTTGATCCCCAGCTCGTGGGCCCGGGCGGCGAGCCGCTCCTGGATGTGGGCGGCCAGATACTCGCTCACAGGAAGTCCCCCTCGATGACGCCGAGCCGGTGCAGCAGGGTCAGGAACGCGTAGGCGTACGGCGAGCCGGCGGTCTGCGCCGCCACGCGCGGCCAGTCCACCTGCTCCCGCAGCGATCGGCACACGTGCAGGAATCCGGAGAAGTCGCAGGTCGTCTCGGTGAACGCCAGCAGCCGCATGATCACCAGATCGTCGGCGCGCAGCACCGGCATCCGCACGGCCGCGACCGTCAGGGTCTCGGCGCGCTTCAGCAGCTCGTCGTCGACCGTCCGGCCCGCCGGAGAGAAGATCAGGTCGATGAGCTGCTCGCCGTCGTAGATCTTGGTCAGCCAGTTCTCCGGGCACTCCCGGTGCTCCATCCCGGCGGCCGTGAGCACCCGCACGGCCTCGGGAACGTCACTCTCGCGCAGCACGAAGTCCACGTCATGGGTGGACTGCGCCGCGCCGCGCGCGTAGGCGGCGCATCCACCCGCCAGGGCGAAGTCCACGTCCGCCTCCTGCAGCACCGACGCGGCCCTTTTCAGGCTCAGCAGCAGTCCCTCGGCGGCGGTCTGCGAGGGCGTCGCCGCCGCGGTGCCCGATTCACCCACCCGGTCCCCCTCACGTTTCACGGTCGCATGCCGGTCGTCTTCTTCTCCCGTCCGGGATGCGGGCTGAGGTACCCGGGAACGCGCCAGTCATGCGGACCGGAGGCATGTGGGCCGGTTTGGGCGGGACTCTCCGATGATCAATGCTGGAACGATAATCGTTTTCGTGTGAAGCTGGGGGCGTCACTTCCCCGTGAGAGGAGATCGGATGTCCCTGACCGTCGACGACCGCCTGCTGGAGCAGGCCCGCCGGGGCGAGGTGGACGACGCGGCGTTCGTCGCGTGCGTCCGCGAGTCGCTGCCCTACGCCTGGCAGGTCGTCAGCGAGGTGGTCGCCCGGATGCGGGCCACCGACACCGGATTCGCCGACAACCAGACCCCGCCGCCGGACGAGGCCGCGCGCGGCCAGCTGCTGCGCGCGCTGGCCTCCGACGCCATGCGGGGCGCGCTGGAACGCCACTTCGGCGTGCGGCTGGCGTTCCAGAACTGTCACCGCCTGGCGGCGTTCGAGCCGGGCGCGGCGGGCAGCGCCGAGCGGTACGCCACGTTCACCTCGCCGAGGGCGCAGCTGCTGAACCAGTCCCCGGAGCTGGTGGACTGCTGACCCCTCACCCGGAGCGGAGGAGGCCGAGCACGGCCTCCTCCGCCGGGCCCTGGGTGGCCAGCTCGCCGGCCGCCACGTCCACGCCGAGCTCGGTCAGGGCGGGGGCGATCGTGCGGCCCTGCTCGTACAGCTCGATGACGCGCGGGTCGATGTAGGAGGCGCGGGCCACCGCCGGGGTGTTGCCGAGGTAGTCGGCGACCTCCTGGACGACGCGGGCCACCGCGCGCTTCCGCTTGGCCTCGGTGTCGGCGGCCCGGACCGAGACCGCGAGGCCGACGGCCGCCAGCACCGTGGCGTGCCAGGTGCGGAAGTCCTTGGCGGTGAAGTCGCCCTCGGTGATCTCGCGGATGTAGTCGTTGATGTCGGTGGTGGTGACGTCGTGCCAGCCGTCCGGGGTGCGGTACGCCAGCAGCTCGGGGCCGTCGTCCCGGCGGCGCTTGAGGCCGGTGACGACCTTGCAGACGTCCTCCTCGGCGATCGACTGGTGGCGCTCCTTGTTGCCCTTGGCCAGGTACTCGAACGTGATCCGGCCCCTGCTGCACGTCACGTGCTCGCGCAGCACCGTCGCCAGGCCGTAGGTGCCGTTCGCCTCGGCGTACTCCTCGCCGCCGATCCGGAAGAAGCCCAGGTCGATGAGGCGGACGGCGGCGGCGAGGACGCGTTCGCGGGTGTAGCCGCGCCCGGTCAGGTGCTCGGTGACCCGCTCGCGCACCCGGGGGAGCCGTTCGGCCAGGTCCAGCACGCGGTCGTGCTTCTCCCGGTCGCGCTGCTCGCGCCAGACCGGGTGGTAGAGGTACTGGCGGCGGCCCGCCGTGTCAGTGCCCATGGCCTGGATGTGGCCGTCGGGGGAGGGGCAGATCCACACGTCGGTCCAGGCGGGCGGGATGACCAGCGCTTTGACGCGTTCGATCTCGTCGGGGTCGCGCAGTGGCCGCCCGTCGGGCCCGAGGTAGCGGAAACCCCGCCCGCAGCGGCGCCGGCCGTAGCCGGGCTCGGCCGGGTCGCTGCGGGTGAGTTCCACGTCCACGCTCATCCGGGATGGATCTCCCCTCCGGCCGGGACCAGGTTCTGGCCGGTGTAGTAGGACGACAGCCGGTCCGCGGCGAAGAACACGTACGACGGCGCGATCTCGTCGGGCTGCGCGGCGCGGCCCATCGGGGCCTGCTTGCCGAAGTCCTCCACCTTCTCCTCGTCGAAGGTCGCCGGGATCAGCGGCGTCCACACCGGACCCGGCGAGACGCAGTTCACCCGGATGCCCTTCTCCATGAGGTTCTGCGCGAGAGACTGGCCGAGGACCACGGCGGCGGCCTTGCTGGCCGAGTAGTCGATCAGCGTCTTGTTGCCGCGCAGGGCGTTGATGGAGCCGGTGATGACGATGGAGGAGCCCTCGGACAGGTGGTCCAGCGCCTCCTGGACGGTCCAGAACAGCGAGAAGACGTTCACCTGGAAGGTGCGCGTCAGCTGCTCGGTGTCGATCTGCCGGACGTCGTCGACCGGCTCCTGCGTGCCGTGGTGCAGCACCAGCACGTCCAGGCCGCCCAGGTCGCGCGCCGCGTTCGCGACGACCTCGCGGGCGTGCCGCTCCTCGGCCAGGTCGCCGCCGTAGGTGACGCACCGGCGGCCCTCCGCCTCGACGAGCTTGGCGGTGTGCCGGGCGTCGGCGTCCTCCTCCAGATAGGTGATCGCGACGTCCGCGCCCTCCTTGGCGAACGCCACCGCCACCGCGCGGCCGATGCCGGAGTCGCCGCCCGTGACCAGTGCCCGTTTCCCCGCCAGCAGGCCGCTGCCGGTGTAGTCGCGCATCTCGTCGTGCGGCTCGGGTTCCATGTCGCCGGTGTGACCCGGGTACGGCTGGCTCTGCGCTGGGCGTTCACTCATGAGTCCCCCTCTTCACGGTGTCGGCGGGGGCGATGCCCGGCCAGCGGCCGGGCAAACCCGGCCCCCGGGCGACCCCGGGTAACCCCGCGCTTTCGCTGCCGAGGGGGTGCTGGCAGAGTGTGTTCTGACCTGTGGGTAACATCACCCCGAATGGCATTCGGTTTCTGACGTAAGGTGCTGCTTATGGACCTGAACGGAGTTTCCGCCGTCGTCTCCGGTGGCGCGAGCGGCCTCGGCGAGGCCACCGTGCGCGCCCTGGCCGAGGCGGGCGTCAAGGTAGTGGTGGCCGACCTCAACGAGGAGAAGGGCAAGGCCCTCGCCGACGAGGTCGGCGGCGTGTTCGTCAAGACCGACGTCTCCGACGAGGGGCAGGTGCAGGCGGCCGTCGACGCGGCCGTGGCCACCGGCGCCCCGCTGCGCGTCATCGTCAACAGCGCGGGCATCGGCTGGGCCACCCGCACCGTCAACCGCGACGGCTCCCCGCACGACCTGGCCTCCTTCCAGAAGGTCATCCAGGTCAACCTGATCGGCACCTTCAACCTGATGCGCATCGGCGCGGCGGCCATCGCCAAGACCGAGCCCGCCGACGCCGACGGCCTGCGCGGCGTCGTGATCAACACCGCCTCCATCGCGGCGCTGGAGGGCCAGACCGGCCAGGTCGCCTACTCCGCCTCCAAGGGCGGCATCGTCGGCATGACCCTGCCCGCCGCCCGCGACCTGGCCGCGGTCGGCGTGCGCGTCAACACCATCTGCCCGGGGATCATCGACACCCCCATCTACGGCGAGGGCGAGGCCGCCGAGGCGTTCAAGGCCAAGCTGGCCGCGCCGGTGCCCTTCCCCAAGCGCATGGGCCGCCCCTCGGAGTTCGCGCACCTGGTGCGGTCGCTCGTCGAGAACGACTACATGAACGGCGAGGTCATCCGGTTCGACGGCGGCATCCGCTTCCAGCCGAAGTAAGGACGGGTCACTGATGTCCGAAGCTGTTCTCACCGAGGAAGACGGCGCGGTCCTCGTCATCACGATCAACCGGCCCGAGGCGCGCAACGCGGTCAACGGCGCGGTCGCGCAGGGCATCGCGGCGGCTCTGGAGGAGCTGGACTCCCGCAAGGACCTGTCGATCGGCGTGCTGACCGGCGCGGGCGGCACGTTCTGCGCGGGCATGGACCTCAAGGGCTTCCTGACCGGGGACAACCCGACCGTGGAGGGCCGCGGGTTCGCCGGGATCGTCGAGCGGCCCCCGGCCAAGCCGCTGATCGCGGCCGTCGAGGGCTACGCGCTGGCGGGCGGCTGCGAGATCGCCCTGTCCTGCGACATGGTCGTGGCGTCGCGGGAGGCGCAGTTCGGCCTGCCCGAACCCAAGCGCGGCCTGGTGGCGGCGGCCGGCGGCCTGCTGCGGCTGCCGCGGCGCATCCCGTTCCACATCGCCATGGAGATCGCGCTCACCGGTGACAAGTACCCGGCCGAGCGGATGGCGGAGCTGGGCTTCGTCAACCGCCTGACCGAGTCCGGCGGCGCGCTCGCCGGGGCCAAGGAGCTGGCGCTGAAGGTCGCCGAGAACGCCCCGCTGGCGCTCGCGGCCACCAAGAAGATCATCGTCGAGTCCGCCGAGTGGTCGGCCGAGGAGGCGTGGAGGAAGCAGGGCGAGATCGTCATGCCCGTCTTCACCTCCAAGGACGCCCAGGAGGGCCCGGCGGCGTTCGCCGAGAAGCGCAAGCCCGTCTGGAAGGGCGAGTAGGACCCTGGCGGACGCCCGGCGGCCCGCGTGCCGCCGGGCGTCCGCGCGTCCTGATCCGGCCGTTCCCCCACCCGCCGGTAAGCGTTCCCGTACGCTGATCTCCGCTTGGCGATCTTGGGAGGATGAGCGTGCGACGGAACGCGGCCCTGCTGACGGCGCTGACCTGCGGCGCCGGACTCGTCCTGGCGGCCCCCGCGCACGCCGCGTCCTGGAAGAACGTGGCCAGCGGCGCGCTGGCGTACGACGGCGCCCTGGACCGCGTCGACTTCGCCGACAGGAACACCGGCTGGGCGGTCGGCTCCGAGGGGAACCTGCTCGGCGCCAAGGCCCGCATCCTCCGCTGGACCGGCAAGGGCTGGGCGCGCCAGACGAGCCCGGTCGGCTTCACCCCCACCGACGTCGCCGTCGCCGGCCCCAGGCGCGCCTGGATCGTCGGCTTCGCCCCGCTGCCCGTCTCCCTCCACTGGAACGGGAGCAGGTGGGCCAAGGTCACCTACCCCGGCTTCGCTCTCCCGTCCCAGGTCTCCGCCGCCCCCGACGGCACCGCCTACTCGCTGGCGAGCGTGAACGCCAACGCGGGCGGCATCGGCCGGGTGATGCGCTGGACCGGCTCGGCCTGGGCCGACGCGAAGGTCCCGCTGCCGCCGTCCTCGGCCGTCACCGCCGTGGACGTCCGGTCGAGGAAGGACGTCTGGCTCGCCGGGACGACCTCCACCGGCGCGGCCGTCACCGGCTTCGCCCTCCATTACGACGGCTCCGCCTGGAAGAGGCTGGCGCTGCCCGGCTCCATGGGCACCACCGCCTACCAGGCCGTCCCGCACCGGATCGTCGCGCTCTCCGCCAGGAACGTCTACATCCTGCGCAACCGCCAGAACGCCCAGGTCTCCAACGCCCTGCTGCACTGGAACGGCTCCGCCTGGCGCACGGTCGCCACCCCGTCGAACGCGGCGGGCATCGGCCTGTCCTCCGACGGGAGGGGCGGCGTGGTGATGCTGCCCGTCACCACCGGCGGCCGGACGCGGTACATGCACTACAACGGCGCGAAGTGGACCACGGTGAACGGCCCGTCCCGCACCGGCCAGGCGCAGGCGGGCGACCTCGACCACCGCCCCGGCACCGCGGGGATCGTCAGCGTCGGCACCGCGAACGCCTCGGGCGGGCGCCACCCGTTCATCGAGTACTTCGGCTGACGGCGCACTCCGGCCGACCGAAACCCGAATCCGGTTCACCAAGGGTCTGGCCGCCGTGGTTACCAGGTGGTAGAAATCACCTGTCTCGATCATCTCCCCCGCCGGAGTGCCCCATGTCACGCAGGCTGCTGGCCACCCTGTCCGCCTCCACCCTCGCGCTCGGTCTCGCCGCCGCGGCCCCGGCGGCCCACGCCGCGACGGGGAAGGCCCGCACGACGAAGATCCGGTCGTTCGACGGCGTGTCGATCGTGACGCACTTCTTCCCCGCCGGCGGGTCGGCCGACGGGCGTCGCGCCCCCACCGTCCTGCTGGGGCACGGCTGGGGCGGCCGGGGCGAGACCGACACCGCCAAGGGGATGCTGGGCGCCCTGCTGTCGGCCGGGTACAACGTGGTGACCTGGAACGCCCGCGGCTTCGGCTCCGGCGGCGAGGCCAACGTCGACTACCACGCGTTCGAGGGCCGCGACGTCCGCGCCCTCATCGACTGGACCGCCCGCCAGCCCGAGGTCCAGCTGGACCGTTCCGGCGACCCCCGGCTCGGCATGGCGGGCGGCAGCTACGGCGGCGCGATCCAGCTCGTCACCGCGGGCATCGACCGCCGCGTGGACGTCATCGTCCCGCTGGTCGCCTACAACGACCTGCGGCGCACCCTCTACCGCGACCGGGTGCTGCGCGCGGGCTGGGTCGTCAACCTGTGCCTGGGCGGGATGATCAACGGCAACCGGGTCGCGCCCAAGGTCCGGCGGGCGTGCTTCGACGGCGTCCGGACCGGGCGGCTCGAACCGGACCTGGAGCGCTGGTTCGCCGACCACGGCCCCAGCAACCTGATCGGCCGGCTGCGGATCCCGACGCTCGTCGTCCAGGGCACGGTGGACACGCTGTTCCCGCTGCGCGAGGGCATCGCGACCTACCGCACGGTCAAGGCCAACGGCGGCCCGGCGAAGATGATCTGGTTCTGCGGCGGGCACGGGCAGTGCAACGCCAAGGCCGGCCCCGCCGACCACGTCACCAGGGCCACCCTCGCCTGGTTCGCCCGCCACCTGCGGGGCGACCGGTCCGTGGACACCGGGCCGGAGTTCGAGTACATCGACCAGAACGGCGTCTACCGGGGCGCCGCGGCCTACCCGCCGCCCGCGCTCGGCCCGCTCCGCGCCAGGGGAACCGGCCGGATGACGTTCACCCAGCTCGACAACACCGGCTCCGCCACCGCCGCCGCGCCCGCCCGCAGGAACAAGGCCATCGAGGTGCCGATCCCGGCCTCGCCCACCACCGCGCGGGTCGTCGGCTCGCCCCGCGTCACGCTCACCTACCGGGGCCACGCCCTCCGGCCCGGAACGGCGCTGTTCGCCCAGATCGTCGACCGCGAGACGGGCGTGGTCGTCGGCAACCAGGCCACCCCGCTGCCGGTGACCCTCGACGGCCGCGAGCGGACCGTCACCCGGGACCTGGAGGCGATCGCCTGGGAGGTCGGCCCCGCCAGCCGCCTGACCCTCCAGATCATCCCCGGCACCGGGCTGTTCACCTGGCAGCGGTCGGCGGGCCGGGTGGAGGCGACCGTCTCGGTCGACGTGCCGCGCGTGCGCTGAGCCCGGCGGGGTTTCCGGGCGCCCGGCGCAGGGAATCTCGTGCGGACGTTCAGGGGATATTCAGGTTGGAGTGCGATCCTCTGCGGCGAATCGCGGAGGTGGCATTGACTGAGAGGGCAGCGGAGCGTACGCCGGAGGCGACGCTCCTGGTGGTCGAGGACGAGCCCAACATCCGGGAGCTGCTGGCCGGGAGCCTGCGGTTCACCGGGTTCGAGGTCGTCACCGCCGACAACGGGGCCGACGCCGTGCAGGCCGCGCGCCGCCACCGGCCCGACCTGATCGTGCTCGACGTCATGCTGCCCGACATCGACGGGTTCGACGTGGCCCGGCGGCTGCGCTCCGGCGGCGACCACACCCCGGTGCTGTTCCTGACCGCGCGCGACGCCGTCCAGGACCGCATCAAGGGCCTGACGATCGGCGGCGACGACTACGTCACCAAGCCGTTCTCGCTGGAGGAGGTCGTCGCCCGCATCCGGGCGGTGCTGCGGCGCGTGCGCGGCGGCGCCGCCGAACCCCCGGCGCGGATGGTGTTCGCCGACATCGAGCTGGACGAGGACAGCCACGAGGTGTGGCGCGGCGGGCGGCCGATCCAGCTGTCGCCGACCGAGTTCAAGCTGCTGCGGTACTTCATGGCCAACGCCGGGCGCGTGCTGTCCAAGGCGCAGATCCTCGACCACGTGTGGAACTACGACTTCCGCGGCGACGCCGGGATCGTCGAGTCCTACGTGTCGGCGCTGCGCCGCAAGGTCGACAACATCGAGCCGCGCCTGATCCACACGTTGCGCGGCGTCGGGTACGTGCTGCGCCAGCCGCCGGGCTGATGCGACCGCGGGAGCTGGCCGCCCGCACGCCGCTGCGGATCAGGCTGATCGCGGGAACGCTGGTGCTGGTCGTGCTGGCGCTGACCGCGATGAGCGCCGCCGGGGTGTGGGTGCTCAAGGGCTACCTGGTCGAACGCGCCGACGGCCAGCTCCGCACCTCCATCGCCTGGGCGACCAACCAGATCGAACGCCAGCTGCGCCACGGCAACAAGATCCAGCCGCGCGTGCCCAGCGAGATGTACATCCAGGTGCGGGACCCCGAGGGCACGCAGGTCTACGAGGAGGCGCCGCTCGGCGGGCCGGGCGAGCCGCGGCTGTCGGCCGACCTGGACGTCGCGCTGGACCGGCCGTTCACCACCGGCAACGCCCCCGACCGGGGCCCCGCCTGGCGGGTGCTGGTGGAGGCGCTGCCGAGCGGCGGGCGGATCGTGCTCGGGCTCAGCCTGGCGGAGATCGAGCGCACCGTCGGCCGCCTGGTCCTCATCGACGTGATCGTCGGGGTGCTGGTGCTGGCCGTGCTGACCGGGCTGGGCGTCCAGGCGGTGCGGCTCAGCCTGCGCCCGCTGGAGGACATCGAGCGCACCGCCGGAGCCATCGCGGCGGGCGACCTGTCCCGGCGGGTGCCCGCCGCCGACCCGCGCACCGAGGTGGGGCGGCTCGGGATGTCGTTCAACGCGATGATCGCGCAGATCGAGGCGGCGTTCGGGGCGCGCGCCGAGTCCGAGGCCACGGCACGCCGCTCGGAGGAGCGGATGCGGCGGTTCGTCGCCGACGCCAGCCACGAGCTGCGCACGCCGCTCACCGCGATCCGCGGGTTCGCCGAGTTCTACCGGCAGGGCGCGGCCCGCACGCCCGCGGAGATCGACCGGCTGATCGGCCGGATCGAGCAGGCCGCCGGCCGGATGGGGCTGCTGGTGGAGGACCTGCTGCTGCTGGCCCGGCTGGACCGGCAGCGGCCGGTGGAGCGCCGCCCGGTGGACCTGCTCGCCGTCGCCGCCGACTCGGTCCAGGAGGCCCGGGTCGTCGCGCCCGACCGCACCGTCGAGCTGACGGTCTCCAGCGGCATCGCCTACCAGGTGCTCGGCGACGAGCCGCGGCTGCGGCAGGTGCTCGGCAACCTGCTGTCCAACGCCGTCGCGCACACCCCGGACGGCTCCCCGGTCGAGGTGCGGCTGGCGTCCGGCTCCCTGGACGGCGCGCCCGCCGCCGTCGTCGAGGTCGCCGACCACGGCCCCGGCCTCACCCCCGAACAGGCCGAACGCGTCTTCGAGCGCTTCTACCGCGCCGACCAGTCCCGCAGCCGCGAGGACGGCGGCACCGGCCTGGGCCTGGCGATCGTCGCCGCGCTGGTCGCCGCGCACGACGGGAAGGTCGAGGTCGACTCGGAACCGGACGGGGGAGCGGTGTTCCGCGTGGTGCTGCCGCTCGCCGACTGACCGTTCCGCCGGGCGCCTTCAGCGGACTTTCAGCTCCACGCCAGGGTGGTTTCAGGAGGCGTCGGCATATTCGTCAGTGCAAGGAGAGCTCATCGCTGCGAGCCCGTCCGGGCAGGTTCTGGGGGGAACGGGCGGACGGACGGCGCAGTCGGTGATCTGGGCCGCACGGACCCGGGCCGGGGTCCGGACGGCCCCGCATGGGAGAGCACGGCCGCGTGACCCGCCCCCGGGGCACGCGGCCGTGTCATGTTCCCCGCCGGAAAACGGGACGACATGATCCGCGTCCACCGGGGATAATCACCCCATGCCCGACCAGATCCCCGTCCGTGGCTCGTTCTCCGTTCCGGAGTCCGAGCTCAGCTGGCGTTTCTCCCGCTCCTCGGGGCCGGGCGGGCAGCACGTCAACACCAGCGCGACGGCCGCCGAGCTGTCGTTCGACGTCGCCAACTCCCCGTCGATCCCCGAGCCGCTCCGCGACCGCGCCCTGCACCGCCTGGCGCACCGCCTGGTCCGGGGCGTGCTGACGATCCGCGCCGAGGAGTACCGCTCCCAGCAGCGCAACCGCGACGCCGCCCGCGCCCGCCTGGCCGCCCTGCTGGCCGAGGCGACGGCCCCGCCCCCCAAGAAGCGCGTCCCGAAGAAGATCCCCCGCTCCCTCAACGAGCGCCGCCTCCAGAACAAGAAGCGCCGTTCCGAGGTGAAGAAGCAGCGTTCGGCGCGCTGGGACTGATTTCTCATCCCGCTCTCACGTTCGTCTCAGTGAGGCCTCACCGCCCCCGCCCACCCTGGAGGGGAACGCGAAGGGGGAGCGCTGATGACGAACCAGTATCCGGAACGCGAGCCGTACACCCACCCCTCCTGGGCTCCGCCCGCGCCCGAGTTCGGGCCGCGGCCCGAGCCCGCCCCGGTCAGGACCGGATGGTCGTTGCGGCGCAGGGCCGCGGCCGTGGCGGCCGCCGCCGCGCTGGCGGTCGGGGCCGGGGGAGCGGGCGCGGCGATCGGGGTCGCGGCGGCGGGACCGGGCGCCACCCGGCCGGTCGCGGTGACCGGGGCGTCCACCGGGAGCGGCACGACCGCGCAGGTCGCCGCCGCCGTGCAGCCCAGCGTGGTGTCCATCGACACCGGCTCGGGCAGCGGATCGGGCGTGGTGCTGCGCGCCGACGGCACGATCCTGACGAACGCGCACGTCGTGTCCGGGGCCGACCAGGTGACGGTGAAGTTCAGCGACGGGCGGACCGCGCGGGCGCGGGTGCTGGGGACCGACGCCACCCGCGACATCGCGGTGATCAAGGCGGCGGGCGTGTCCGGGCTCACCCCGATCACGTTCGGGGACAGCGACGCGGTGCGGGTGGGGGACCCGGTGCTGGCCATCGGCAGCCCGCTCGGGCTGGACGGGTCGGTGACGTCCGGGATCGTCAGCGCGCTCGGCCGCAGCATCCAGGAGGGCGGCTCCGGGGGGAACGAGAACCTCCCGCCGTTCCTGCGCGACCGCACCACCCGCCGGCAGCAGGCCGTGATCGAGGACGCCATCCAGACCGACGCGGCGATCAACCCCGGCAACTCCGGCGGGGCGCTGGTGGACGGCGCGGGACGGCTCATCGGGATCAACACCGCCATCGCCACGTCCGGCGGCGGCTCGGGCAGCATCGGCGTCGGCTTCGCCATTCCGGCCAACGACGCCAGGAAGGTCGCCGAGCAGATCATCACCCGCGCGGACACCTAGCCCCGACGGCCGACCCGGCTCGTCACCGCCGGGACGCACCGCCACACATCAAGCTTCGGAACATTTCCTAGTCCTCTGGCACTAGCGACGAATAGTGCCCTGCGTTCTGGTTGGTTCCGGCAACCCTTCCTGGGGTTCTTGATGGTTCGAGAAGCTCAGCGAATCGGAAAGGGTGGAGATTCGTCGAACGTCAAGGCAAGGGTCGCCGGAGCCGTCGTCGCCGGCGGTATGGCGCGGGCTGCGACGGCAACGCCGAGGTGAACTCCACCTGGAGCCGCGGCACTTCGACCACCAAGATCTACTTCAACGACCACTGCAAGAGGGGCGAGAAGTCCTCCTGCAAGGCGCGCTGACCCACCGGGTCGAACAATACGGAAACAAGCCAAGCGTGTTCGAACAGGAGCGATTCAGGATCCGTTGAAATAATTTCCTGCCGGGGTTCGGTAAAGCTCTCGGTGACCTGATTCCGAGAGCGCCCGGCGGAAGCTTTTCAAGGCGCCTCAGTGATCACGACACCGCCGCACATCGGACTTCGCGACACTCCCTAGTCGCGCCGCTCGCGGATCGCCCGCATCGCGGCGCGGCGGGCCTCGCCGTCCAGGACGTCGATGTAGACCTGCCCCTTCAGGTGGCCGCACTCGTGCTGGAGGCAGCGGGCGAAGTAGCCGGTGCCCTCGACGGTGATCGGTTTGCCCTTGACGGTGAAGCCCTCGACGACCGCGTGCGCGTGGCGGGGCGTGTCGAAGCGCAGGCCCGGCACCGACAGGCAGCCCTCGGACGCGGTCAGGACCTCGCCGTCGGCGGCGACCAGCCGGGGGTTGACGACGTGGCCGACGTGGCGGCGGCCCTTGTCGTCCTCGCAGTCGTAGGTGAAGACCTGGAGGCCGACGCCGATCTGGTTGGCGGCCAGGCCCGCGCCGTTGGCCTCGTACATCGAGGCGAACATGTCGTCGACCAGGCGTTCCAGCTCGGCGTCGAAGGTGCGGACCGGATCGCATTCGGTGCGCAGCACGGGGTCGCCCAGGCGGCGGATCGGGCGGATGGTCCCCTGGCCGGTCTTCGTCTTCGCCATGTTCAAGATCTTACAAAGCGGGGCGGGCATGGGCGCGGCCCCGCCGGGGGTTCCGGCGGGGCCGCACCGCGAGACCGTCGGTGCCCCGCGCCCGTCTCCGGGCCCGGGCTCAGCCCGGCTCGCCCGGACGGTGCGGCGCCGGAAGGTCGTCGGTGGCGTCCAGCTTGATCATCGGGGTCGGCTTGGTCTGCGGCGGGACCTGCGGGACCGGGGTGTCCACCACGGTCGGCTCCGGCTCGTGCGGCACGGGCGGGGCGGGGCGCTCGGCGATCGGCTTGGGCGCGGCCGGCGCCGGGGCCGCCGGGGGCTTGGGCGCGGCGGGGG
>NZ_BCQR01000199.1 GCF_001552175.1 Actinomadura kijaniata NBRC 14229
CCCGGCCGCCGGGCCGGCCTCCCGCCCGGCGCGGCGGCTCAGCATCGCGCCCGACACCACGTACAGCAGCACCGCCAGGCCCGCCACGACCACACCCGCCCACTTCACCGGGCTGAACGCCAGGTTGACGAAGAACTCGGTGGCGCCGGTCAGCGCGGCGGCCAGCGGCAGCAGCGACAGCGCCGCGCCGCGCATCCCCGAGGCCGCGCCCCGCCGCCGCGCCACCCCCCAGCTGAGCACCAGGCCCAGCAGGGTCACGCCCAGGCTGATGGCGAAGATCAGTGTGTCGCTCATACCGGCCCCCTCGTACCAGGCGCCCCGACGGTGCGACGGGCGCTCCTCCCATCGTCACACGTTCATGGCGGGCCGCCACTCCTCCCGTGGGACGGTTCGGCGGCCCGCCCGGTTCCTCCTCAGGCGTGATCTCTCCCCTAGGGACACGGGGGCTCGGCGGGATCGGCGCACAGCGGAACGGGATCCGGAATGCTTTCGGGCATGGCCACTTCCGCCCCTTTCGGCGACCACCGAAAGCAACGGCGGGAAAAAGGCGGTAAACGAATTTCGGTGCGGATCGCGGGCACGCGCCCGGCGTGCGGGCGAGTCCCCTCCCGGAGGCCTGTCCCGTGGCCGCGATCCGGCTTACCAGCAGGTCATAGCAGAGATCGCGCTCCGGTCGACACCGCCGCTCCCCGGGCCGCCCGGGGACCGGCGCTCTCTGGTGAGAGCCACCTTCGTGATCATCTCTGGCATCGCGGTCCCGGCTCCGGTGAATACCCGGGACCGTTCGGCGGCGAATCGCCGGAGGACGATCAGAAACGGGAAAGGACGGAATTCAGAGCGTCTTTCCCGCCAGGGAGCGCAGCAGCGGGACGTCGACCTCGGTCAGGGAGGCGACGACGGTGCGGCCGGGGGCGGGCTCGACGGGCAGCACGTGCGGGACGGCGACCACGTGCGCTCCGGCGGCCTGGGCGGCGGCCACGCCGTTGGGCGAGTCCTCCAGCACCACGCAGTGGCGCGGTTCGACGCCGAGCCGCCCGGCGGCCGTCAGGTAGGGCTCGGGGTGCGGCTTGGTGCGGGTGACCTCGTCCCCGGCGACGGTGGTCGCGAAGTGGTCGCCGCCGATGCTGCCGAGCGCGGCCTCGATGAGCCCCCGGTGGCTGGAGGACACCAGCGCGGCGGGGATCCCGGCCGCGTTGACCTCGGTCAGCAGCTCCTTGGCGCCGGGCATCAGCGGCACGCCCAGCGCCAGCCGTTCGGCCATGGTGTCCAGCAGCCGGCGCCCCACCTCGGCGGGCGGGACGTCGGCGCCGGTCAGCTCCAGCATGTACGCCACGGCGACGTCCAGGGACCCGCCGACCAGGTTCCTCTGGTGCTCCTCGCTCCACACGCCGCCGAGCCACCCGACCGTCTCGTGCTCGACCTCCAGCCACAGCCGCTCGGAGTCGATCAGCAGGCCGTCCATGTCGAACAGGACGGCCCGCAGCCCGCCGGTCGCGTCGTGCACCCTCATGCCCCTCTCGAAGATCTTTTGTCCGGTCTTCGAGGCTATGCCAGGCGGCCGACCGGACCGTACGGCGGCGGTGACGCCCGGTCGGCTAGGAGACGACCAGCTGGGTGACCGACGGGCCCGGCAGGGGGACGGTGAGGCGGCCGCCGGTGACCGGCAGGGGCCCGAGCGGGCGGGGCAGGGCGTAGCTGGCGGTGGTGCCGTCCTTCTGGTGCCCGGTGGCCGTGCCGCCCTGGGAGAGGGCCACGGTGGCGGTGCGCGGCGTGGCGCCCTTGTTGACCACGACGATGACCCGGGGGTCGGCGGAGGCGTAGACCTCGACGTCCGGCAGGGAGGTCGCCGACGACACCAGGGTGGAGCCGAAGCGGGCCAGGGAGGTGCCCTGCGCGCCGGTGAAGAAGCCGAGCCCCTGGTAGACGGGCATCCGCTCGTTGACGCCCGCGCCGTTGCGCGCGTAGGCGGGGCGCTGGTCGCCCGGCCGGTCGTACAGGATGCCGAGGGCGCCGTTCTTGTCGCCGTACAGGAACCCCGAGCCGCCCGCCCGGGCGATGTGCCCGAAGACGCTGGCGGACCACCAGATCGCGGCGTTGCGGTACTGGATCGGGCCGTCGCCGACGTTGCCGCAGCCCGCCGGGGGCAGGTGTTCGCTCCAGTCGCTGTTGAGCTCGCCGACCTGGATCTCGATCCGGTCGGCGCGGGCCGGAACGGTCTCGGTGACGACCGCGCGCGCCCGCTCGATGTCCTGGCCCCACTCCCCGGTCCGCGCCAGCAGCTCGCCGTCGCAGCGCAGCACGTCGCCGCCGGCGCCGTACTTGTGGAAGTCCACGAAGTCCACGCGGGAACCGCTGACCCGCAGGAACTCCCGCAGGTAGGTCATGTCGGGCGACGCCACCCCCGGGCCGCCGACCTCGATGGCCGGGTCGACGGCCTTCATGGCGTCGTGGACCCGGTTGAACGCGGCGGCGTAGGCGGCGGCGTCGGGGTGCTCGTTGCCGACGATCCAGCGTTCGACCCGCTGGGGGGAGGCGCCGGTGTTGAAGTGGCGGACGAGGTTGGCGGCGTCGGTGGCGTCCAGGGGGACGATGACGACCGGGGCCGCGCCGAGCGCCTTGATCGAGGAGATCCACTCGGCGCCGGTGTGGGTGGTGTCGGCGCCGGCGCCCCCGGCGACGATCTTGCTGGTCGGGTCGCCGGGCCTGGTGTACCTCAGCTCCATGCGGGCCTGGCCGTAGCGGCCGCCGCCGAGCATCGAGCGCACGGCGGCGTCGTTGGTGACGTAGCTGCCCGAGCCGTAGCCGGTGATGTCGATGTTGAAGGCCGTGCGGGGAACGGGCCGGACCGCCGCGCCGAAGTCGACCGTGATGTCGGGGGCGGGGGCGGCGGACGCGGCGGCGGGGGCCAGGGCGAGGAGTCCGGCGGCGGCGGGCGCGAGCAGGCGGAGGACGGCGGGGCGCACGGGCATCGTGCCTCTTCGGGGTCGGGGGCGTCGCCGGGCAGCTTATTGATCTTGGGTGTGCCGTGGGGGCCGACCACGTCAAACGATCAGGAGATGGGACCGCCGGTGGGCCCATGGGCCCGGTGCGCTGGCCCCGTGGTACCAAACCCGGTTCTCAAGATCGCTCAACTGTGGCGGCCGGTCGTCATGATCGCCACCATGGGTGCGTCCCTGACCGACTCCCCCTCGGAGGAACCATGTCCTTCAGCCGGTCCGCACGCCGTGGCGCCACCCTGACCCTGGCCGTCGGCGCCACCCTGGCCCTCGCGCCGGTCACCGCCCACGCCGCCGGTCCCGCCGCCGGTGACGGCACCGTCACCGCCGCCGCCGCGAAGAAGAAGACCAACATCAACAAGACCGCCAACGGCACCAGGGCCACCGGCTGGGTCGGCTGGCACGACAACCTGACCAACGACCGGGCGCAGTGGGAGATCACCGTCCGCGACGTCCAGGCGGGCAAGTGGTGCGCCCAGGCGCGCGTCATCGTCGACAAGCCCGGCAACGACATCGAGTACACCAGCAAGAAGGTGTGCGGCAACGGCAAGAAGTACGTCTGGAAGCACACCTCCGCCAAGGTCGCGTTCCTGCGCGGCGTGAAGATCCACCTGTGCAGGAACCTGCCGGTGAGCAACGCCCACCAGTCCTGCAAGCGGGTCCAGTACGTCAAGAACCCGTTCTACGACTACTGATCGGCGGACGTACGCGAGCCGGCCGGGTCCTCCGCGGAGGACCCGGCCGGCTCGTTCCGTTCGGCGCCGAAGTACGTCAGGCGTTGAAGTACTTGGCCTCGGGGTGGTGGACGACCATCGCGTCGGCCGACTGCTCCGGCACGAGCTGGAGCTCCTCCGACAGGGTCACGCCGATCCGCTCCGGCTTCAGCAGGCGCACCAGGGTGGCGCGGTCCTCCAGGTCCGGGCAGGCCGGGTAGCCGAACGAGTAGCGCGCGCCCCGGTAGCCGAGCTTGAAGAAGTCGTCGACGTTCTCGGAGTCCTCCGCGCCGAAGCCGATCTCGGAGCGGATGCGGGCGTGCCAGTACTCCATCAGCGCCTCGGTGAGCTGGACCGACAGGCCGTGCAGCTCCAGGTAGTCGCGGTAGGCGTTCTTCTCGAACAGCTCGCCCGTCGCCCCCGCGATCCTCGAACCCATGGTGACGAGCTGGAACGCCACCACGTCGGTCTCCCCCGACTCGCGGGGGCGGAAGAAGTCGGCCAGGCACAGGTGCCGGTCGCGGCGCTGGCGCGGGAAGGTGAAGCGCTCGCGGTCGGAGCCGTCGTCGTTGAGGATGACCAGGTCGTTCCCCTCCGACACGCACGGGTAGTACCCGTACACGACGGCGGCCTCCAGCAGGCCGTCGGTCTGGACGCGGTCCAGCCACATCCGCAGGCGCGGGCGGCCCTCGGTCTCCACCAGCTCCTCGTAGTCGGGGCCGTCGCCGCCCCGGGTGGGCTTCAGGCCCCACTGGCCCATGAAGGTGGCGCGCTCGTCCAGGAACGCCGCGTAGTCGGCCAGGGGGATGCCCTTGACGATGCGGTCGCCGAAGAACGGCGGGTTCGGCACCTTGTTGTCGGTGGCGACGTCGGAGCGGGCGGGCATGTCCTCCGGCTCGGTGACCTGGAGGGTCGCGCCCTTCTTCACCCGGCGCTCGCGCAGCGGCGGCAGCGTCGCGCCCGGCTCGCCGCGCTTGACGGCCATGAACGCGTCCATCAGCCGCAGCCCCTCGAACGCGTCGCGGGCGTAGCGGACCTCGCCGTCGAACAGCCCGGCCAGGTCCTGCTCGACGTAGGCGCGGGTCAGCGCCGCGCCGCCGAGCAGGATCGGCCACTGGTCGGCCAGGCCGCGCTGGTTCAGCTCCTCCAGGTTCTCCTTCATGATCACCGTGGACTTGACCAGCAGGCCGGACATGCCGATGACGTCGGCGCGGTGCTCGCGGGCGGCCTCCAGGATCGCCGACATCGGCTGCTTGATGCCGATGTTGACGACCTCGTAGCCGTTGTTGGACAGGATGATGTCCACCAGGTTCTTGCCGATGTCGTGGACGTCGCCCTTGACGGTGGCCAGCACGATGCGGCCCTTGCCGCCGTCCTCGGACTTCTCCATGTGCGGCTCCAGGTAGGCCACCGCGGTCTTCATGACCTCGGCGGACTGGAGCACGAACGGCAGCTGCATCTGCCCGGACCCGAACAGCTCGCCGACGGTCTTCATGCCGTCCAGCAGCACCTCGTTGACGATCGCCAGCGCGGGCTTCTGGGTGAGGGCCTCGTCCAGGTCGGCGTTCAGGTTCTCCAGCTCGCCGTCGATGATGCGGCGCTTGAGGCGCTCCCACAGCGGCAGCGCGGCCAGCTCGGCGGCGCGGCCCGCCTTCATCGCGGCGGTGTCGACGCCCTCGAACAGCTCCATGAACCGGATCAGCGGGTCGTAGCCGTCGCGCCGCCGGTCGTAGACCAGGTCGAGGGCGACCTCGCGCTGCTCCTCGGGGATCCGGTTCATCGGCAGGATCTTGGAGGCGTGCACGAT
The DNA here is from genome assembly GCF_001552175.1 of Actinomadura kijaniata NBRC 14229. GTDB lineage: Bacteria > Actinomycetota > Actinomycetes > Streptosporangiales > Streptosporangiaceae > Spirillospora > Spirillospora kijaniata. The sequence goes on from NZ_BCQR01000199.1 coordinate 5,517, forward strand.
CGCCGAGTCCAGGCCGGCCTCGGCGCACTCGTGCAGGAACACCGAGTTCAGCACGATGCGGGCGGCCGGGTTGAGGCCGAACGACACGTTCGACAGGCCGAGGGTGGTCTGCACGCCCGGGTAGCGGCGCTTGAGCTCGCGGATCGCCCCGATCGTCTCCAGGGCGTCGCGGCGCGACTCCTCCTGGCCGGTGCCGATCGTGAACGTGAGGGTGTCGACGATGATGTCCTCGACGCGCATCCCCCAGGTGCCGGTCAGCTCCTCGATGGTGCGGGCCGCGACGTCGACCTTCCACTCGGCGGTGCGGGCCTGGCCGCGCTCGTCGATGCACATCACGACGACGGCGGCGCCGTGCTCCCTCACCACCGGCATCAGCCGCGCCATCTTGGAGTCGGGACCGGTGCCGTCCTCCAGGGAGACGGAGTTGACGACGGCGCGGCCGCCGAGCATCTCCAGGCCCGCCTCCAGGACGGGGATCTCGGTGGAGTCCAGCACGATCGGCAGGGTCGCGGCGGTGGCCAGGCGGAACGCCAGCTCCTTCATGTCGGCCACGCCGTCGCGGCCCACGTAGTCGACGCACAGGTCGATCATGTGGGCGCCGTCGCGGGCCTGCTCGCGGGCGATGCGCACGCAGTCGTCCCAGCGCTGCTCCAGCATCGCCTCGCGGAACGCCTTGGAGCCGTTGGCGTTGCTGCGCTCGCCGATCGCCAGGTAGGAGGTGTCCTGGCGGAACGGCACGTGCTGGTACAGCGAGGCGGCGCCCGCCTCGGGGCGCGGGTCGCGCTCGGCGGGCGCGCGGCCGCGCACGCGGTCCACCACGGCCTTCAGGTGGGCGGGGGTGGTGCCGCAGCAGCCGCCGACCAGGTTCAGCCCGAACTCACGGGTGAACGTGTCGTGCGCGTCGGCCAGCTCCTCGGGGGTCAGCGGGTAGTGGGCGCCGTCGGCGGTCAGCACCGGCAGGCCGGCGTTGGGCATGCAGGACAGGCCGATGCGGGCGTGCTTGGCCAGGTAGCGCAGGTGCTCGCTCATCTCGGCCGGGCCGGTGGCGCAGTTGAGGCCGATCAGGTCCAGCTCCAGGGGCTCTAGCGCGGTGAGGGCCGCGCCGATCTCCGAGCCCATCAGCATCGCGCCGTTCTGCTCGATGGTGACCTGGCCGATCAGCACGGTGTCGGCGCCCGCCGCGGCGATCGCCCGCTTGGCGCCGATGAGGGCGGCCTTGGCCTGGAGCAGGTCCTGGCAGGTCTCCACCAGGATCGCCTGCGCGCCCCCGGCGATCAGGCCCTCGGCGTTGCGCTGGTAGGCGTCGCGCAGCTCGGCGAAGCCGATGTGCCCCAGCGTCGGCAGCTTGGTGCCGGGCCCCACCGACCCGATCACCCAGCGGGGCCGGTCGGGGGTCGAGCAGGCGTCGGCGACCTCGCGGGCCAGCCGGGCGCCCGCCTCGGCCAGCTCGAAGATCCGCTCGGTGATGCCGTACTCGCCGAGGTTGCCGAGGTTGGCGCCGAAGGTGTTGGTCTCGACGCAGTCCACGCCCGCGTCGAAGTAGGCCTGGTGGACCGAGCGGACGATGTCGGGCCGGGTGACGTTGAGGATCTCGTTGCAGCCCTCGTGGCCCTCGAAGTCCTCCATGGTGGGATTGCGGTCCTGGAGCATCGTCCCCATACCGCCGTCGGCCACGACGACGCGTTCTCGGAGGGCCTGGCGCAACGACTGCGGAGTGGGAGGAGTGCTCATGACAGGACACCTTATCCGGCCGGGCCCGCGGACCACTGGGACGTCCAATTGCTGGACGCCGTTGCGACGCAGGTCACGTCGGCGTGTCGGGACGCCCGTGACGGATGGGACATCAGACCGATAACGTGCCCCCACTGACCTACTTACCGGTAAGGAGCGGCATGAGCGCCTACCGCACCATCCTCGTCGGAACCGACGGCTCGGACTCCTCGTTCCGCGCCGTCGACCGGGCCGCCCAGCTGGCCGCCGCCACCGGCGCCACGCTGCTGCTGGCCTCCGCCTACCACCCGATGCCCGAGCGGGAGCGGCTCGCCGCCGCCGACCGGCTGGGCGACCTGGCCTACAAGGTGCAGGGCTCCACCCCCGCCGACGACGCGCTGCGCGCCGCCCGCGAGCGCGCCGTCGCCGCCGGGGCCAAGGAGATCGAGCAGATCGCGGTCGAGGGCGACGCCGTCGACGTGATCTCCAGGCTGGCCCGGGACCGCGCCGCCGAACTGGTCGTGATCGGCAACCGCGGCCTCAACAGCCTGGCCGGCCGCATCCTCGGCTCGGTCCCGGCGAACCTGTCGCACCGCGCTCCCTGCGACGTGCTCATCGTGCACACCACCGACGGGAAGTGACGCAATCGTGACCCGGCCCGTTCCGCCGCCCGCGCCGCGCAGGTCTGGCCGGCGGGACGGCGGGGTAGGACCCCGGCAGGACGTAGGCTGACTGCCAGATCGATCATGCGGGGCCCGACCCCCCGGGAATGCCGGGCTCCGCGGGGACGCTGTACCCGACGTCGGAAGGAGGCAGCGCGTGGTCGAGCTCGAAGATGTGCCGGAACTGGTCGAACCGGTGCTGGTGGCCGCCTTTGAGGGGTGGAACGACGCCGGGGAGGCGGCCAGCGGGGTGATCCAGCACCTGGCGACGGTCTGGGACGCCACGCCCATCGCCGAACTCGACCCCGACGACTACTACGACTTCCAGGTCACCCGCCCCCTGGTGGAGCTGGTGGACGGTGAGACCCGCGGGATCACCTGGCCCACCACCCGGATCCTGTGGGCGCGGCTGCCGTCGGGCCGCGACGTGATCCTGGTGCACGGCATCGAGCCGAACATGCGCTGGCGCAGGTTCTGCCGCGAGCTGGTCGGGCTGATGCTGGAGCTGGGCGTGCGCGAGGTCGTGCTGCTCGGCGCGCTGCTGGCCGACGCCCCGCACACGCGGCCGGTTCCGGTCACCGGGGCGGGCTCGGACGCGGGGCTGGTGTCCTCGCTGCACCTGGAGCCGACCCGCTACGAGGGGCCGACCGGCATCCTCGGGGTGCTCCAGGACGCCGCCGGCAAGGCCGACCTGTCCACGGTGTCGCTGTGGGCGGCGGTCCCCCACTACGTCGCCCAGCCGCCGTCGCCGAAGGCGACGCTGGCGCTGGTGCGGCGCGTGGAGGACGTCCTGGACGTGGCGATCCCGCTGGGCGAGCTGCCCGAGGAGGCCCGCGCCTGGGAGAACGGCGTCAACGAGCTGGCCGAGGAGGACTCCGAGGTCGCCGAGTACGTGCGGACCCTGGAGGAGCAGAAGGACGCCACCGAGCTTCCCGAGGCCAGCGGCGATGCCATCGCCCGCGAGTTCGAACGCTACCTGCGCCGCCGCGACTCCACCTGACCCTCTTCCTTCCCTTTCCGACCGTCCGTGACGGGACCGCCTCGCCGGCTCAGCGGCGGCGGTCCCGTTCCGCTTCCGCGGTCTTCTTCACCGAGCCGCACACCCACAGCGCGACCAGCACGCCGGGCAGCATGGCCGCCAGCAGCTCCAGACCCATCTCGCCCCCCTTCGCCGATCCCCCTACCGATCCGCGGCGGAACCTACCCGTCCTGGAGCGTTCCCAACCGATGATCTCCCCGGCCTGTTGACAAAACGCCAACAAGCTGTTGAGAAGCCGCACCGGCTGCGAAAGTATGTGCTTACGGACGTCTCCCCCGCGGAAGGACCCCGATGAGCGCTCCGGCCCCCGTGCCCGACCGGACCGTCCTGCGGCGGCTGGCCGCCGAGCCCGCCGTGATGCTGGCGGCCGGGCGCGCCCTGCTGCTCCAGGTCGCCCACCCCAAGGTCGCCCAGGGCGTGGCCGACCACAGCGACCTGCGGAACCGGCCGCTGGACCGGTTGCTCGGCACGCTGGACTTCCTGACGATCGTGGCGTTCGGGACGCCGGAGGAGGCCGAGCGCATGGGCCGGGCGATCCGCCGGATGCACGACCGCATCACCGGCCCCGGCTACTCCGGCAACGACCCCGACCTCCAGGTGTGGGTGAACGCCACGCTCATCGACGCGGCGCTGTACGTCTACCGGGACGTCCTGCGCTCCCCCGACGGCGACCTGGCGGCCCCCTACATCGACCAGGCCCGGTACGTCGCCGACGTGCTGGGCTGCCCGCCGGGCGCGCAGCCCGCCGACGAGGAGGCGTTCGGCCGCTACATGGACGGCATGATCGCCACGCTGGAGGTCACCGACACCGGCCGGGCGGTCATGCGGGAGGTCCTGTGGGCGCCGAGGCTGCGCCCGCTGTGGCCGGCGATGGCGCTGTTCCGGTTCGTCACCACGGGCCTGCTGCCGCCGCGCGTCCGCGACCAGTACGGGCTGCCCTGGGGCCCGCGCCGCGAACGGCTGCTGTGGCTGCTGCTGCGCACGGGCGCGTTCGGGTACCGGCTGGTGCCGGGCCGGCTGCGCCGCGCGGGCGTCCCGCTCTACCTGTGGGCCTCGCGGCGGCGGATCGGGCGCAAGGCCCGCCGGTACGCCGCCGCGAGATCGGCCGCGAACGTCTGAGAGACGCCCCGGGCGCCGCTCAGAGGGCCACGCCGGGCAGGGCTCAGAGGGCCACGCCGAGCAGGGCGTCGACCAGCGCCCGCACCCGGCCGGGGGCGGCGGTGTCGCCGCCCTCGCCCGCCAGGGCCCGCTCGGCCCAGCGGTCCACGGCGGCCAGCGCCGCCGGGGCGTCCAGGTCCCCGGCCAGGGCGTCGCGGACCTGCGCGGCGACGGCGTCCGCCGCCGGGCCGGACGCCGCGCCGACCGCCGCGCGCCACCGCTCCAGGCGCGCGTTCGCGGCCTCGAGCTGCTCGTCGGTCCACTCCCAGTCGCTGCGGTAGTGGTGCGACAGCAGCACCAGGCGGATCGCCATCGGGTCGACGCCCGCCCGCCGCAGCCGCGACACGAACACGAGGTTGCCGCGCGACTTGGACATCTTCTCGCCGTCCAGGCCGACCATGCCCGCGTGGACGTAGGCCCGGGCGTGCGGGTGCTCCCCGGTGGCCAGCTGGGCGTGCGAGGCGCCCATCTCGTGGTGCGGGAACGCCAGGTCCGAGCCGCCGCCCTCGACGTCGAACGCCATCCCCAGGTACTCCAGGGAGATCGCGGCGCACTCGATGTGCCAGCCGGGGCGGCCCTTGCCGAACGGCGAGTCCCAGCCCGGCTCGCCGGGCCGCTGCGCCAGCCACAGCAGCGGGTCGAGCGCGTCGCGCTTGCCCTCGCGGTCGGGGTCGCCGCCGCGCTCGGCGAACAGCGGCAGCATCTCCTCCCGGTCCAGCCGGCTGACCGACCCGAACGTGGGGTCGGCGGCCACGGGGAAGTAGATGTCGGAGTCCACCTGGTAGGCGGCGCCCTCGCCCTTGAGCCGCTCCACCATCTCGACGACCAGCGGGATCGCCTCGACCGCGCCGATGTAGTGGTCGGGCGGCAGGATCCGCAGCGCGGTCATGTCCTCGCGGAACAGCTCGATCTCGCGGTCGGCCAGCTCGCGCCAGTCGATGCCGTCGCGCTCGGCGCGCTCCAGCAGCGGGTCGTCGACGTCGGTGGCGTTCTGCACGTACAGCACGCGGTGCCCGAGGTCCCGCCACACCCGGTTGACCAGGTCGAACGTCAGGTAGGTGTTGGCGTGGCCCAGATGGGTGGCGTCGTAGGGGGTGATCCCGCACACGTACATCCGGGCCGTCTCGCCCGGCGCGGTGGGCCGCACCGCGCCCTGTCCGGTGTCGTGCAGGGCCAGGGGGCGGGAGGCTTCCGGCAGGCCGGCGTCGGACAGTTTCGGCACTTCGGGTGCGGACCACGATCGCATATCGGAAAGCTTAGCCCCGCCCTGTTCATGGCCTTACAGCGAGATCATCCCAAAGATCACGGTTTCCCCGAGGGGGCGCCTACCCCCACGCCCCCCGGCGGCTTCGCCGGTCAGGGGAGCCGCACCCGCGGGTCCAGCACCGAATAGCCCACGTCCACCAGAAGGTTCGCGACCACCACGAACACCGTCGCCAGCAGCGTCACCCCGATGATCACGGGGGTGTCGCCGAGCGTGATCGACTGGTGGACCAGCTGGCCCACGCCCTGCAGGCCGAACACCTTCTCGATGACGACCGTCGAGCCGACCAGCGCGCCCACGTCGACGCCGAGCTGGGTGACCACCGGGGTCAGGGCCGAGCGCAGGGCGTGCCGGTACACCACGCGGCGCTCGGGCAGGCCCTTGGCGCGGGCGGTGCGGACGTAGTCCTCCCCCAGCACGTCCAGCATCGCGCCGCGCGTCAGCCGGGCGTAGGCGGCGGCCATCAGGAACGCCAGCGCGGCCCACGGCAGGACCATCCGTTGCAGGAGGCGCTCCCGCGACGGCGGCCCGGCCTCGAAGAAGCCGATCCCCACCTCCCCGAGCCCGGTGGAGAACACGTGCAGCAGCACCAGCGCCATCACGAACGGCGGCGTCGACAGCCCGGCCAGCACCAGCGCGGTGGCGGCGCGGTCACCGGCCCGCCGCGCGCGGGTGGCGCCGTACACGCCGATCACGACGCCACCGGTGAACCAGAGGACCCCCGCGCCCAGCACCAGCAGCAGCGTGGTGGGCAGCCGCTCGGCGACCAGGGTGGCCACCGGGGCGCCGTTGACGTAGGAGTCGCCGAGGTCGCCCCGCAGCAGCCGGGCGAGGAAGTCGCCGTACTGGGCCGGGACCGGCCGGTCCAGGCCGAGGTTGCGGCGGATCTGCGCCAGGTCGGCGGCGGTGGCCCGGGGGCCGCCGACGACCCGTTCCACCGCCACCGGCGACAGGTGCAGGAACGCGAACACCAGCGTGGACACCAGCCACAGCACCACCAGCGAGTACAGCAGGCGGCGGATCACGAAGCCCGTCACCGGCGGCTCACCCCCGCCCGGCGGCCCGGTCCGGACGGGGGTCCAGGGCGTCCCGGACCCCGTCGCCGACCAGGTTGAACGACAGGGTGGTCAGCAGCAGCAGGGCGGCGGGCACCGCCAGCAGCCACCAGGCGGTCCGGAACACCTCCCCGCCCTCGCCGAGCATCGAGCCCCAGGAGGGCGTGGGCGGGCGCACCCCGACGCCCAGGAACGACAGCGTGGCCTCGGCCACGATCGCGGTGGGGACCAGCAGCGAGGCCAGCACGGTGATCTGCGCCGTCAGGTTGGGCAGCAGCTCCACGGCCATGATCCGCAGATGGCCCGCGCCCAGCGCGCGGGCCGCCGCGACGAACTCCCGTTCCCGCAGCGCGATCACCTGGCCGCGGATGACCCGGCCGAACCCCGCGACCGAGAAGAACGCGATCACCAGGACCGTCATGACCAGGCCGGCCGTGGCCGAGGTGACCGGGAACGTGGTGGCCAGCGTGATCGCCACCAGCAGGGCGGGCAGCGCCAGCGTGATGTCCAGCAGCCGCGTGATCACGGTGTCGACCGCGCCGCCGGCGTATCCGGCCAGGAGGCCGACGGCCACGCCCGGAAGCGTCGCCAGCGCCGCCGCCGCGACCCCCACCGCCAGCGAGACCCGCGCCCCGTAGGCGGCGCGGACCAGCACGTCGCGGCCCAGCTGGTCGGCGCCCAGCCAGAACTCCGCGCCCGGCCCCACCGGCCGACCGCCCGCGTCCAGCCCCTCCCGGGGGAAGGTCGCGTCGTAGGGGTGCCCGGTCCAGGCCGCCCACACCGGCGCCATCAGCGCGAACGCCGTGACCAGCGCCAGCACCGCCAGCGCTGCGACCGACTGCCCGTCGCGGCGGAACCTCCGCCACGCCGGCCGCCCCCGCGCCGGGGCGGGCCCGCTCTCCGGTTCCGGCAGATTCACGGGTCGACCTCCGGGGGGTCACGCCAGGCGCACGAGGCTCACGTCATAGGTCTGGAAGTGCGGCAGGTACCTGGCGTCCCGCACCCGCGACGAGTGGAAGACCGGCTGGTTGCGGCTCATCAGGGGCACGATCGCGGCGTCGGCCATGATCAGCCGGTCGGCCCGTGCCCACAGCCGCCGCGCCTCGTCCTCGTTCCCGGCCGCCAGGGCCCGGTCGATGAGGCGGTTGACCTCGTCGTTGTCGTACCCGCCGAAGTTGGCGGAGTTGGGGCCGTACAGGCGGCCGTCGAACAGCTGCGGGACGATGGTGCGGCCGTTGTCGCCGTACCAGTCGGGGTGCCAGTCGGGCGCGGCGACGTCCCACCGGCCCGCGCGGGCGTCGGCCGGGGTGACCAGGGTGGTGTTGTAGAACGTCCCGGCCGAGTCGGCGACCAGCTCGGCATCGATGCCGCACTCCTTGAGGTCGGCCCGCAGCGACTGCGCGATCCGGGCGTGGTCGCCGCTGGTGCGGTAGGGGAACCTCAGCTTCAGGCCGTTGGGGTATCCGGCGGCGACCAGCATCCTCCAGCACCGGTCGGGGTCGCCCGCGTCGCCCGGCGTCGGGTAGGGGTCGAACGGCTCGTGACCGGTGCTGCGCGGCGGGATCGCCTGGTGGAGGACCTCGCCGACGTCGGGGCCGCCGCTCAGCCGGACCAGCGCGGCCTTGTCGATCGCGTACGCGATCGCCCGGCGGACCTCCCGGCGCCCCAGCGCCCCGCCGTTGTTGGGGCTGAGGGTGTTGAAGACGAGGTAGGGGTCGAGCGACGACCCCTGCATGATCTTGAAGTTGGGGTGGGACCGCAGCGCCGGGATCCGGGCCGCCGGGACCGTCTGGTCCCAGGCCAGGTCGGCGGTGCCCTCCTCCAGTTGCCGCTGCACCACCTCGGGCGAGTCCTGCCCCAGGGTGATCTGGATCCGGGCGGGGCCCTGCCCGCGCAGCGGGTCCGACTCCTGCCGCCAGGCCGGGTTCCGCTCCAGCACGTACCGCTTGCCGGGCGTGTAGGAGGTGATCTGGTAGGGGCCGTTGGAGACGGTGTTGGCGCGGAACTCGGCGCTGTCGGGCACGTACCGGTCGTACTCGGCGGGCGCGGCGGCGGCGAAGCCCATGGCGAGGATCTCGACGAAGTCCTGCGCGGGCCGCTTGAGCCTGATCTCCAGGGTCCTGGCGTCCCTGGCCCTCAGGCCCTCGACCTCGTGCTCGTTCTGGTACCTGGCGATCGCCGCGGCGTTCCCGGCGTCGACCGCGCCGAAGCCCCGGCAGAACGCGTCCATCCCGACGATCGTGCCGGTGTAGTAGCCCCTGGCGCCGGCCGGCTGGGCGGGGTTGCAGACCCGTTTGAGGCCGCGCACGAAGTCGGCGGCGGTCACCTCGCGCGGGGGCCGGGTGTTCCACCGCACGCCCGGCCGCAGCCTGATGGTGTAGGTCCGGCCGTCGGCGCTGACGCCTCCGTTGCGGGTGGTGGGCAGTTCGGCGGCGACGTCCGGCCGGGCCTCGACGGCCTCGGCGAAGGTGTCGGCGGCCCGGACGCCGAACAGCGTCCGGGCGAACTGCCGGACCAGGCCGGCGCTCCACGGGGTGTAGGCGCTGGCGGGGTCCAGGTGGTCGACGTCGGAGGCGCCCACCACCCGCAGCGTGCCGCCGCCGTCCCCGTCCCGCGTCCCCCCGCCGCAGGCCGCCAGCCCGAGCACCAGCGTGCCCAGGCCCGCGACGGCCGCGGTCCCCCGTCGCCCTGCCGCCATCCGTTCTCCCCAGTCCCCGTGACGACCGTCGTGCGCCGCGCCCCGGGAACCTCACCCACCCCGAAGATCGCGGTAGGTAGTCAAACTAGCACCCACGGTGAGAGATGCGGCGGCGGCTGCGAGGATCAGTCGAACGGGGTTCAGAGGACGGAGGTCCAGGAGCCGGGGTCGCCCGGTTCGGCGGAGAAGTCGTAACGGACCGCGTCGCGGGTGAGCGCGGCCAGGCTGACGGAGGTGGTGCCCCAGACGCGGCCCTCGCCCATGTCCACCAGCGGCAGCAGGGCGCGGCGGTCGGCGCGCTCCAGCCCGTCGCCCTCCACCAGCGGGAGCCATCCGCCCCACGCCTGCCGGACCGTTCCGTGGCCGGGCAGCGGCTCGGGGCGCCCGGTGGCGGCCAGGCGGGGCCGGAAGTGGGTCAGGCGCGCCATCATGTAGGCGTCCTCAAGGGCCCCCTCGCGGTGGGCCTCGGCCTCCAGGCCGCTGTTGACGATGATGTGCAGGCCGGGGCCGAGGGCGCGTTCGGCCAGCCTGGCGCCGTCCCAGCTCCACATGCGGACGCTGTCGGGCTCGGCGCACAGGGCGTGGAACGGGTCCAGGCGCGGCAGCTCCAGATCGCCGAGCTTGCCGTCGGCGGCCAGCCGCAGCGGCAGCTCGCCGCGCGACAGCCGGTGCTCCTCGGGAACCAGGGGGCCGGGGGCGTTGAGGACGGTGGCGGCACGCGGCGCACCCGGGTCGACGGCGAACCAGGTGCCGCCCGCACGCAGGTCGCGCCCGGCGACCAGGGCGGGGCGGTCGGGCCAGTGGCGGCCGGGCGGCTGCCAGGCCCGGGTGACGAACTCGTCCCGGACGCCGACCAGCAGGACGGGAACCGGGGAGGCGGGGTCAACGCTGACGATCGCCGTACACATGGCAGCAATTTGACCACCGCCCGACAAAACGCCCGCACCCGGGGGGCCACCGACGCCCCCACCCAAGGCCACCAAGCCACCGAACCATCGGGGCCATCGGGGCCATCGGGGCCATCGGGGCCATCGGGGCCAGGGAACCACCGGGAACAGGGAACCACCGGGACCACACAGGGACCACCAGGACCACGGGACCACCGGGAGCACACAGGGATCACGGAGTCGCTCAGAGGTCACCGGGGGTACGGCGTCGCGGGGTCAGAGGGGTGGCCAGGGCACGGCGGGCCAGTCCTCCGGGGGGTAGGGGTGGATGCGGTGCTTGAGCATCATCTCCACGCGGCGGCGGGTGGCGTCCACCTCGGCGGAGGTGAGCAGCTCCCCCAGCCGTTCGCCGAGGGGGCCGCGCAGGGCGGTCCCGACGCGCCCGAGGGCCTCGACCGCCTCGGGCGTCAGCTTCTTGCCGCGCCACTGCCACAGCACGGTCCGCAGCTTGTAGTCCACCGAGAAGCACACGCCGTGGTCGCACCCGTAGACGTGGCCGTCGCCGGGCGGCAGCAGGTGCCCGATCTTGCGGTCGGCGTTGTTGATGATCGCGTCGAACACCGCCATCCGGCGGACCGCCGGATCGTCGGAGCGCGACAGCGCGACCAGGTCGATGTCGGGGTCGGGCTCGACCCACAGCTGCACCATGCCGGGCCCGTAGGGGCCGTCGCGGTGCACGGTCGGGGGCACCAGGTCCCAGCCGGTCGCCCGCGACACCTCGTAGGCGGCGACCTCGCGTTCGGCCAGCGTGCCGTCGGGGAAGTCCCACAGCGGGCGCTCGCCCGCCACCGGCTTGTAGACGCAGGCGGCGCGCAGTCCCTCCCACTCGACCTGGCAGTACAGGGTGGCGTTGCTGGCCTGCACCAGCCGGCCCTCGACGGTCAGCCGCCCGCGGGCCAGCAGCCGTTCGGCCGTCTCGGTGTCGTGCGGGGAGACCGTGCGGCCGCCGGCAGGCGTGCGATCCCGGGAGGACTGGGTCATGACTCCATTCTCCGGGTCGCCGCGTTCATGATCCAGCGCGGCGCGGTGTCCGCCGGTGTCCGCTTGTCAGCCGGTGTCCGCATCTCAGCCCAGATAGCCGTTCTGCCGGGGGCAGACGTGCCCGGCGGCGTCCAGCGGCAGGCCGCACAGCGGGCACGGCGGACGGCCCGCCGCCACCACCTGGAGGGCGCGTTCGGCGAACGCGCGGGCCTGCGCGGCGGTCAGGCTCACCCGCAGCACCGCGACCGCGGGGTCGTCGGCCTCCAGGTCGTCCAGGTCGTCGGGGTCGTCGGGGTCCTCAGCGGCCTCGGGGTCCTCGGGGTCCTCGGTCTCGGTGGCCTCGCGCGCCTCGATCAGCACGCGCTGCTCGTCGGGGTCCCAGGCCAGCGCCATCGCGCCGACCCGGAACTCCTCCTCCACCGGCTGGTCCAGCGGCGCGTCGTCGCGCAGCTCGACCGGGGTGACCGCGGGCACCGCCGCCTCCCCGCCACTGCGCCGCAGCACCTCGTCCAGAAGCTCCTCCAGCCGTTCGGCCAGCAGCGTCACCTGGAACTTCTCCAGTCCGACGCTGGTGACACGGCGGCCCGCGCGGGCCTGGAGGTAGAACGAGCGCTCCCCGGGCCGCCCGACGGTGCCCGCCACGAACCTGTCGGGCAGTTCATAGGAGATGACCGGCATGACAATGACCCTACGCTCCGCCGCCCACCGCCGCGTCACCCTCTCCCCCGCGCGGCGCGCCGGAGTCGCCGCCCTGGTCGTCCGGGGGCGGGGGCAGGAGGTTGTCGACGTTCCCGCCGGTGTCGTTGAGGCGCACCAGGAACGGCCGCAGCTCGGTGTAGCGGATGACGGTCAGGGAGGCGGGCGCGGCCTCGATCCGCTGGAACTGGTCCAGGTGCAGGCCGAGCGCGTCGGCGACGATCGCCTTGATGATGTCGCCGTGGCTGCACACCAGGTAGGCGGCGTGCGGGCCGTGCTCGGCGGCGATCCGCGCGTTCCAGTCGCGCACGGCGGCCACGGCGCGGTGCTGGGCGGCGGCCAGCGACTCGCCGTCCTCGCCGGGGAAGCGGGCGGCGCTGGGGTGGGCCTGCACGACCCGCCACAGCGGCTCCTCGGCCAGCTCCTTCAGCGGGCGGCCGGTCCAGTCGCCGTAGCGGACCTCGCCGAACCGCTCGTCCACCTCGATCTTCTCGACCGGGTCGGCGTGCGCGGCGGCGATCGCCTCGGCGGTCTGGAGGCAGCGGTCCAGGGGGCTGGACACCACGGCGGCCAGCGGCAGGCCGGCCAGCCGTTCGCCGACCGCCCGCGCCTGGGCGCGGCCGCGGTCGTCCAGGGACAGGGCGGGGGTCCACCCCGCCAGCACGGGACCGGTCAACGCGGTCAGCCCGTGCCGCACCAGCAGCAGCGTCGTCACGGTAGGGAACTCTACGAGACGCCCGGGGTCGCGACGCCCGCGGCGGATCGTTCATCATCGTCCCCTAAGGTCGGGGACGGGCCCCGGCCACCGGCACCCCGAGACGCGTGAGGACAGCTTTGTGATCGTTGACCAGGCCATCTACTCCAGGGGCGTGCGGCGCTCCATCGAGGGCGACATCAGCGACGCCTTCGACGCCGCCCGCGAGCGGGCCGCCGAGGAGAACGAGAAGTGCTTCGTGTGGATCGGCCTGCACGAACCCTCCGCCGAGGAGTTCCGGCACGTCAAGGAGGAGCTGGGGCTGCACCCGCTGGCCGCCGAGGACGCCGTGCACGCCCACCAGCGGCCGAAGCTGGAGCACTACGGCGAGACCCTGTTCGTGGTGGTGAAGACGCTGGCCTACCAGGAGGCCACCTCCGACATCGAGGTCGGCGAGATCATGCTGTTCCTCGGCCCGGACTTCGTGGTGACGGTGCGGCACGGCGCGGGCAACCCGCTCGGTTCGGTCCGCAAGCGGCTGGAGGCCGACCCGAAGATGCTGGACCACGGCCCGGCGGCGGTGCTGTACGCGGTGTGCGACGCGGTGGTGGACGCCTACAGCGACATCGTGCACGAGGTGGAACGCGACATCATCGAGCTGGAACGGGCGGTGTTCCGGCCGGGCAGCCCCGATGTCATCGAGGACATCTACTCGCTCAAGCGCGAGGTGCTGGAGTTCCGCACCGCGCAGGACCCGCTGATCCCGGTGCTCCAGGACATCACGCGCGGCCGGGTCTCGGCGTGCGAGACCGTGCGCGAGTACTTCCGCGACGTGCTGGACCACCTGCTGCGCGTGGACGGTCAGGTCGACGCGCACAACGAACTGCTCAACAGCGTGCTGACGGCGCACCTGGCGCTGCTCGGCAAGCAGCAGAACGAGGACATGCGCAAGATCTCCTCGTGGGCGGCGATCCTGGCGGTGCCGACCATGCTGGCGGGGTTCTACGGGATGAACTTCGACTACATGCCCGAGCTGCGGTGGCTGTACGGGTATCCGCTGATGCTGGCGGTGATGGTGACCGTCTGCGTGCTGGTCTACCTGCGGCTGCGCAAGAGCGGGTGGCTGTGATGACGCGCCGCGACCGGCCGCACAAGATGTGGCCCATCACCGTGATCACGCTGGTGCTGCTGTGGATCCTGCTGATCACCCTGCTGATCCACTTCGGTCCGCGGCTCAAGCCCTGGCCCGAACGCGCCCTGCCGGCCCTGCCCGCCCTGTCGGCCGCCCCGCCGGCCGCCCAGGACCCACCCGCCGGCGTCTAGCGCGGCGAGGATCGGGCGGCGGCGGCGCGGCCGGGGCGGCGCCGTGGCCGCGCGCTCCCGCTCCGGACGCCCACACACCGCCATGACCTGCGCCGATGTCGCGTTCCCCCGCACATCGCCCGCCATACCGCCATCAACAGGACGAACTCCCCGCGCCGGTGGCGGCGGGTGGACCGGTCCCGGGGGCCGCTAGATTGACCGGCATGGAAGAGCGTCACGTCGGGCGGAGCGGCCTGCTGGTGTCCCGGTTGGGGCTGGGCACCATGACCTGGGGCCAGGACACCGAGCCCGACGAGGCCGCCTCGCAGCTGACCGCGTTCGTGGACGCGGGCGGCACGCTGGTGGACACCGCCGACGTCTACAGCGACGGCGACGCCGAACGGATCCTGGGCCACCTGCTGCGCGAGGTGGTGGGCCGCGACGAGATGGTCGTCACCACCAAGTCGGCGATCCGGCCCGACGGCCGCTACGACGCCTCGCGCCGCCACCTGCTGGCCGCGCTGGACGCCTCCCTGGACCGGCTGGGCCTGGAGTACGTGGACCTGTGGCAGCTGCACGTCTACGACCCGGCGACGCCGCTGGAGGAGACGCTGTCGGCGCTGGACGAGGCGGTGGTGTCGGGACGCACCCGGTACGTGGGGGTGTCCAACTACACCGGGTGGCAGGTCGCCAAGGCCGCCGCCTGGCAGCGGGCGTGGCCGGGGCGCGCCCCGGTCGTGGCGGTGCAGGCCGAGTACTCGCTGCTGCGCCGCGACGTCGAGCGCGAGCTGCTCCCGGCGACGCTGGACGCGGGCGCGGGCCTGCTGCCGTGGTCGCCGCTGGGGCGCGGGGTGCTGACCGGCAAGTACCGCACCGGGCTGCCCGCCGGGTCGCGGGCCGCCAACCCCCACTTCTCCGACTTCGTCCAGCCGTACCTGGACGAGGAGTGCGGCCGGATCGTGGAGTCGGTGGTGACCGCCGCCGAGGGCCTCGGCGTCACGCCGCTCAGCGTCGCGCTGAGCTGGGTGCGGGACCGGCCCGGCGTCGCCGCGCCGATCGTGGGGGCGCGCACGTCCGCGCAGCTGGCCCAGGCGCTCGCCAGCGACGCGCTGACGCTGCCGCAGGAGATCCGCGCCGCGCTCGACGACGTCTCCGACCCGGTCTCCGACATCGCCGCCGTCCATCCGTGACCGGCCGTGCCGTCCGTGACACCCTCGGACGGTCCCGCCGAACGCACCCGACCACCCGTACGGAAAGCCCGTGACCGACATTCCTGCCGACCTGACCGAACTGTTCACCCACGCGGGCGCGCCCGCGCCGCTCGCCGCGCGGGCCGCCGCGCGCCTCGGCGCGGA
>NZ_BCQR01000200.1 GCF_001552175.1 Actinomadura kijaniata NBRC 14229
GGCGGTCGGCGGTCGGCGGTCGGCGGTCGGCGGTCGGCGGTCGGCGGTCGGCGTGGCGATCATCGTGGTTCGGCGCCCCGTCCCCTCACCGGGACACCCAGGTCTGCGCCCGGCGCGGGGTTCCAGTGAACGCCGGACGGCGTGGCAATCGGCCTAGTTCGGTGCCCCATCCCCTCACCGGGGACACCCAGGACCGCACCCAGCGCGGGGTTCCGGCGGTCGGCGGTCGGTGTGGCGATCGTCGTGGTTCGGTGGCCCGTCGTCTCACCGGGGACGCCCGGGGCCGCGCCCGGCGCGGGGTTCCAGTGACGCCGGTCGGCGTGGCAGGGGACGTCTGTGGGTCTCAGGGGTGCTCGCCGGGATCCGGTCGGCTGGACGCTGTCGTTCCGGAGGATCCCGTACCGCCCTGGTCAGGGCGTGGGACGTCGGCGGGTCGTCGTTCGTTGTGCGGCGTGGCCTTCGAGGCCCCGCGCGGGTGGGTGGTGGGTGCTCCCCCGCCTCGCGGGCCAGGGGGCGCGGTCCGGGTCGCGGGGCGCCGCGTGTCGGACGCCCCGCCGGTCGGGCGGGCGTTCAGGCGGCCGTCAGCATGCGGTCCGCGTAGGCCACCGCCACGGTCGCGAGCGCCCAGCGCATCCGGGGCGCGTACGTCTCGGGGTGGTCTCCCGCCTCCTGCGCGACCAGCCCGGCGTAGGTGATCGGGTCGCCGCCGCAGGTGTGCAGCCGGTCGTCGACGGCGGCCCGCACCTGTTCGGGGCGGGGGCGATCGGAAGGCTGCAGGCGCGTCGTGAACAGAACCTTGGCCAGGTCCGCCCTGCTCATCGGGATGGTGCTCGTCGGGGACATGGTGCCCTCCTTCGCTGCGTGTTCTCCACGCTATCGGGAGGCACTGACATTTTCGGGGGCGTCGGCGGGGGCCACCGAGACCGGGATCCCGTTGAGGTGCGCCATGCCCGCCAGGCGTTCCAGGTCCTCGGGGTCGGGCGAGGCGAGCACGTTGACGTTGGCCCCGCCGGCGGCGTTGGCGACGTTCCAGCCGCCGTCGTGGCCCCAGCCGTGCGGGACGGCGACCGTCCCCGGCGTCATCTCGTCGGTGACGACGACCGGCAGCTCGATCGCGCCGTGCGGCGAGGTGATCCGGCAACGCACGCCGTCGGTGATCCCGTGCTCGGCCGCGTCCCTGGGGTTGAGGCGGGCGGCGTGGCGGCGGTTGCCGCGCATGAGCGCGGGGGCGTTGTGCATCCAGGAGTTGTGCGAGCGGATCTCCCGCATCCCGATCAGCCGCAGCGGGTACTCCGGCGGGGGCTCGGGGGCGGCGGCGAGCCGTTCGATCTCGGTCAGGATCTCCCGCGGGGCCAGGTGGACGCGCCGGTCGCGGTGCCGGAGGCGGCGGCGCAGCGTTCCGGTGGGCTGGTGGTCGGCGAGCACGACGCCGTGCGGTTCGGCGCGCAGCCTCCGCAGGCTGAGGCCGCCGCGCCGGAGCCCGTACCAGTCGCCGCGCGGCCCGGTGCGCAGCAGCGCGTCCAGCAGGAACCGGGGCGAGGGCCGCACGCCGAGCCGGTGGGCGAGCCGCTGCGGGCCGAACGCCCCCACCCCGAGCCCCATCCGCCGCGCGAGACCATCGATGATCTCCCATTCCTGGCGGGCCTCGCCGCGCGGCGGCACGACGGCCTCGGTCCACGTGACGTACGGGGTGAGGTGGAGTTGCAGGAACGGCAGCGGGAAGTCCTCGCGCTCCAGGAACGTGGTGGCGGGCAGCACGTAGTCGGCCTTCCGCCCGGTCTCGGTGACGTACAGGTCGATGCAGACCAGCAGGTCGAGTTCGTCGAGGGCGCGGTCCAGGGCGGCGCTGCCGGGCACGGTGAGCAGGGGGTTGCCGGCCGACACCAGCAGCGCGCGCAGCCTCCCCCGCCCCGGCGTGGTGATCTCCTCGGCCATCACGCCCGCCGGGAAGGTGCCCAGCACGTCGGGGAACGCCCCGACCCGCGACCGCGTCCGCCCGTAGGTCGCCAGCCCGGACATCCGCAGCAGCTCGTCCACGCGCAGCGGCGAGTCCCCGAAGATCGCGCCGCCGGGGCGGTCGAGGTTGCCGGTCACCAGCGTCACCGCGTCGATGAGGAACGCGACCAGCGTGGCGTGCCGTCCCAGGCAGGTGCCGGTCCGGCCGTACAGCACGGCGCGTCGGGCGGCGGCGAGGTCGCGGGCCAGGGCGCGCACGGCCGCCGCGTCGACGCCGCTGCGCCGCCCGGTCTCCTCCGGCGGGAAGTCCCGGACCGCCCGCCGCAGCGCCGCGATGCCCGTGGCCTGCCGGGCGCAGGCGGCCTCGTCGGCCAGGCCCTCGTCGAACAGCACGTGCAGCAGCGACAGCAGCAGCCAGGCGTCGCCGTCCGGCGCGACCGGCAGGTGCTCGAACGCCCGCGCGGTCTCGGTGCGGCGCGGGTCGGCGACCACGACCCGGCCGCCGCGCCGCACGATCGCCGTCAGGTCCTCGCGGACGCGCGGCGCCGACACCAGGCTGCCGTGCGACACCAGCGGGTTGGCGCCGAGCATCACCAGCAGGTCGGTGCGCTTGAGGTCGGGGATCGGCACCAGGTGCGGCGAGCCGTACAGCAGGGCGCTGGCGGCGAACCGGCTGTTGGTGTCCTGCGACCCGGCCGAGTAGAAGTGCGGGGAGCCGAGGGCCTTCATGAAGCCGTTGAGCCACAGGGGATGGCTGTAGGAGAACGTCGCGGGGTTGCCGAAGTACCAGCCGATGGACTCCCCGCCATGATCGCGGCGCAGGGCGTTGAGCCGCCGGGCGATGTCGTTCAGGGCCTCGTCCCAGCTCACCCGCTCGAACGTGCCGTCCCCGCGCCGCCGCAGCGGGTGCAGCACGCGGTCGGGGTCGTTCTGGATCTCGCTCATGGCGATGCCCTTGGGGCAGGCGAACCCCTTCGACAGCGGATGCTCCCGGTCGGGCCTGATCCGGGCGGCCCTCCCGTCCTCGACGGTGACCGTCAGCCCGCACAACGGCTCACAGATCCGACAGTAAGTGATCGCTTGCCTCGTCGCCATGAGGCGATTGTGCCTCAGTCTTCGGCGTTGTAGCGGACCAGACAGCCCGCGAACCGCGCCAGGTCCTCGTCCGGCCAGGCATCGAGCCGGGACTGGAGCGCCTCCTGCCTGCGACGCGTTCCCGTCCCGCCACCCGCCGCGGGACTGGAGCAGGAACTGGAGGAGGTCACCCCCGCCTGAGCGGCCACGACGCCGTGGACGCGCCATGAACCGCGACCACCACGCGTCCGCGGCCTTCCGTTGCGAGAATGAAGTCACTCACGACCCACCGGTCACTCCGTTCCCGGTGTACGGCATGTCGTGCTCTCGTACGATAGGTCTGTCTAGTAGCGTTCAACTGTTTTACTCCTTACGCAAGGGTTCACGTCGATCGCGGAAGGACGGCGTGGTGTGATCACTGCCCTGGTCCTCACCTCACTGGCCGCCCTGTTCGGCCTGTGTCTGCCACGCCTGCTGCGCCCGATGCCGCCGCCGGACGAACCCGCCTCGGCGGGCTACCCCGAGTCCATGACGGCCGAGCTCGACCCGGGCGACGAGGAGTACCTCGCCTGGCTGGCCGACCACCTGTGGCCCGAGGACGAATATCTCGACGTGGAGCCCACCACCGACGGCGAGGAGGGGACCGGCGGCAGCGTGTGCCGCTGAACCGTTCGCACCACGCCGCCGGCGCCATTACAGTGACACTCCGTAGTCGCCCCCGACACCGCGGAGGAAAGTGCCCGAGGATCTGGAGCCGCTGTGCGTGCACTGCGGCGTGGAGATCGCGACCATCGAGATCGGCGAACCCGACCGGATCGAGAGCCTGGTCCACCGTCACCTGCTGCGCGTCGAGCCGTGGGACCACCCCCTGGAGATGGGTCTCGGCGTTCCCACGCCCCCTCCCCCGGCCTGCGACCTGTGCGGCGCGCCCGACCCGGCCTGGACCTACCCGCGCGGCCCGGCCCCGCGCGAGGAGCACGGTGACGACGCGCCCACCGTCGAGACGACCGACCTGGGCGGAAACGAGTTCGAGATCGCCCTGAGCTTCGAACGCCACCCCGACCTCCCCCCGGACGAGGCCCCCGCCCTCCTGCTGGAGCTGCTCTTCCACGACTGGCGCGCCTGCGACCCGTGCTCGGTGATGATCGCCGACCGCAACCTGGACGGCCTGGTCGAACGCGCCCTGTCCCACCGCCCGGCGGACGGCGAGGCGGCGATCACCCGCCTGCGGGGGACGTTCGGCACGTTCCTGAGGTTCAAGACCCGCCACCCCGAACCGGCACACGACTGACGCTCGGCTACCCGTCGTCACAAAGCGGTCTACTTTTCGTGAAGCCGGGCGACAGCGCGCCCCGGTCCGCGGAGGATGAATCCCTCGTCCGTCCCCCGCCGTCCCGCCCACCGACCGACGAGGACACGATGACGGACCACCCCTACCTCGGGACCGAGATCGCCCCCGCCGAGACCGACCGCCTCCTCCGCCTGCTGGCGCTGTTCCGCCGTGGTGACGAACGGGTGCGGGCGCTGGTGACCACCGTCCGGGCACTGCCGACGCTCACCCACGTGGCGATCACGGACCAGCGGATCCTCGGCTTCCGCGCGGCCGACCTCGCGCAGAAGGGTCCGCGACTGGCGGTGGAGCTGTCCGGGCTGGCCTCCGTCCAGACCCGCCCCTCCTACCAGCAGCGGCTCTCGCTCGTCGCCACGGACGTCACCGGCGAGGAGACGGACTTCGGCAACATCTCCGCCGCCGACGCGCCGCACGTTCTGCGCCTCACCCAGGCCGCCCCCGTCCCGGCTCCGCCGCCCGACCCCGCGGGCTGGCGCTACAACCCGCCGCCCAACTGGCCCGCTCCCCCACCCGGATGGACCCCGCCGCCGGGCTGGCAGCCCGACCCGTCCTGGCCCCCGCCCCCGGCGGGCTGGCGGCTCTGGACCCCCGCCGCGCCATCCGCTCCCCCGGCACCGCCGCCCGTTCCTTCGGCGCCGCCCGCACCGCTGGCACCGCCCCCGCCTTCCGCGCCGTCCGCGCCGGGCAATCGCCCGCTCTTCGGCGGCAAGAAGCAGCGCATCACGGAACTCGAAGCCGAGAACGCCCACCTGCGCGCCGAGCTGACCCGTCTCGGCGCGCTGGAGGCGGTCCAGCTCCAGACGGAGATCGACGACCTGCGTGCCAGGATCCGCGAACTCCACCGGGACGCCGCGGACGAACGCCGGGAACTCACCCGCCTCCGCTCCGACATCGTCGAGACCAAGGAGGTCGCCCTTCTCCAGGAGGCCGGGATCTACCAGTACCGGCACCGCCTGGAGGACGCCGTCGCCTACAAGGCCGAACTCGACAAGATCAGGAACCGCATCAAGGCCATGGCGCGCGACGACCGCGCCGTCGTCGGCGCCACCGACTGGACCGTCAACGGCTCGGCCACCGAGGGCCGCAGGATGGTGCGCGACTTCTCGAAGCTGATGCTGCGCGCGTTCAACGCCGAGGCCGACAACCTCATCCGCACGATGCGCCCCTACAAGCTGGACTCGGCGGTCGACCGGCTGACCAGGACCGCCCAGACCATCGAGCGGCTCGGCAAGACCATGCAGATCAAGGTCAGCTCCGAGTACCGGAACCTGCGGATCAAGGAACTCCGCCTCACCGCCGACCACCTGGCCAAACAGGAGGAGGAGAAGGAACGCGTCCGCGCCGAGCGGGACCGTCAGCGCGAGGAGGAGAAGGCCCGCAAGGAGTTCGAACGCGAGAAGGCCAAGCTCCTCAAGGAACGCTCACACGTCGAGCAGGCCCTCGCCCGCCTGGAGGCCAACGGCGACACGGCGGCCGCCGCCGAACTGCGCGCCAGGCTCACCGACGTCGAGTCCGCCCTGACCGATGTGGAGAGCCGCGCCGCCAACACCCGCGCGGGCTACGTCTACGTCATCTCCAACATCGGCGCGTTCGGCGAACGCATGGTCAAGATCGGTATGACGCGGCGGCTGGAGCCCATGGACCGCGTCAACGAGCTCGGCGACGCCTCGGTCCCGTTCCGCTTCGACGTCCACACGCTGATCTTCAGCGAGGACGCCGTCGGCCTGGAGAACCGCCTCCACCAGGAGTTCTCCTCCCGGCGGGTCAACCAGGTCAACCTGCGCCGCGAGTTCTTCCACGCGACGCCGGCCGAGGTCCGCGCGGCCCTGGAGCGCATCGGCGGCAGCCATCTCCTGGAGTACACCGAGTTCCCCGAGGCTTCCGAGTACCGCGCCAGCCAGGAGGCCGAGCCCGCGGCCTGACGCCTACCGCTGGTCCGCGTTCCGGGTCCCGAGCGCGGATCGCATGGCGGGCAGGTATCCCAGCTGATGTCCGCGAGCCGTCGGGTGGAAGGAGTCACCGAGCGGAACGGTCGTCCCGTTGAGCCATCCGTCGCCCGAGCACAGTTCGTGCCCGTCGAATTCGTCCCGCACATCGGAAAAGACGAACCCGGACCGCACCGCCGCCGCGCCCACAACGGTGGCGAGGGTGTCGGACGCCTTATTCAGCGCGTTACGACGCGTCGTGCTGACCCCGGGGCAGTAATCGACGTTCATGTAGAGATGCGGATACCCGAGCACGACCACACGCGCGCCCGGAGCCCGCGCCGAGATCTCGCCGTAGAGCCCGTCGAGCCGTTTCGGAAGAACGGTCTCCATGAAGATCTCCGCCGCGCCGGCCTCCTTGACGCAGGCGGCGGTCGACTCCAGAACGCAGGCCTTCATGACCCGCCCGAACCCGGCGTCGTTGCCGCCCACGGTGATCGTCACGAGCGTGGTGGCCGCGTTCAGCGCCCCCAGCTGCCCGGCACTGACGCTCCCCGTCGTGGCCCCCGCACACGCGACGAACGCGAACGACCCGACCTGACGCGACCGCGCCCACAACTGCGGATAGGCGTTACCGCTCCGCGCACAACGCCCACTGCTCTTGTCGTAGGGACCCGCCCCGACCCCGGAGGAATAGGAATCGCCAAGCGCGACGTAACGCTCCACCGCGACTTCGACAGGCCGCGCACAACCGCCGACAAGCCCGAACAACGCCACCCACAAGAGGGCAGCACACCATCGCCCAACCCGCACCGAAACCCCGCCACGAGAACCCCAGAAATGTACCGCCCCGCTTATACCCGGCCCCACACTCACGGAATCCAGCTCACCAAAGAATAAGAAAAGTTCCTCAATCAAACCCCTGACGGAACTGCCCTTCAGATCCTTTCGAGCTCCTCCAGATTCAGCCTCCCGCAAGAAGTGCACCCAGGCATCAACAAAAACGACAGCAAGTCGCCCAACTTGCGAACGTATTAACGGCTCACCGTGGCCTAAAACAAGAACAACGACCGACGACCGCACGGCAATGATCGGGAAGCCTCTCCGGGGCGCGCCGCACGAGGGCACGCCCGCCGCCCGTCGGCCGGGCCCTAACCTGGCGGGATGCAGGAGATCGAGGAGCTGGCGGCGCGGCTGCGGGCGTTCGCCGAGGCGAGGGACTGGGAGCAGTTCCACACTCCCAAGAACCTGGCGATGGCCCTCGCCGGTGAGACCGGCGAGCTGCTGGCCGAGTTCCAGTGGCTCACCCCGGAGGAGTCGGCCACGATCATGGACGGCCCCGCAGGGCCACGGGTGCGGGCGGAGCTGGCCGACGTGTTCTCCTACCTGATCCGCCTGGCCGATGTCCTCGGGGTCGACCTGCCGCAGGCCGCACACGCCAAGATCGACGAGAACGAACGGCGCTACGACGCCGACGCCTACCGAGGATCGGCCAGAAAGGCCCCTCCGCTTTCGGGTGCGTGAATGTCGGTGATCGCCGCTAGCCTTTCCCCGTAAGCGTTTGCGGCCCGACGGGCTTCCGCTGATCCGCGTCACACCGGGTCTGGGACATGCCCCCATACCGCACGAGGTTCTCGTGCTGCCTGGGGGTAGGTTCGTTGACGGCCGTCCGTCTCACCGCCGAGTCCGTCCTTTCGCCCGTCGAGCGCCACCTTTCCGACCTCTTGGCCGAACAGCTGAAGATGAAGAGCGGTGTCTCGGTCTCCGGGTCCGAGAAGCGGTCCTGGGAACGCAGCCTTCCCGCGCTTGCCCGGGATCTGCTCGAGGCGGGCTTGGGCCAGGTCGAGATGCTCGTCGAATACAAACTGCCGTTGACCAGCAAGCGGGTCGACGTGGTACTCGCCGGGGTGGACCGCAGGACCGGCGGTGACGCGTTCGTGGTCGTCGAGCTCAAGCAGTGGAGCCACGTCGAGGTCTGGGACGAGGACCCCAGCCGGGTGCTGGTGCACAACATGTCGGGCAGGCCCAAGCTGCACCCGGCTCTGCAGGCCAAGGGCTATACCGAGTACATCGACGGTTTCCTCACCGAGCTGGCCGACCACCCGGACGCCCTGCACGCCGTCGCCTACCTGCACAACGCCTCGAAGGCCGACGTGATCGACCTCTACGACGCGGTCGAGGACGAGAAGACCTTGTTGTTCACCCAGTCGACGCGAGGTGCTTTCGTCGACTACCTGAAGGACCGATTCGCCCCAGCCCCGGGCCGCGCGGTGGCGGACCGTTTCCTCAACAGCGAAGTGCGTCCTTCCAAGCAGTTGCTCGCACACGCGGCGAAGGAGATCAGAGAACGAGAGCAGTTCGTCCTGCTGGACAAGCAGCGTCTGGCCTACGAGCTGGTCATGCACGAGGTGAACAAGGCGCGGCGCTCCGACCGCAAGACCGTCGTGGTCATCACCGGCGGACCTGGCAGCGGCAAGAGCGTGATCGCGTTGTCCTTGCTCGGCGAATTGTCGCGCCGCAAGGTGCCCGTGCTGCACGCCACCGGGTCCAGGTCGTTCACCCAGACGATGCGGCAGCACGTCGCCAAGGGTTCGACACGCACCAAGGCGATGTTCAAGTACTTCAACGACTTCATGGAGTTCGAACGCAACAGCCTGGAAGTCCTGATCTGTGATGAGGCACACCGTATCCGCAACGTGTCGGCCACCCGGTGGACTCCGGCGCGGCTGCGGACCGGGCGGGCTCAGGTCGACGAACTCATCGACGCCGCGCGCGTCCCAGTGTTCTTGCTGGACGCGCAGCAGAACGTTCGCCCCGGTGAGATGGGGACGTTGGAGCAGATCCGCGAGCACGCTGAGGCCAAGGGGCTGACCGTCGAGCACGTGTCTTTGGACGATCAGTATCGCTGCGGTGGCAGCCGCGTGTACGAGGAGTGGGTTCTGCGGCTGCTTGGCCTGCATGAGGAGCCGATCCGGCCGTGGCAGGGTGATGAGGACTTCGACGTCTCCCTCGTGGACTCCCCGTACGAACTGGAGGCGATCCTGCGCGACCGCTCGGAGAAGGGGCACTCGGCCCGGATGACGGCCGGGTTCTGCTGGCCCTGGAGCAAGCCCGTCGAGGATCCGATCAGCGGCGAACGTTCGCTGGTCCCCGATGTGGTCATCGGGGATTGGGCGCGCCCCTGGAACGTCAACGGTGACCGAAGCGTCGGAGACGCCCCTCCCAGCGCGCTGTGGGCAACGGAACCCGGTGGGCTCGGACAGGTCGGCTGCGTCTACACCGCGCAGGGATTCGAGTACGACTGGAACGGCGTCATCCTCGGTCCCGACCTGGTGTACCGGAACGGCAGGATGGTCACCCGTCGCTCCGAGAGCAAGGACCCGGACCTGCGGCCGTCGAAGGCGACTGACGAGCAGGCCGACCGGCTGATCCGCAACGCCTACAAGGTGCTGCTCACGCGGGGCATGGTCGGCACGGTGATCTACTCCGTGGACGAGGAGACCCAGGAGTACCTGACTGGCCTTCTGCGCTGACCGGTTTTCGAGGGGATCGCCTCTCGTGTGGTTCTGACGCCGCCCGTTCCTGTTGGACGGGCGGCGTTCCCGTGTCGCGGCAGGGTGGTGAAGGAGCGTCACGGCTCCTGACGTTCCGCGTTCGGCTCCGATGCGCCGCCCCGCCGTCACCCTCTTGAGCGATCACGCTGTGGACCTGCGAAATCACAGAATGTCACACCCCTGCGGCATGATGCCGGGCATGGAGGTGGTCGGCATGAAGAAGACGACGAAGGTGGATCTTCGGTGCTCTCGGTGTGCCGTTCGCGGGGTCCGTGAGTCGGTGATCGGGGGTCGTTCGCCGCCGGGGATGAGGTGGTGCGGCGAGGAGAATCCCGGCGCGGATGCGTACTTGGAGTCGGGCGGCAACGGAAAGGAAGCGAGGCATGTCATGGGTGGCAAGAGGATCGACCTTGATGAGCTGGAGGCCTGGGCTGAGCGGAACGGGCGGTACGCGCCCGGGGTCACGTTGCTGGCGGTCGTCGCGGAGGAGCGGCTCGGGCACGGGCTGGGGAGACTCACCCCAGAGGAACTGCGGACGCTCTTAACCGAGGTGTATCCGGAGGAGCTGACGGTCGCCGGGCGGGACGCGGCGGCCGTGGTGCTGGAGAACGTCGGCGATCTCATCGACTTCCTGGTCGAGACCGGGCGGATGGAGGCGACCGCCGCGGTGCGGCTGTACCAGGAGCTGGTGCGGTCGGGAACGTGGTTCGTCGAGGCGGTCGAGGCGCTCGCGGTGAAGGAGGTCACGCCGCCGTGGCCGCCCGTGCGGCTGCCGGAGGAGGGCGAGCTGGCCGCGTTGGTGGCGGCGGCTCCGTTGACCGGGCTCCTGCTCGCGCTGGCGGAGTGGACCGGGGACGGTCGGGAGATCGGCGAAGGCGGCGAGCTGACGGAGGAGGGGGCGCGTGCCGCCGGTGAGGCGGTCGGGGCCGGTGACGCGGCGGAGCTGCGCCGGTTGTGGGAGGTGGCGTGCGATGCGGGGGTCGTGGAGATCGACGCGGTGCTGGGCCTGGCCCGGGCGGGAGCGGGAGCCGCGGGGTTGCGCAGTGGCCCCGGCGCGGTCCTGGACGCGTGGCGGCAGGTCGTGCTCGAACTGCTGTTTCCCGGGGCGGCGGTGCACGACGGCGGTACGTCGGTGGTGTGCTCACTGCTGATGGGCCTGTTCGAACGGCGGGCGCCGGTCACGGTCGCGACCGTCCGGATGGAGCTGGAGGGGTCTCCGCCGATCGGTGAGGTGGAGGCCGCCGCAGGTGAGCTGGAGCGGGCCGGGCTGCTGGTGCGGTCCGGGGCGGAGCTGTGGCTGTCGCCGCTCGGGGCGTGGGCCGCTGTCGTGTTCGTCGCGGCCATCGTCAGTGAGGACGTTCCGGTGCTGGGCGCGTACGCGCATGTGGGAGCGGCGGAGCTGCTGTACGTGATGCGGGGTTACGCGGAGGCGGAGCGGCGGGAGGAGCTGGCCGGGTGGCTGGCCGGACGCGGGGAGGAGGCGGGGGCACGGGAGATCGCGGAGGCGCTGGCGGAGGTGAGCCCGTTGGCTCGCCTGATCGGACTGAGCGTGCTCATCGAGGACCTCGGGGAGGCGGGCCGGGCCGCGTTGGAGATGTTCCGGGACGATCCGTTCCTGGGGCGGCTGGTGACGTTGACGCTGGCCGCGCGGGGCGAACCGTTCGAGTCGGCGAGTTCGGTCGAGGGCTCGTCATGGGTGCTGGTGGACATGGTCGCGGCGGGGCTGGAGCTGTCCGGCGACCCGTTCCTGTCCATGGAGAACTGCGAGCCGGCGGGCATCGTGCGCGTGGTCCAGAGCTTCGGGTCCGGTGACCACCCCTGGACGGAGGCGGTTCTGGAGGCGATGGCGGAGTCCGCGGCCGCCCCGGAGGTGACGCGGGCGGCACGCGAGGAGCTGCGCCGCCTCCGGAACGTCTCGCGGCGGCCTGCCGGCATGCCGGAAAGCCCCTTCGACGAACGGAGGAAGGGAGACGACAAGAACAGCTCCCCGTGAGGAGACTCCGGCTGGCAGGACGACTCCCGACTAGAACACCTCTCGACCAGGCCCTCTCTCGACGAGACCTCGCGGCCAGGGTTCCTTCCGGGGGGCGCCTTCCGGGGAGGGCTCCTCCTGGTAACAGCCCTTGCTGCCGCCGAAGAGCGGTGCCGCGTGGACAGGCTCTCGCGGCACCGCTCCGAGGCGACCCGCTGACACCTGACCACTCCTCACACTGGGCCACCCCTCACACCAGGCCGCCCCTCACACCAGGCCGCCCCTCACACCAGGCCGCCCCTCACACCAGGCCGCCCCTCACACCAGGCCGCCCCTCACACACCGGGCCGCCCCTCACACACCGGGCCGCCCCTCACACACCGGGCCGCCCCTCACAGGCAGCCGTGCGGTTGGGATAGAGCGGTGCCACGTGGACAGGCTCTCGCGGCACCGCTTCGAGGCGACCCCGCTGACACGTGACCACTGCTCACGCAGGGCCGCCCCTCACACCGGGCCGCCCCTCACACACCGGGCTGCCCCTCACGGGCAGCCGTGCGGTTGGGATAGAGCGGTGCCGCGTGGACGGGCTCTCGCGGCACCGCTTCGAGGCGACCCTGCTGACACGTAACCACTGCTCACGCAGGGCCGTTCTTCATGCAGGGCCGCTCCTCACACCGGGCCTCACACACCGGGTCGCCCCTCATGGGTAGCTGTGCGGTTGGGATGCGGAGTCGCGGAAGCGCAGAGTTTGAGCAGGTAGAAGGGGCCTTCCATGCTGCTGGTCTCTGGCGGCTCTTCAGGAGTGGCTTGCTTTTCCGGGATCCGCGCAACGAGAACGCGTGTGTGGGGTCGATGGCTGCGCGTCGCCTATCGACGATGGCTGGCCGAGCGGCGACGGTGCTGTCCGGAGTGCGCAAGAGCGTGTTGATGGAAGTGCGACAACAGCTCCAAGCCGCGTGGCGACAACGCGGGAGGTTGGGAGGTGAGCTGCTGGAGTTCCTGGTCCATGAGGTCGAACAGCTCGGTTTCGAGCGGGCTTCCGGAGCGGACGAACGCCGCGTCATCGTCCGACGTGTGTGCCCCCACGCACAGGCGTCCGAGGAACTTGTCGAAGCAGAACGTCCACCGGCTGTCAGCCGCATCTCTGACCAGCATCGTTCCGGTGCCGCCGTCCCGATAGATGTCGACCTTGGTGATGCGCAGTGGCCGTCGGGGTTCGACATACCAGGTTGACGCCTCAGGCGCACCCGGCACTCCGTCGAAGTCCTCTCGCCGCCACTTGCGGGCATGGGTGCTCTTCGTCACCTGACCATCATGGGGGCGGGGCCATGAGCTCGTTCACGGCCGCCTTCTTGGTCCCGGCAGGAGAGAGGCGTCAAGCGGACAGGGCTCTGAACGCCCTGATTTTCCTGGCTGGGATTCGCATGCGTGCCCGGTCCGTGCGCGTGCCCGGTCCACACGCGGAGCTGGTCTGTGCGTGGGGGTGCTTCGTGAGGGGTCGTTTTGGGGGCGGGGGGTGGGGAAGGTCGCCGGGGGATGGTGATCGTTGTTGGGCGTGTTCGGGGGTGGGTGGCCGAACCGAAGATCGTTGACTGTTAAGGTAAGCCTTACCTATCTTCGACCATGGTTCGCTCACCCGCTGGGGGCCTCGTGACGACCGCAGTCGCCGTTTCCATGACCCGCGCCGATGTCCTGTGGGACACCTACGCGCGGCTTGGCGACGTGCTCGGGCCTCTCGTACGCCTGAGCCCTCAGCTCCGGGTGGACGGAGAGCCGGTCACCGGTGAACGGCTCGTCCAGGACGAACCGCTGCGTGAACGGCTCGTCGAAGCCGCGCAGCGCCGGATCGCGGACGACCATGGCGTGACTCCCCGGCGCGACGTGGCGGCCATGGACGTGCTGCACCGGTACGCCTTCTTCGCCACGGTCTCCATGAGCGGTCCCTGGTTCCTGGAGCGGCGCGTGCCGTGGGTCGGACTGGACGGGATCGCCTACAACGAGGAGTCGTCCTCGTTGGCGGTCTCCCCCGCGCGTGTCGACTGCCTGCCGGACGACCCGGTGGCGGGGAGCCCGGGGACGCGCGTCGTCGCGGACGAGGAGCGGCTTCGCCGGGAACTGCGTGGTGCGGTGGCCGCTCACCTCCAGCCGGTGCTGGAGGCGTTCCGTCCCCTGATGCGCCGAGGACCACGGGCCATGTGGGGTCTGGCCACCGATGAACTGGTAGAGGGCCTTTGGTACGTGGGCCGGGTCGTCGGAGAGGAGAAGCAGGCGGTCCGCGCCGCCGAGGAACTCCTGCCGGGCGGCACCTCGCCTTTCGTGGGCGCGACCGGGTTCCGTTCCTGTGGGGACGGTGGCGGCGAGACCACACGCACCCGCATCAACTGCTGCCTTTGGTACACCGTCACCCCGCAGAAGCCCTGCGCGACCTGTCCACGTCGCACGCGTCCGTAACGCGCGTTCGTAGGACGTGCGAGGTGTTCCACGCTGCTTCCAAACTCACATGACGTCTGTTCACTCGCGTACGGGCCGCTCACGAGACGTTCTCGTAACTGGGATACGGGCGGCGGAGGCCATGGCGTCTGGATCAGTTGTTGTCTGCGGCGCGCTGTCACTCCGCAGAAGCCGTTTGCGCTCTGCCCGCACCGTGTGCTCGTAAGGTGTTTCACGTCGTGCGCAGCCCCGCGTGGCGTTCGTTCGTTTGCGCGCGGATCCCTCACAGGGCGTCCTTGCGACGTGTGTAGCCGTGCGGCGTTCGCTTGGGATGGTTGAGGGGGAGGGCGGAACGGCGCGGGTTGGCGTGGTGGCGGTTCCCATGTGCGTGGTCGCCGGGTCGGCTCGACCGTCGTTCTGTGAGGTTGAGCACGGCCGCAAGTGGCCATCAGGTGTTCGGCACGTTCGGTCCGCGCACGGCCGGTTGCACGCGAAGGCCGGGTGGGCCCCGTGGGGCTCACCCGGCCTTCATCGCGCGGTTACCGGGTCAGGCTCGGGCCGCGTCGACCTCGTAGGTCTTGGCCACGTCGTCGAGGACCGCGTTGGCGCCGTAGAGGCCCACGGCGATCATCCAGGTGATGTCGTCGACCTCGTGGACCTTGCCCTTCAGCTGCTTCCACAGCGGGTTGGCCTGGAACTTCTGCTTGCTCTTGGCCGAGGCGCCCTGCGGGTCGGGGAAGGTGGTGACGAAGATGTCGGCGGCGTCGACCTTCTTGATCTGCTCCTCGGAGATGTCGGCGTTGAAGCCGGTGCCCTGGGCGTCCTTGGGCTTGTCGAAGCCGAGGTCCTTCACGATGACACCGATGTAGGTGTCCTCCTTGTACAGGCGCGTCGGCCCGTCCACGAAGCGCACGACGGAGACGGTGGGGTTGGCCCCCTTCTTCTTGCGGACCTCGTCGCCGATCGTCTTGGCGCGCTTCTCGTAGGCCGCGACCTTCTGCTCGGCCTGCTGCTCCTTGCCGAGCGCCTTGCCGACGAGCCGCAGGTTGTCCTTCCAGGTCGCGCCGGTGTCCTCGGTGAAGACGGTGGGCGCGATGCCCGAGAGCTGCTTGTACAGCTTCTCGTGGCGGACCTTGGCCGACAGGATCAGGTCGGGCTTGAGGGCCTGGATCTTCTCCAGGCTGGGCTCCTCCAGCATGCCGACCGGGGTCGCCTTGGCCGCGTACCTGGCCGCGTCGCCGCCGAAGTAGGGCGGCAGCTTCTCGTTCGGGGCGGCGAACGTGGTGTAGCCCACGACCTCGGTGCCCAGCGCCAGCGAGGCGTCGACGAAGGTCATGTCGAGCGCCACCACGCGCTTCGGCTCGGCCTTCAGCTCCGTCTTGCCCACGGCGTGGTCGATGGTGCGGGGGAAGGCGGTGCCGGCGGCGCCCGAGGGCGCGTCATTCTTGCCGGCCGCGTCGGAGCCGCCGCCACAGGCGGAGGCGGCCAGCAGGCTCGCGGCGACGGTGACGGCTCCGAACGTGCGGCTGAAACGACTGAGCCAACGGGCTCTCATCGGCGGATCCCTTCTTCGGTCACATTGTGCGGGATAAGGATAGGCTCGCCTAAGTTTCAGATACGTCGCCGGGGAGGGGATCGTGACCGAAGCGCTACCTGCGCCGCCCACGAAACGTGGGCGGACACGGCAGGTCGCGCCCGAAAGGGCGTCGCGGCGGGGGGTGTGGACCGTTGTTCTGGTGAGCGCGCTGGTCCTAGCCGTCATGCTGAGCATCGCGCTGGGCGCCGAGCCGCTCAGCCCGGGTGAGATCTGGCACGGGCTGTGGCACGCCTCGGGTTCCGAGGGGGACGTCATCGTGCGGTCGCTGCGGCTGCCCCGCACGGTGACGGCGGTCGTCGCCGGTCTCGCGCTGGGCGCCGCCGGGGCCCTGATGCAGGGGCACACCCGCAACCCCATCGCCGACCCGGTCGTGCTCGGCATCAGCGCCGGCGCGGGCATGGGCGTCGTGGCCTCGATCTTCCTGGTCGGCGTCACCGGCCTGTACGGCTATGTGTGGTTCGGGTTCCTCGGCGCCGCGCTCGCCGGGGCCGGGGTGTACGCGGTGGGCGCGCTGACGCGCGGTGGCGCGACGCCGGTGACGCTGGCGCTGGCCGGGGCCTCGGCGCACGCGCTGTTCACGGCGCTCACCGCCGGGATGGTGCTGTTCGACCGGCAGGCGCTGGAGACCTACCGGTTCTGGACGGTGGGGTCGGTCAGCGGCCAGCCTCTGGAGCTGACGGTGCGGGCCCTTCCGTTCATCGTGGTCGGGCTGGTGGTGGCCGCGTTGAACACGCCGGGGCTGAACGCGCTGTCGCTCGGCGAGGACGTGGCGCGGTCGCTGGGCGTGCGGGTCGGGCTCAACCGCGCGCTGGGCATGACGGCGGTGACGCTGCTGACCGGAACGGCGGTGGCCGTGTGCGGGCCGATCGGGTTCGTCGGCCTGGTCGGCACGCACATCGCCCGGTACCTGTCGGGGCCCGACTACCGCTGGATCACCGCGCAGGCGGCGCTGATCGGGGCGGTGCTGATGGTGGCGGCCGACACCCTCGGGCGGCTGGTGGCCCGGCCCGGTGAGCTGCAGGTGGGCATCGTGCTGGCGCTCATCGGCGCTCCGGTCTTCATCCAGCTGGTGCGGCGGCGTGGGGCGGTGCGGATATGAGTGTCGTGCCCGGACGCGCGGCCCTGCGCGTCGGTCCGGTTTCCGCGCCGTGGCGGCCGCGTACGGTGCTGGTCCCGCTGGTGACGCTCGGCGTGCTGTTCCTCGGGGTGGTCGTCAACTGCGGGCGCGGTGACATCGACATCCCGTTCGGTCAGGTGGCCCTGGCGTTGTTCGGCGGCGGGGACGAGGCCGACCGGCTGGTGGTGACCGAGCTGCGCCTGCCGCGGTCGGCGACCGGCGCGCTGGTCGGGGCGTCGCTGGCGCTGGCGGGGGCCATCATCCAGGGGCTGGGCCGCAACCCGCTGGCCAGTCCCGACATCCTCGGGATCACGGCGGGCTCGGGGGTGGGCGCGGTGACGGTCATCGTGTTCGGCGGCGCCTACGGGGGCGTCGGCGGCGCGGTGGCCGACGTCGGCGTCCCGGTCGCGGCGGCCGCGGGCGGGTTGCTGGCGGCCGTGGCCGTCTACCTGCTGGCCGTGCGGCGCGACCTGTCGGGGTACCGCGTGCTGCTGGTGGGGGTGGGCGTCAACGCCGTCCTCACCAGCGTGCTGTCGTGGCTGCTGCTCAAGGCCGACATCGTCGACGCCGGGCGCGCGCTGCTGTGGCTCAACGGCAGCCTCAACGGCGCGTCCTGGGACACCGCGCGGCCGCCCCTGTGGGCGCTGGTGGCGCTGCTGCCGGTGGCCCTGGCGCTGTCGTTCCCCTTCGGGGCGCTGGCGTTCGACGACGACACCGCGCGCGGTCTGGGCGTCCGGATGAACGCGACCCGCGCGGTGCTGCTGCTCACCGCGGTGCTGCTCACCGCCGCCGCGACGGCCGCCGCCGGTCCGGTCGCGTTCGTGGCGCTGGCCAGTCCGCAGCTGGCGGTCCGGCTGGTGCGCGCGGGCTCGCCGCCGCTGCTGGCGTCCGCGCTGGTCGGGGCGGCCGTCACGGTGTGGGCCGACGTCCTCGGCCGCACCGCCTTCGGGAGCGTCGAGCTGCCCGTCGGCATCCTCACCGCCGCGCTGGGCGCGCCGTATCTGCTGTACCTGCTCGTTCGAAGCGGAAGGGCCCGCACGTCATGACCGACACCACCCCCACCCGGTCCGCGAGCGCCGCGCCGGAGGAGGCCAGGCCCTCGGTGCGGCTGCGCGCGCAGGGGCTGACGCTCGCCTACGGCGACCGGGCGGTCGTCCACGAGCTGGACCTCGACGTCCCGGACCGGACGGTCACCGTCATCATCGGGCCGAACGGCTGCGGCAAGTCCACCCTGCTGCGGGCGTTCGGGCGGTTGATGAAGCCCGCCGCCGGATCGGTGCTGCTGGACGGCCAGCCCGTCCACCGCATCCCCACGCGGAAGGTCGCCGAACGCGTCGGGCTGCTCCCGCAGTCGCCGATGGCGCCGGAGGGGCTGAGCGTCGCCGACCTGGTGGCGCGCGGACGTCACCCGCACCAGACCTGGTACCGGCGGTGGTCCTCCGACGACGAGGCCGCCGTCGCGGAGGCGTTGCGCGCCACCGGCATGGTCGAGCTGGCGGGGCGGACGCTGGACGAGCTGTCGGGCGGCCAGCGGCAGCGCGCGTGGATCGCCATGGCGCTGGCGCAGCAGACGGAGCTGCTGCTGCTGGACGAGCCGACCAACCACCTGGACCTGGCGCACCAGGTCGAGGTGCTCGACCTGGTGCGCGACCTGCACCTGACGATGGGCCGGACCGTCGTGATGGTCCTGCACGACCTGTCGCTGGCGGCCCGCTACGCCGACCGGCTGGTGGCGATGCGCCAGGGGCGCGTGGTCGCGCAGGGGACGCCGTCGCAGGTGCTCACCGAGGAGCTGGTGGAGGAGGTCTTCGGGCTGCGCGCCCGCGTGCGCGTCGACGAGGAGACCGGCGCGCCGCTGGTGATCCCGCTGAGCCGCCACACCGGGCTCGTCGAGGGGCCCCGGGACGACCGGATGTGAGCCCGGATGTGAGCAACGACGCGAGGACCGGGGCGTCCGCCCGGTGGACGACCGCGCACATTTTGCTAGGTTAGCCTTACCTAAGTCTGCGGGCGGTGAGCCGCCTCCTTCCCAGGCTTGTCCCCGCCAGGCTTGCCCCGGCCCTCCCGTCCCCGCTCGTGACCGAAGGATCCCCCATGCTGCGTGCCCGTCTCCTCGACCGACAGGCGCAACGTGAGTCCGCCGCCCGGACCTACGCGCGGTCCCTCCCGGTGGCGCCCGTCGCCGCCTCCGGTGCCCGCGTGACCGGAGCCGACGGCCGCGCCTACCTCGACTGCCTCTCCGGGGCGGGCACCCTCGCCCTCGGCCACAACCATCCCGACGTGGTCGCAGCCCTGCAGGAGGCGCTCGGCTCGGGCGCCCCGCTGCACGCCCTGGACATGATCACCCCGCAGAAGGACGCCTTCAGCGGCGAGCTGCTGCGGCGGCTGCCGGGCACCCTCCGCGACAACGCCAAGCTGCACTTCTGCAGCCCCGCCGGGACCGACGCCGTCGAGGCGGCGCTCAAGCTGGCCCGCAACGCCACCGGACGCCAGGGCGTGTTCGCCTTCACCGGCGCTTACCACGGCATGACGCTCGGCGCCTCCTCGGTGTCCGGACCCGGCCGGATGCGGCGCGGCTCGGCCGCGTTCGGCCCGGCCGAGGCCCAGCCCGTGACCCGGCTGCCCTACCCCTACGGCTACCGCTGCCCGTTCGGCGTCGGCGCGGACCGGGCGGGCGAGCTGTCGGCCCGCCTGATGGAGAGCTACGTCACCGACCCCAGCAGCGGCGTCGGCACGCCCGCCGCCGTCATCCTGGAGGTCGTCCAGGGCGAGGGCGGGGTCGTGCCCGGCCCGGACGCGTGGCTGCGCGAGGTGCGCCGCATCACCGCCGAGCACGGCATCCTGCTCATCGTCGACGAGGTGCAGACCGGAATCGGCCGCACCGGCGACTTCTGGGCCTGCGAGCGCGCCGGGATCACCCCCGACATCCTCGTCACCTCCAAGGCCGTGGGCGGCGGCCTGCCGCTGGCCCTGATCGCCTACCGGCCGGATCTGGACACCTGGCAGCCGGGCGACCACACCGGCACCTTCCGCGGCAACACCCTGGCCATGGTCGCCGGGGAGGTCACGCTGCGGACCGTCGCCGAGCAGCAGCTCGCCGAGCGCGCCGCCAAGCTGGGCGAACGCCTCCGCGCCGGGCTGCGCGAGCTGGCCACCGAGCACCCGCAGATCGCCGAGGTGCGCGGCCGCGGCCTGATGATCGGCGCCGAGCTGGTCGACCCGGCCGCCGAGCCCGACGCCCGGGGCTCCCTGCCCGGCGACCCGGCCTTCGCCCGCGCGCTCCAGGCCGCCTGCCTGGAGCACGGCCTGATCCTCGAACTCGGCGGGCGCGGCGACAGCGTGCTGCGGCTGCTGCCGCCGCTGGTCCTCACCGACGAGGAGGCCGACTCGGTGCTGCACCGCATCGCCGACGCGCTGGCCGACGTCGCCGTGGAGCGTGCCGCGTGAGCGAGACCGCCCGTCCCGACGCGATCCGCTCCGACGCGACCGCCGATCCGGCCGCGCCGCACGCGCTGCGCCGTCTGGCGTCCGTCGCGCTCGACGCGCTGGCCGACGGCGCCGCCGCGCGCGGC
>NZ_BCQR01000201.1 GCF_001552175.1 Actinomadura kijaniata NBRC 14229
GAACGGCCGCCGCGGGACGGGAACGGCCGCGCACCCCGGCGGGGTGCGCGGCCGTCCGCGTCCGGGTGGTCAGCTGGCCGAGGCCGTGGGCGAGGGGGTCGCGTTCGGCGAGGCCGTCGGCGACGGCGAGGGGGACCGCGCCGGCTGCTGGGCGGCGGCCTGCTGCGCGTCGCTCAGCGCCTTGCGCGCCTCCTCGATCCGCTTCCACGCCTGGTCCATCCCGGCGAAGTCGCCCTTGCCCTTGGCGTCGCGGAAGTCGGCGAGCGCCTTGTCCAGCGCGGCGATGGCGTCGCGGACCTGCGGGGTCAGCGCCCCGCCCTGCTGGCCCTGGCCTCGCCCCTGGTCCCGGCCCCGGTCGCCGCCGGGGGCGGGCACCGACGCCGCGCCGCCGAACAGCTGCTTCATCGCCTCGTCCAGCGTCTGCCCGGAGGCGATCCGGTCGCCGAACCGCACCAGCACCCGGCCGAGGATCGGGAACGGCTGCTGCTCGGCCCCGCCCCCGGCCTTGGCGTACATCGGCTCGACGTACAGCAGGCCCCCGGCGAACGGGATCGTCAGCAGGTTGCCCGCCACCGTCTGGGTGTTGCCGAGGCGCAGCTTGTTCAGCTCCTCCTTGACCCGCGAGTCGGTCTCGAACGAGTTCTGCACCTGCCCGGGGCCCTGCGGCTGGGCGTTGCGCGGCGTCTGGAGGACCTGGATCTTGCCGTAGTCCGGGCCCGGCGTGGAGTTCACCGCCATGAACGCCGCCAGGTTCGGGTTGCCGCGCGGGTTGAACACCGTGGTCAGCGCGAACGACCGTTCGCTCCACCCCGGCATCTGGAGGCTCTGGTAGTACGGCGGCTGCCGCTTGCCCTTGACGCTGGGGTCCTCGGGCACCTCCCAGAAGCCCTCGCCGTTGTAGAACGCCGTCGGGTCGGTGACGTGGTACTGCGCCAGGATGTTGCGCTGCACCTTGAACAGGTCCTGCGGGTAGCGGAAGTGCTCCTTCAGCCCCGGCACCTTGTCGATCTCGCCCTTGGGCAGCACGGTGCCCTTGAAGACCTTCATCCAGGTCTTGGCGACCGGGTCCTGCTCGTCCCACTGGTACAGCTTCACGCTGCCGTCGTAGGCGTCCACGGTCGCCTTGACGGAGTTGCGCATGTAGTTGATGCGGTCGTTGGTCTGCCGCGCCACCGCCGACCGGGTGTCGGTGATGGTGTCGCGGGTGGCGTCGCCCAGGCTCCGCTGCTCGGAGTAGGGGTAGCTGGACGAGGTGGTGTAGCCGTCGAGGATCCACAGGATGCGGCCGTTCACCACCGCCGGGTACGGGTCGCCGTCCAGCGTCAGCCACGGTGCGGCGCGCTGCACCATCTCGCGCGGCGTCCGGTTGTACAGGATCTTCGCGCCGGGCTTGATCGCGCCGGACAGCAGCAGGTTCTTCTCCTGGAACTTGGTCGCGAACAGCAGCTTGTTCAGGAAGGAGTCGACCGCCACGCCGCCGGTGCCCTGGTAGGTGGTGTTCTTCTGCCCGGCCGGGCTGTTGTCGGGGTAGTCCAGCTCCTGCTGCCCCTGCCCGCCGACCACCGAGTACATCGGGGACCGCTCGCCGAAGTAGATCTGCGGCCGGTCCACCCGGATCGTGCCGGCGGGGTCGACCGGCATGTCCTTGGTGACCCAGTCGGGGGTGCCGCCGTTGCCGAACTTGTCGCCGTAGGCCGACACGAACCCGTAGCCGTGGGTGTAGACCATGCGGTCCTTCACCCAGGAACGCTGCCCCGACGGCGCGCCCGACAGCTCGCGCAGCGCCACCACCGTGTCGACCGTCCGGTCGCCGATCTTGTAGCGGTCGACGTCCAGCGGGTCGGGGAACCGGTAGAACGGCCGGACCTGCTGGAGCTGCTGGAACGTCTCGCCCACCACGGCCGGGTCCAGCAGCCGGACGCCCTGCGCCAGCTTCCCGCTCTCCTGGCGCAGCTTCCCGGCGTCGCTCTCGACCTTCGCGCCGTAGTCCACGGCGATCTCGGCCTTGTCGACGCCGTAGGCGCGCCGGGTGAACTCGATGTTCCGCTGGATGTACTGCCGCTCCTTGGCCAGCTCGTCCGGCTTCACCTGGAACTGCTGGATCAGCAGCGGGTACACGCCGCCGACCAGGATCGCCGACAGCACCAGCAGCGTGAAGCCGACGCCGGGCAGCATCATGCCGCGCCGCACGATGTTGCCGACGAACATCACCGCGCAGATCACCGCGATGACCGCGAGGATCGTCTTGGCGGGCAGCAGGGCGTTGACGTCGGTGTAGGAGGCGCCGGTGGTCACGCCGCGTTCGGAGTGGACCAGGCCGTAGCGGTCGAACCAGTAGGCGAACGCCTTCAGCGCCACGAACAGCCCCACCAGCACCGACAGGTGCGCCCGCGCGGGCGGCGACATCTTGTCGCCGGGCCCCTGGAGCCGCAGCCCGCCGTACAGGTAGTGGACGATCACCGCCGCGACGATCGACAGGATCACCGTCGCGAACACCACGCCCAGCACCAGCCGCAGGAACGGGTAGGTGAAGACGTAGAACGACACGTCCTTGCCGAACTGCGGGTCCTTCACGCCGAACGTCGTGCGGTTGAGGAACGCCAGCCACACCGGCCACTGGCCCGCCACCGACGAGCCGGTCAGCAGCGCCAGCAGGCCCAGGCCGCCGCCCGCGATGAGCTTGCGGCGCGGGTCGATGATGGCCCGGTAGCGCTCCAGCCCCTGCTGTTCCAGCGACATCGGCCGGTGGGAGGGCCGCAGCCGGTAGGCGACGACGACGTTGGCGCCGACGACCAGGGCCATCAGCGCGCCGCCGCCGACGAACAACACGACACGGGCCCACAGCCCGGTGGTGTAGACAGAGGAGAAGCCGACGGATCGGTACCAGAGCAGGTCGGTCCAGATCGCCGTGAACACCATGAAGGCGATCAGCAGCACCGCCACGGTGACGAGGACCGGCAGCACCAGCCTGCTCCGGCCGGTCCCGAGCCGGCGCCCGAATCCGGGAGTCCGGAAGGTCAAGAGGCCCCTCCGTTCAGGGTCGCGCCGCACCGGCTCCACGCCGGTGCCGTGTAAGCAACTTACCGAGCCGGGCGGGTTTTTCCGCATGTCCCCGCCCCGAATATGGGAAAGATGGCCCCGTGAGTCTTCTCGAAGAAGTCGTGCTGGATCTGGAACGTCATGCCGCCCAGGAGGGCTGGGACGCGCCGCCGAGGCTGTATGCCCTGGTCAGCAGCTCCGAGCTGCGTGCGGCGGAGCCGGAACTGGCCGAGCAGCTGGGCCTGCCCGACGACGGTGACTCCCTGGCCGCCCTGGAGCAGGAGGATCTGGACGGGAACCGGACCGTCGAGGACTTCCTCGCCACGATCGCCTGGCCGGACGCCGTCGCCGGGTGCGCGCTGGTCGTGGAGCGGGTCGTGCTGCCGCCGGAGGTCGAGGAGGAGATCCCCGAGGACGAGGGCGAGGCCGCCAGGTGGGCGGCCGAGCACCCGAAGCGCGAGGACGTGCGGATGATCGTGGGGGTGCTGCGCGACGGGTCGCGGTACTCGGCGCTGCGGCTGCGCCGCCACGACGCCGAGGACGAGGTGCTGGCCGGCCCGGAGCTCGTCCCGGCCCTCGCCGAGGCCCTGGCCGCCACCCTGGAGCCCGACGAGCCCGGGCAGACGGGCTGAAAGGCCGCCGGGGGACGCACCGTGCCGCGTCCGGCCGGGTAGCCTGCGGGCTGTGAGCGACGTCATCAGGCTGATCGGGATCCGCGACACCCCCCTGTCGGTGGACGAGGTCTTCAACGCCGTCGGCGACCCGGCCGCCGGCGGCACCACCGTCTTCGTGGGCACCGTCCGCGACCACGACCACGCCCAGGCCGTGAAGGCCCTGTCCTACAGCGCCCACCCCACCGTGGAGCGCGAGCTGCGGCGCGTGATGGAGAAGGTCGCCGCCGACTTCCCGGTGCGGGCCCTGGCCGCCGTGCACCGGGTCGGCGACCTGGAGATCGGCGACCTGGCGGTGGTGGTCGCGGCGTCCTGCCCGCACCGGGGCGAGGCGTTCGAGGCGTGCCGCCGCCTGATCGACGACCTGAAGGCGCAGGTGCCCATCTGGAAGCACCAGACCTTCGCCGACGGCGGCGAGGAGTGGGTCGGAGCCTGCTGACGGTTCCGGTCCGCATAGAGTTCCTGGCATGTCACGTCGCGCCGCCACCCTCACCGTCGCCAGCGTGCTCGTTCTGGTACTGGCCATGGTGGGTGCGCTGTTGCCCGTCCCCTATGTCGCGCTGATGCCCGGTCCCACGAGCGACACCCTGGGCACCGACGACAAGGGCGTCCCGCTCGTGAAGATCGACGGGCAGCGGACGTACCCGACCGACGGGCACCTGAACTTCACCACCGTCACCTACCGGGGCGGACCGGGCGGGCGGATCGACCTGCTCACGGCGTTGCGCGGGTGGGTCGAGGGCGACGTGGCGATCGTCCCGGAGGAGACGGTCTTCCCCAAGGGCGAGAGCCAGCAGCAGGTCGACGAGGAGAACACCCGCCAGATGCGGGACTCCCAGGAGAGCGCCGAGGCCGCCGCCCTCAACGAACTCAAGATCCCCATCCGGAACCAGGTCCAGGTGGACTCGGTCCAGAAGGGCAAGCCCGCCGAGGGCAGGCTGAAGCCCGGCGACGAGATCGTGTCGGTGGACGGCGCCCCCGCCGCGTCGGTCTCCGACGTCACCGGCCGGGTGACCCGCCGCAAGCCGGGCGACCCGGTGACCATCGGCTACCGGCGCGACGGCAAGGACGAGAAGGTGACGCTGACCACCGCCCCGGCGCCCACCGACGCCAAGCGGCCGGTCGTCGGCATCGTGCTCGCCGACCGCTTCAAGTTCCCCTTCAAGATCGACATCAGCGTCGGCGACGTCGGCGGCCCCAGCGCGGGCCTGATGTTCGCGCTGGCGATCTACGACAAGCTCACCCCGGAGAACCTGACCGGCGGCAAGTTCATCGCGGGCACCGGCACCATCACCCCCAAGGGCGAGGTCGGCCCGATCGGCGGCATCCAGCAGAAGATGATCGCGGCCCGCCGCGCCGGGGCCACGGTCTTCCTGACCCCCGCCGGCAACTGCAAGGACGCCCTGGCCGCCCGCCCCGACGGCCTCCGCCTGGTCCGCGCCGACACCCTGAAGAGCGCGATCGAGTCCATCAACGCCCTCAACGGCGCCAAGGGCACGATCCCGAGCTGCGAGAACCGCTGACCAAACCGATTCGACACCTCCCACCGGATGCCATACAGTTAAGACATCGCCGCGAGGGAAACCCCGCAGGGCGACGGCGCGGGGTGGAGCAGTTCGGTAGCTCGCTGGGCTCATAACCCAGAGGTCGCAGGTTCAAATCCTGCCCCCGCTACCAAGGAAAAGGGCCCGGAGAAATCCGGGCCCTTTTCGCTTTTTCAGGAAGACCGCTCAATCCGTAGATAAGGGAGCAGTCTCCGCAGCGCGACAGCGGCATGCCAGGACGCGAGCCGATGATGGTCGTCGTTCTTGTCGGCTCCCGCCAGGTCGGAGATCCCGCGGACGACCACCCAGCCGTGCGGCCGCCCGGTCCCGGCCGAGCGTTCGTGGCAGACCTGGCCGAGCCCGCCGGCCTC
Organism: Actinomadura kijaniata NBRC 14229; assembly: GCF_001552175.1. Taxonomy (GTDB): domain Bacteria; phylum Actinomycetota; class Actinomycetes; order Streptosporangiales; family Streptosporangiaceae; genus Spirillospora; species Spirillospora kijaniata. The sequence continues at coordinate 5,626 of NZ_BCQR01000201.1, forward strand.
CATGTCGATCGCGAGGATCTTGTCGTTGAAACCGGCCAGATAGGCGAGGGTCTCGGCGGCCGAGTCGGCGATCACCGCCTCCCCGGACCCGATCGGGCCGTGCAGCATCCGCATGGTCCGGGTGGTGCCCGCCGGGTCCGCGACCGGGAACTCCGCGGGGTGGTGGTCGCTGAAGAACGCGTTGATCGCGTGCCCGACCCCCGCGGGCGACTCGCGTTCCTCCCCGCGGTGTCGGACCCCGTCGGGTGTGTACTTGCGCAGGTCGTAGTAGACGACGCGAGTGGCGACCACGACGTCGCCCTCGTGGACGTCGCGGTGGATGCCGCCGCCGATACCGGTCAGGACCACCACCTCCGGGTCGTGGTGGCGCCGCAGGTTCTCGTAGGCCGCGATGGCGGAACGCTGCCCCTGGGCGAGGGCGCGGATCGCGGCGACCGACGTCGGGCCGTTCGGCCCGGACACCTGCCCGGTGTAGAAGCGCAGGCCGTCGGCCGGCTCCTCGTTCAGGCCGAGAGCCAGCCGTACCGCCTGCGTCTCGACGTCGAGGATCGTGATGACGCCGACCTGGACGCGTTCGCGGTTCCGGTCCCCGTCCGTGCTCCGCTCGGCGTGGGGTGCGGTGATGTTGACGACGGGACGGTGGCCGACGGCGGAGGAGTTGACGTTGGTCGTGCCGCCGTGCGTGACGATTCCGCTGACGTGCGGTTCGCGGGTCATGCGTGAGCTCCCTGGACGGTGGGGTCGTTGCTGCCGTGCGGAACGGGGGTTCCGAGGTTGACCTGGGCGCTGTCGCCGACCGCCGAGTTGGTGATGTCGACGCGGCCGCCCATGTTGAGCACGTTGGCGCTGATGATGGTCTCGGCGCGCTTCTCGAACGTGGAGGTGTCGACGCCGCGCGACCGGAGGAAGTCCTTGACCGCCGTCAGCAGCCGCAATTCGATGATCTTCATCTGGTCGAGGATCACCGGCTTGTCGAAGTCGGCCGACCGCCAGTCGGCGGCGGCGTGCTCCCGCACGCACACCTGGGGGCTGCGTCCCCAGCCGCCGCCTCCCCGGCGGACGCGCAGGCTCTGGGTGAGCACCCACGGCGCGGTGACCAGTCGCCACGAGTCCAGGACCTCAAGGGGGAGCCGACCCAACGCAGCCAGGACCGCGAGCGCGGGGGCACGGTGGAGGGCGGGTCGGCCGTGGAGTTGGGAGCGGGACGGCGTCCGGGTCAGCGCGCAGGCGGCGAAGTCCAGGCTGAGCGACCGGCCCTTCACCGTGACCCGGAGAAAGACCGTGGTCACGAGTTCGCCCGAGGAGGTCGTGCGGATCTCCAGGAAGTACTGGGCGGGACCGTACGGCTCGTTGATGATCCGGCGCAGGGTCTCCGGGGCACAGCGTTCCGTCAGGGCCTTCCGGACGTCCGGCGCGTCGCCTTCGGCGAAGTAGATCCGGTCGGCGACCTGGTAGCCCGGCATGCGCGTCGGGTCGGAGGTTCTGCCGATCGCCTTCATCCTGGACCGCAAGTGCTCCACCAGCTCGTGGGCCTGGAACGGGGGCGTGACGAACTCGCGTTCCCCGTCGCCGGAGAGCGTCGGGGGGCCGGTACCGTTCGCCAGGGCGGTGCCGCGCCGGTCCCGCAGCAACTGGACGGTCAGCGGGGGCAGCCAGCGGTGCACGAGCTCGCCGCTTCCGACGAAGAAGTTCGGATCGTCGTCCGGATCGAGACGGAGCAGGGGGTCGTCGTCGTCCTTCTTCGGTTCGGGCCTGCGGTAGACGGCCACGGGATGGCGTTGCTGCCGGTCGATCACCTCCTGACGGCGGCTGAGCCGTGACGGCCGTAGCGGGCCGGGGTGCCGGGTGCTGTTCAACGCCCGCTGCCAGGCCGCCGCGAGCATCGCCGTGACCACCGCGATCAGCGCGAGGAAGACCGTGGACCAGGCGAGCACCCAGAGAACGGGGACGCCCGCGCTCCATGCCGACACCGCGGGGGTGACCGCCATCACCCCGCAGCAGGCCGTCCCGAGCTTGAGCCAGCGGGTCTGTTCCTTCAGCCGGTTGGCGTCATTGAGCTCACCCCGCGTCTTGTAGCGGTGGAACCACTCGGCGCGGGCGGTCCGCAGGCGGATCCTGAGAACCTCCGGGGCGAGCCGGAGGAGAGGCCAGGCCAGCCCCCACAGGCCGAGCGCGCACACGACGGTCAGCGCGGTCGGCAGGCTGGACCAGGCGGCGATGAGCAGCAGCGCCACGGTACACGCGTGCCGGGTCGTCTCCAGCACCCAGCAGCGCCAGGCGTGGTCGACGACGGGAACGAGGTCGAAGCCGTAGGAGGGGGCCACCCGACGGTGGGGTTCGTGCAGGACCCGCCGGAGGACGAGGTTCCGGAAACGGCGATCCAGGTAGACGCCCGCGCACAGGTGGCGGGTCGTCTCGTCGCCGCGCTCGCTGCGCTCGGCGGGGGGTTTGGTGAGGGAGACCGGTGGTGCGTGCGACATGCGACCCCCACAGGGTCCGATTTCAGGTCGATGTGACCTTAAAAAGGGATCGGGTTAAAGTCAATACGACCTTTAAGGGGTGCGGGTGTCCGAGAACTCTGGTGGGCGGCGGCCGGCGGATCCGGCCGCCGTCACGGTGGACCTGGTGATCTTCACGATCCGGGGGGACGAGCTGTGCGTGCTGCTGATCGAGCGGGGCAACGCGCCGTACCGGGGGCGGCTCGCGCTGCCGGGCGGATACGTGCGGCCGGGGGAGAACCTCGACGAGGCCGCCCGGCGGGAACTGGCCGAGGAGACCGGGCTGGACGGGCGACGGCTGCACCTGGAGCAGTTGCGCGCCTACGGTGATCCCGATCGGGACCCGCGCGGACGGGTGGTCACGGTGGCCTATCTCGCGCTCGGGCCCGACCTGCCCGTGCCGGTGGCGGGGAGCGACGCCCGGGCGGCGCGGTGGGAGGCGGTGGGACCGCTGGTGTCGGGGACGACGTCGCTGGCGTTCGACCACGCCGACATCCTGCGTGACGCGCTGGAGCGGGCACGGGCGCGCCTGGAGTACACGACCGTGGCGGCGGCGTTCTGCATGGAGCCGTTCACCGTCGCCGACCTGCGGAAGGTGTACGAGGTCGTCTGGGGTGCCCCGCTGGACCCCAGCAACTTCCGCCGGAAGGTGACCCGCGCCGAAGGGTTCCTCGAACCGACGGGCGGACGGCGGGTGCTCGAGGCCGGACGACCCGCCGCGCTGTACCGGCGGGGACCGGCGAAGGCGCTGTCACCGCCGCTGTTGCGTTCCGGGGACCAGGTCAGCCGCTGAACCCGACCGCGGGGAGGGAGGTCCAGCCTCGGGTGAACGGGGAGGAGATCCGTTGGGCCGTTGTCAGGTCCACGGTAATCTTCGGGTGGGCTCCCAGTAGCTCCTCCAGGGCGATGCGGGCCTGGAGTTTGGCCAGGTGGGAGCCGATGCAGAAGTGCGGGCCCGTGCCGAAGCCCAGGTGGCGGGGGATCTTCCGGGTGATGTCGAGGGTGTCGGCGGTCGGGCCGAACTCGCGGTCGTCGCGGTTGGCCGCGCCGTAGAGCATCATCACCTTCGCGCCCTCGGGGATCCTCGCGCCGTGCAGCTCCACCGGACGGGTCGTGGTGCGGGCCAGCGCCTGGACCGAGCCCTCCAGGCGCAGGAACTCCAGGAGGGCGCCGGGGATCAGGGCCGGGTCGGCGGCCAGGGCCGCCTGCTGGTCGGGGTGGGCGTGCAGCAGGGCCAGCGCGTGGGAGACCAGGTTGCCCGTGGTGTCGTTGCCGCCGGCGACCATCACGAAGCAGAAGCCGAGGACGTCCCAGTCGGTGAGGCGGTCGCCGTCCAGCTCGGCGGTGGTGAGGGCGCTGATCAGGTCGTCGGACGGGCGTTCGCGGCGGGCCCTGATCACCTCGGAGAAGTAGGCGAACATCTCCGCCACCGCCCCCGCCGCGCCGCCCGAGGTCAGGGCGGCGGTGTCGAAGCCGTCGTCCTGGAACGTCGTCAGCGCCGCCACCCACGGGTCGAAGCGGGCGCGGTCCGCCTCCGGGACGCCCAGCAGGTGCGCCAGGGTGAACGTGGGGAGGGGCGAGGCGAGGTCGCGGTGCAGGTCCACCGGCTCCCCGGCCGCCGCCCGGCGTTCCATCCCGGCGATGCGCGCGCGGACGTGGTCGCGGACCAGATCCTCCAGGGCGGCCACCCGGCGCGGGGTGAAGGCGGAGCTGACCAGGCGGCGCAGCGCGGTGTGCCGGGGCGGGTCCAGCATCACGATCGTGGGGGCCAGGCCCAGCGTGCCGATCTCGTCGGGGTGGAAGGTCAGGCCCTGGGCCGAGGAGAACGTCCCGGTGTCCCGCACCGCGTTCCAGACGTCCTCGAACCGCGACAGCGCCCAGAACGGCGGGTCGTCGTGGCGGTGCGCCGGGTCCTCGTCGCGCAGCAGCCGGTAGGCGGGGTAGGGGTCTGCCTGGAACGCGGGGTCGAACGGGTCGTACACGCGGCCTCCGTCCTCGGTTTGCCTAAGGTTCCCCGTACCCATAGAGTTGAGACATCGCCGCGAGGGAAACCCCGCAGGGCGACGGCGCGGGGTGGAGCAGTTCGGTAGCTCGCTGGGCTCATAACCCAGAGGTCGCAGGTTCAAATCCTGCCCCCGCTACTAGCCGAAGAGCCGCCTGGTCGCAAACGAAGTTTGCTCCCAGGCGGCTCTTCGCCGTTTCCCCTGGGGAGCGACCCCCAGACCCCCGCTACCAAGGAAAAGGGCCCGGAGAAATCCGGGCCCTTTTCGCTTTTTCGGCGGAAAGACCCCGGGGCGGGCGGTTCGGGGAGCGTGGATACCCTGGACGAATGCGGAAGAGTGCGGCGGCGGCCCTGGACGTGTGCGGGGTGCTCGTGTTCGTGGCGATCGGACGGGCCTCGCACCAGGAGGCCGCGAGCCTGACGGGGTTCGCCACCACGGCCTGGCCGTTTCTGGTCGCGCTCGCGGTCGGCTGGCTGGTGACGCGGGCCTGGCGGGGCCGGGCCGAGGCGCTCGTGCCGGTCGGCGTCGGCGTGTGGGCGTCCACGGTCGCGCTCGGGATGGCGCTGCGGGTGGTGTCCGGGCAGGGGACGGCGACCGCGTTCATCGTCGTGACGTGCCTGTTCCTGGCGCTGATGCTGCTCGGCTGGCGCGCGGTGGCCCTGCTGGTCACCCGCCGCCGGACGCCCGCCGCGCGTTAGGCCGTGTTCAGAAGCCCTGGCCCACGGCGCTCGCCCGCAGATCGGGTAGCGCGCTCGCGTGCGGGCTGAGGTCCGCTGTGGAACGGGCGCTAGGCGCCGAGGGCCTTCATCATCAGGGGCCAGGAGCGGTGCAGCTCGTACTGCCAGTAGGCCCAGCTGTGCGTCCCCTTCGCGTACAGGTGCGTGGTGACCGGGATGCGCAGCTTCCTGAGGCGGTTCAGGAACGGCACGGTCGTGTAGTGGCAGAACTCCTCGGCCGGGTCGACGGCCTGCGCGTCCGGCCGGTCGAGCGGGCCCTTGAGCCCCTTCCTCGCGACCGACACGTACAGCCGGGTGCCGCGTAGCCGGGCGGCCTGGGTGACGGGGTCGTGCGCGGCCCACACGTTCCGCTGGAAGATCGGGTGCCCCCACATCGCGTTCTTGTCCACGAACGGCCCCAGCCCCGACAGCCCGGTCATCAGCACCTCCGGGACGCCCGGCGACAGCGTCGAGCAGAACCCGCTGTAGGAGGCCGCGAACCGGAACATCCCGGGGTGGCGCGCGGCGTAGATCAGCGCGCCGTATCCGCCGGAGGACTGCCCGATGACCGCGCGGCGCCTGCCCGCCCGGTACCGGGCCTCCAGCAGCCCGCGCAGCTCGGTGAGGTGGAACGTCTCCCACGCGGGGGAGCCGCCCCGCCCGTAGTTCCACCAGTCGGTGTAGCCGCCCGCGTAGCCGCCCTCCGGCATCACGACGATGACCTGGTGGCGGGCGGCGAGCCGTTCGATGTCGGTGCGGCGGTACCAGGCGTCGTAGCGGTCGTTGCCGCCGTGCAGCGCCCACACCGTCGGCCAGGTCCGCCGCGCCTTCCGCGACCACCCCCTGGGCAGCAGCAGCCGGACCCTGACGTTGCGGCGCATGGCCCTGGACGCGACGGTGAGGTCGAGGGTGCGGGCGTTGATCCTCTTCTCGGCGACGACCCGCGCGCCCGCGGCGTCCGCGGTGTCGGTGAGCAGGCCGCCGCCCAGGGCGGCTCCGGTGGACAGGATCGCGGTCCGGCAGAACGTGCGGCGGGTCTCCATGCGGGCCTCGTTCCGGGAGCGGGTGGGGTGGCGTGAAGGTAACAACGGGGTGAACCGGTCGGTAACCCATGGAGGTGCGAAATTCCAGCGCCCCGGTTGTCACGTATGTCACAAAGGCCCGTCTGGAAAGCGCTGGTTGACGGAAACGTCGCCGCGCTGGTGAAGTTACTCCTCAGTCACGTGCGTGACGGTGAGCACCTCGAAGGGGACTCGGATGGCATCTGCGCTGCGGGACTGGCTGGACAAGCCGAACTCCGGACGCGGCGTCCACTTGGCGACCGACGACGGCGGCTGGGAGTACCGCGACTACGCGAGCCTCGCGTCCGCCGCGCGCCGCACCGGCGCGGCGCTGATCGAGGCCGGCGTGCGCCCCGGGGACGTGGTGTGCGTGGTGCTGCCCACCGACTTCACCTGCGTCGAGACCTACTTCGCCGTGTGGGCGGCGGGCGGCACCGTCTGCCTGATCACCCCGCCGCTGTTCCAGGACGGCGACGACTACGTCGCGCACGTCGCGGCGATCCTGCGGCAGGCCCGGCCCCGGCTCACCATCGCCTCCGCCGGCCTCGCCGACCTGGCCGGACGCGCGATGGCCGAGGCCGGGATCGACGGCGAACCGTGGCGGCCGCGCCAGGCCGACCGCGAGTGCGAGATCCAGGAGGCCGGGGAGCTGGCGCTGCTCCAGTTCACCTCCGGCTCCTCCGGCGCCCCGCGCGGCGTCATGGTCACCTGGGCGAACCTGGAGGCCAACACCGAGCTCATCGCGCGCTGCGCGGGCTACGACGACGAGGACGAGGTCGCCTCCTGGCTGCCGCTGTACCACGACATGGGGCTGATCGGCACGTTCCTCACCCCGATCGCGCGGCAGGGCAGGCTGCGGCTGATGCGGCCCGACCACTTCATCCGCGACCCCGCGCGCTGGATCCGCTGCTTCGCCGAGGCCCGCCACACGGCCGCGCCGCCGTTCGCCTACGCCTACGTCGCGCGCCGCGTGAAGCCCGAGCAGCTGGAGGGCCTGGACCTGTCGGGGTGGAAGACCGCGCTGGTCGGGGCCGAGCCGATCGACCCGCACTCGCTGGAGGTCTTCGCGGAGCTGCTGGAGCCGCTGGGGTTCCGGCGGTCGGCGTTCAAGCCCGCCTACGGGATGGCCGAGACGACGCTGCTGGTCACGGTGGACCACCTGCCGCGCGACCCGCTGGCCGTGCGGCCCGACAACGAGTCGCTGGCGTTCGGCGAGCCGGTGGTGATCCTGGAGCAGCACACCCTGGGCGCGGAGTCGCGGGGCGCGAAGGCGGGCTGGGTCGTCGGGTGCGGGACGCCCGAGGACGACGCCCCCGTCACGATCGTCGACGACGAGGGCCGCGAGCTCCCGCCGGGACGGCTCGGCGAGATCGTGGTCGGCGGGGAGTCGGCGTGCCCCGGCTACTACGCCGGGGCCGAGGGGAAGTCCACGCGCTTCAAGGGCGGCCGGGTCCACACCGGCGACGCCGGGTTCCTCTTCGCCGGGCAGTTGTTCGTGCTCGGGCGGATGGGCGACAGCATCAAGGTCCGGGGGCGTTCGGTGTACGTCGAGGACCTGGAGTCGAAGATCGCCGAGGTGACGCGGCTCGGCAAGGGCCGGATCACGGTGACCGCCGTTCCCGGGGCCGGGACGAAGGGGCTGGTGCTGTTCGCCGAGACGCGGGACGACGGGTGGGCGGACGACGTGCGCGAGACGCTGCGGCGGCGGCTCGGCGAGGACGTCGAGCTGACCATCGTCGTCGGGTCGGGCCTGATCCAGCGGACGTCCAGCGGCAAGCCGCGGCGGCGCTACATGTGGGAGCAGTTCCAGGCGGGCCGCATGCCGGACGCGCGGGTCGTGTCAGGCCCCTGAGCTCGGTAAGTCAGCAGTGGCGTCAGCCACACGGGGGCGGCTTTGTCAGTGATCGCATTGATAAAAGCCCCGATACTGGACACGATGTCGTTGACTCTGTGAGAGGTCGACGATGCCCCCTGTTGCCAGAACACTTCTCCGGTTCGGCTCCCGGCTGGGAGCCACCGCCCAGAACGCGCTGGAGGTCGCCCGCTTCGGCGGTCTGGACACCGCCGACGAGGACGCCTCGCCGTGCGAGGTGGTGACCGAGCAGCGGATCTACCGGCTGCGGCACTACTTCCCCGGCGGGGCCGGCGACGGCGACAAGCGCCCGGTCATGCTGCTGGTCCCGCCGCTGATGATCAGCTCGGAGGTGTACGACATCTCCTCGCGGGTCAGCGCGGTCGCCGAGCTGCACCGGCGCGGCGTCGATCCGTGGGTGGTGGACTTCGGCGCGCCCGAACGCGAGCCGGGCGGGCTGGAGCGGACCGTCACCGACCACGTCCTGGCGGTCAGCGACGCCATCGACCGCGTCCGCGAGGCCACCGGACGGGACGTGAACCTGGCGGGCTACTCGCAGGGCGGCATGTTCGTCTACCAGGCCGCCGCCTACCGGCGCAGCAGGGGCATCGAGTCGCTGGTGACGTTCGGCAGCCCGGCCGACACCAGCGTGGGGCTGCCGTTCGGGCTGCCGAGCTGGCTGGCGGCCGAGGGCGCCGAGCGCATCCCCGACGCGCTGCTGCGCAGCCTGGACATCCCCGGCTGGGTGACGCGGACCGGGTTCCAGCTCCTCAGCCCGGTCAAGTCGGTCCGCAGCCGGATCGACTTCCTGATGCAGCTGCACGACCGGGAACGCCTGGCCCCGCGCGAGCGCCAGCGCCGCTTCCTGGAACGCGAGGGCTGGGTCGCCTGGCCGGGGCCCGCGCTGGCGGAGTTCATCCGGCAGTTCATCCAGCACAACCGGATGCTGACCGGCGGGTTCGTCATCGGGGACCGGCTGGTGACGCTGGCCGACATCACCTGCCCGGTGCTGACGTTCGTCGGGGAGGTCGACGAGATCGCGCCGCCGCCGATGGTGCGCGGCATCCGCCGGGCCGCGCCGCGCGCCCAGATCCACGAGGTGTCGCTGCGCGCCGGACACTTCGGGCTGGTCGTCGGGTCGGTGGCGATGGCGCAGACCTGGCCGGTCGTCGCCGACTGGGCCCGGTGGCGGGCCGGGGCGGCGGACCTGCCCGAGCCGGTCACGACGGTCACCGGCGACGAGGAGGCCGCGGCCCCGGCGCTGCCCGGCGGGGCCGCCGGGTACGGACTGCAACTGGTCGCGGGCATCGGCGGCAACGCGGTGCGGTCGGCGGCGACCACGGCGGTGCGGGCGGTGCGCGGCTCCCGGCAGCTGTTCGGCGAGGCCGCGCAGAACCTGCCCCGGCTGGCCCGCCTGGAACGCATCCAGTCCGACACCCGCATCTCCCTCGGCCTGCTGCTGGACGAGCAGGCCCGCCGCGTCCCGCAGGACGTGTTCTTCCTCTACCACGGCCGCGCCTACACCCACGACGCCGCCAAGCGCCGCGTCGACGCGGTGGTCCGCGGGCTGGTCCATATCGGGGTCCGGCAGGGCGACGCGGTCGGCGTCCTGATGAGCACGCGCCCGTCGGCGCTGGCGCTGGTGGCGGCGCTCAGCCGGATCGGCGCGGTCGCGGTGCTGCTGCGCCCCGACGGCGACCCCGAGCGCGAGGCCGCCCTGTCCGGCGTCACCCGCGTGATCGCCGACCCCGAGCACGCCGAACGCGCCGCGCGCCTGCCGCGGGTGCGCGGATACGTGCTGGGCGGGGGCGGCGGCCCGGACCGCGACCTCGCCCTGCCGCTCGCGAAGCTGGGGCTGGAGGACATGGAGCGCATCGACCCCGAGGCCGTCGCCCTGCCCGGCTGGTACCGGCCGAACCCGGGGCGCGCCGGGGACGTGGCGTACGTGCTGTTCACCGGGGACGGCGAGCACCTGAAGGCCAGCCGGGTCACCAACCGGCGGTGGGCGCTGTCGGCGTTCGGCACCGCGTCGTCGGCGGCGCTGTCCCCGGCCGACACCGTCTTCTCCATCACCCCGCTCCAGCACCCGTCGGCGATCCTGATGAGCCTCGGCGGGGCCGTGGTGAGCGGCGCGCGGCTGGCGCTGGCCAGCGCCTACGACCCCGAGACGTTCTGGGACGAGGCCCGCCGGTACGGCGCGACCGTCGCCTCCTACACCTGGTCGCTGCTCAACGACCTGGTCAACGCGCCCCCGCACCCCGGCGAGCGGCACCACCCGGTGCGGCTGTTCATCGGGTCGGGCATGCCGCGCGGCCTGTGGCGGCGGGTCGAGGAACGGTTCACGCCCGCGCGGGTGCTGGAGTTCTACGCCTCCACGACCGGCGAGGCGATCCTCGTGAACCTGTCGGGCAAGAAGCCCGGCTCGCTGGGCCGCCCGCTGCCGGGCAGCGCCGAGGTGCGCCTGGCCCGCTACGACCTGGAGAACGGGCGGCCGGCCCAGGGCCCCGACGGGTTCGCCGTCGAGTGCGATCCCGAGGAGATCGGGATGCTGCTGTCGCGGGTGCGCCCGGCCGCGATCGCCGCCGCGCCGCGCCCGGTGCGCGGGGTGTTCGCGCCCGGGGACGCCTGGACGATCACCGGTGACCTGTTCCGGCGCGACGCCGACGGCGACTTCTGGCTGGTCGGCCGGGAGGCGGAGCTGATCCGCACCGCCGAGGGGATCGTCCCGCCGGGCCCGATCCGCGACGCGCTGGGCGACCTGCCCTACATCGACGCGGTCGCGGTCTACGGCGTCGAGGTCAACGGCACCGAGCTGGCCGCCGCCGCCGTGAGCCTGTGCGGCGACGAGCGGCTGAAGCCCCTCGACCTGTCGGAGGCGCTGCTGCGGGTGGAGCCGGAGCTGCGCCCGGCGGTGGTGCGGGTGGTGGACCGGATCCCCCTGACCGTCGGCCACCGCCTGGACACGCGGCCGCTGCGCGCCGAGGGCATCCCCGAGGCGGACGGCCGCACGTACTTCCGCGACCGGACCGGGGCGTACCGTCCGTTGACGGAGACGGCCCGCCGCCGCCTGCTGAAGACGGCCCCGCCGAGAACGGCGTCCCGCTGACGGCCTGGGCGGTGTTTCCCAGCCCAGGCCCACGGCGCCCGTCCGGGGGACTCGCGCCTCCCAAGGTCAGGTGGCGCGCTCGCGTGCGTGGCTGAGGTCCGCCGTGGAACGGGGCCCTAGGACTCGGGGCCGAACGCGCGCAGGAACGTCTCCACGGCGGCGTCCGCGAGGGCGTCCAGGTCGGCCTTCCTCAGCCTGCGCGTGCCCATCGCGGAACGCGCCTCCAGCGGTCCGTCCAGTAGCGCGAGGAACTGTTCGGCCGCCACGGCGGGATCGGCCGCGCGCAGCCGCCCGGCGAGCATCAGCCGCGCGAACCGGTCGGCCAGCGCCTCGCCGAGCCGCCGCGTCCCGTCGCCCCGGACCGTGTCGAGCAGGTCGGGGAACTGCGTGAGCTCGGCGTGCAGCAGCCGCCGCAGCGCCCATGCCTCGGCCGTGGCGTGCCGCCGCAGCAACTCCCGCGCCACCCGCGTCAACGCCGCTGGCACGTCCCCGCCCACACCGTCGCCCGTGCCGCCGACCGGTTCGTGCAGCGGTTCGAGGGCGGCCAGGTCGGCGGCCAGGGCGGACTCGGCGGCGGCCGCCATCGCCTCCCGGAACAGGGTCGCCTTGTCGGTCAGGTGGTTGTAGACGGTGGGCTTGGCCACCCCCGCCTCGGCCGCGATCTCCTTCACGCAGGCCTGGCCGTAGCCCGCCCGGGAGAACACCGTGAACGCGGCGTCCAGGATCGCCCGCCGCTTGTCGATGCGCCCGCGCGCGGCGGCCGGGGTTCGCACTGTGGTCACCCCGTGATCCTACCGCCAAGCCCGGTAACTTGAACTCACTGGTTCATTTTTATTGCCTCAGCCGGTTGATCGCGGTCCCGGCCCGGGGCTAGCTTGAACCCATGAGTTCAAATATCTCTACCAATGGGGAAAGATTCGATCCGGCGCTGCGCCGCCTGGTCGGGGCGGTCCTGCTGGGCGGGGTCATGGGGATCCTCGACGGGACGATGGTCGCCGTCGCGGCGGACACCCTGGTCGCGGAGTTCCGGACTTCGCTCGGCGCGGTCGGCTGGGTCTCGACCGCCTACCTGCTGGCCCTCGCCGTCACCATCCCCGTCACCTCCTGGGCGGTGGACCGGTTCGGCGCGCGGCGGCTGTGGCTGTCCGGGCTGGTGCTGTTCCTGGCCGGGTCGCTGGCGTCGGGGCTGGCGTGGGACGTGGGGAGCCTGGTGGCGTTCCGCGTCGTGCAGGGGGTCGGCGCGGGCGTGCTCGACCCGCTGGTGCTGGTGCTGCTGGCGCGAGGCGCGGGACCGGGCCGCGCCGGGCGCGTGATGGGACTGATGGGCGTGGTGCTGTCCCTCGGCCCGGTGCTGGGGCCGGTGGTGGGCGGCGTCATGCTCGACGGGCTGGGCTGGCGATGGATGTTCCTGGTCAACCTGCCGGTCGGGGTGGTGGCGTTCTGGCTGGCGCTGCGGACGCTCCCGCGCGACGCGGCCGCCGGGGACGCGGACCGCGTCCGGCTGGACGTGGTGGGGCTGGCACTGCTCGGGCCGGGCTTCGCGGCGGCGATCCTGGCGCTGTCGCAGGCCGCCGAGCACGCCTCGGTGACGGCCTGGCAGGTGCTGGTCCCGCTGGGCGGCGGCGCGGCGCACCCCGCCGCTGATCGACCTGCGGCTGTTCGGCAGCCGGGGGTTCAGCGCGAGCGTGACCGTGATGGGGCTGGTCGGGCTGGCGACGTTCGCGAGCCTGTTCGCGCTGCCGCTGTACTACCAGCAGGTGCGCGGGCACGGGGCGTTCGCGGCGGGGACGCTGGCGGCGTCGCTCGGGATCGGGGCGGCGCTGGCGATGCCGCTGGCGGGACGTCTGTCGGACCGGGTGGGGTCGCGCGCGCTCGCGCAGAACGGCGCGGCGCTGGCACTGGCCGGGACGCTGGCGCTCACGCAGATCGGGCCGCGGACCGGCGAGGTGGTGACGGCGCTGGTGGCGCTCGCGCTGGGACTGGGGCTGGGCTGCGTCGGCGCGCCGACGATGGGGGCGCTGTACCGGACGCTGCCCCCGGCGCGGGTCCCGCAGGGCAGCTCGGTGCTGTACATGCTCAACCAGCTCGGCGCGTCGGTGGGGATCGCCGTGGTCGCGCTGATCGTGCAGACCGCCGGGGACGACGTCATGGGCGGGATCCACGGGGTCTTCGCGTTCGCCTGCGGCGCGGTCGTGACGGTCCTGGCGGTGAGTTTCCTGTTGCCCGGCCGTCCACGGGAGGTGTCCGGCTCGTTGGTCCCCCAGGAAGCCGAAGAGGAGGCGGGAGCGCGATGACGACGACGTGGACGGCGGCCTACCGGTCGGCCATGGTGAGCCCCTTCGAGTCGATGACGCTGGTGCACGGGCCGCGCGGGTTCGCCGACCAGACGGTGCGGCAGGTCGTGCGGGTGCGGGGCGAGGGCGAACGGCTCCGCGTGCGGTTCAGCAACCTCTACGGCGCACGCCCCCTGGTCGTCGGGCGGGTGGTCGCCGACGGCGCGGCGGTGACGTTCGGGGGCGGGGCCCGCGTGACGGTGGGCGCGGGGGAGGAGGCGGTGAGCGATCCGTTCGCCTTCCCGCTGAAGGGCGAGGCGGACCTGACGGTGAGCGCCTACCTCCCGGAGGAGACCGGGCCCGCGACCTACCATCCGTTCGCGTTGCGGACCACGTGGATCACGTCCGGGGACGGGGACGCCCCGGGCGGGGAGGAGAGCGAGTCGGGGTTCTTCCTCAGCGGCGTCGACGTGGCGGCGGAGGCGCGGCGGCCGGTGGTGGTCGCGTTCGGGGACTCGCTGACCGACGGGGTCGGCACGACGCCGGGGGCGGACCGGCGGTACCCGGACGTGCTGGCCCGGCTGGTGCCCGGAGCGTCGGTGGTCAACCTGGGCATCTCCGGGAACCGCCTGGTCAGTGACGAGTTCGGGGAACGCGGTGTCGCCCGTTTCGCGCGGGAGGTCCCGGCGGTCCCCGGCGTCACGCACGCGGTCGTGCAAGTGGGCCTCAACGACATCGGCATGCCCGTGGTGTTCGACGTGCCGCCGGTGACGTTCGACGAGCTCACCGCCGGTTACCGCGCCATCGCCGAGACCGCCGCGCGGCACGGGATCACCACCGTCGTGGCGACCGTGACGCCGTTCGGCGGCGCGCAGCCGCCGGGGGTGGACCTCGCCGCGGAGGAGGCGCTGCGGCAGCGGCTCAACGCCTGGCTGCGCGCGAACGAGGCGGGCTTCGCGGCGGTCGCCGACCTGGACGCGGCGCTGCGCGACCCCGCCGACCCGTCGGCGCTGCGGCCGGATCACGACAGCGGCGACCACCTGCACCCCGACGACGCCGGAGCCGAGGCCATGGCGAACGCGGTGGCGCGGACGCTCGGGATCTAGGGCCTGCTTCAAAGGGAGCCTCAGCCACGCGCGCGAGCGCGTTGCCCACGGGAGCCGGGGCCCGCCTCCCGCCGGAGTGGCTCAGCCACGCGCGCGAGCGCGTTGCCCGCTTTCCTTGCGCAGCACGGCCAGGAGCTCATGCCCAGCCACGCGCGCGAGCACCTTACCCGCCCTGCGGGCCCGACGCCGGAGGCGAGGGCCCGCAGGGCGGATCGCGAA
>NZ_BCQR01000202.1 GCF_001552175.1 Actinomadura kijaniata NBRC 14229
GGGGATCTGGTCGGTGAGGAACTCGCGCGACCTGCCGGGTGCCGCGCGGTGGTTGATGAACGTCCGGACCATCACCGTGCGCGCGTAGGCGGACAGTTCATCCCGACGATCAAGGGTTTCCCAGCGCAGGAATATCTTGATCAAGGTCCTTTGAACCAGGTCGTCGGCCTCGTGCCAGTCACGGCACAGCAGAAACGCCCGATGGCGCAGGTGTGACCGTATCGCCGTGACGTATCGCGCGAACTCGTTGTTAGGACTGTGATGCACAATGTCACCTCGCTCGTCCTCCTTCCTAGAAAATCTTGCTCCTCCGATGCAACGGATCGCCCCTTCGCCCTGTGTATATGGGTGAGGCAGCAACACCGACACTGACAAGTCGCGTCAGAGGGGAGGTTATCGATGCGCCGCTCCTGCCTGCATCGTGAATAACACTGACAGATCTTCGCCGCAACCGCACGCATCGGTTAATAGGTGGTGAACGGCGCCGCGAACGCGGTGACGGCAGGCCGAACAGAGGCCGGCGCGCCGGCCAGGGCGCATCGGCCGACAGCCGGGACCGGCATCGCCGGAACCCCCGGCACCAGCGCGTTCACGGTCCGGATCCAGTGCCACCGCCCGCCGGCACGGATCGGGACCGGTCAGGCCACAGCCCGCTCCGACGCGGTGATGGAAACACCATGCGTGTTTCTCCGGCGCCCACTGGGCCGGAAAAACGAGCATGTCCGAGTCATCACCGACTGACGCGTGCCCGCCGACGACAACTGCGCCGAGCGTGATATTCGCATGACCATATCCGCATGACCGAGTGAGACAGAAAGCCGCCGGCCGCCCGCGCGAGCCCTCCGGAGTCCGGTGATTCGCGCGACGCGCGACCGCGTGTCCGCGTCCGCCGAACACGGCGCCATTTCCCGGCTCCCTCGACGTGCTCGCCGAGGGTCGATTCCGGCTGCCTGGAACTCACCGGTCCGACCGGTCTCCGAACTGCCTGACATGAGGGATCCTGCCAGTCGAGAGCATGGGGGCACGATGCAACGCCATGAGCAGACGCACCGGGGCGAACATGCCCTGACCGCCATTCGCATGTCCCTGGGGCCGCAGCGCGCGTTTCCCCGGCAAAGCACGGTCCTCGACCTGTTCGACGAACAGCGGGAAAGAGCGCCGGATCGTCCCGCCATCCGTTACCGGGACACCACGATCAGTTATGCCGACCTCGACGCCAGGGCCAATGCCATCGCCAACGAACTGATCGGCGGCGGCGTCTCGAAACGGCGGTTGATACCCGTTCTGGTGGCGGACGGGCCCGAGTTCCCGGTGGCGCTGTTCGGGGTGATGAAGACGGGCTCGGCGTTCGTTCCGCTGGATCCGGCCCTGCCGATGGACCGCCTCAGGACGGTCGTGGCCGAGCTGGCGCCGCCCGCCGTCGTGGTGTCACCGGCGTCCGTGGACACCGTCGCCGAGCTGGGGTTGACCGTTCCGACGGTGATCGTGGACTGTGCGGAGCCGCCGGGCGACCCGACGCCCCCGCCGGCCGACCATGCCCCTGAGCCCCAGGACCTGATCTACGGTTTCTACACCTCCGGTTCGACGGGCACGCCCAAGTGCTCGCTCAACCACCACCGCGGCCTGGTCAACCGGCTGACCACGATGTCGCACCGGTTCGGTGACGGGGCCGACCACGTGACGCTGCAGAACAGCCGGTCCACGTTCGACTCCTCGATGTGGCAGGTGCTGTGGCCGCTGGTGTCCGGCGGGCAGGTCGTGCTGCCGCACCGCGACGGGATCCTCGACCTCGAGCAGACCGCGATGACCATCGGCCGCCACGGGGTCACGATCACCGACTTCGTGCCGTCCGTGCTCACGGCGTTCGTGTCGCTGCTGGAGCTGCGCGAGGACCTGCGCGAGGCGGCGTCGAGCCTGCGGCGCGTGCTGATCGGCGGGGAGCCGGCCGGTCCCGGGCCGGTGCACCGGCTGCGCGCGCTGCTGCCGGGGGTCGAGGTCACCAACACGTTCGGGCCGACGGAGTGCTCGATCGGGTCGGTGTTCCACGAGGTCACCGACGCCGACGTGGACCGGATCCCGATCGGGCGCCCCATCGACAACACCGCCGCGATCGTGCTCGACGACGACCTCGTCCCCGTCCCGGTGAACACGCCCGGCGAGGTGTACCTCGGCGGCGAGTGCGTCGGGGCGGGCTACCTCAACGATCCCGAGCGCACCGCGCGGGCGTTCGTGGACAACCCGTTCCCCGAGATCCCGGGTGAGAGGCTCTACCGGACCGGCGACCTGGCGCGGGTCGGCGAGGACGGATTGCTGTACTTCATCGGCCGGCGCGACGAGCAGGTCAAGATCGGCGGCGTGCGGGTGGAGCTCGGCGACGTCGAGTCGGCCCTGGCCGACCACCCGCTCGTGGCCAGCGCGATGGCGGTCGTGCTCGGCGAGGGGCCCGAGGCCACCCTGGTCGGGTGCGTCACGGGACGGTCGGCGGACGATCCGCCGACCCCGCAGGAGCTGCGCGAGTACGCGGCGGAGAAGCTGCCGGCCGAGCATGTCCCGCAACAGATCACGGTGCTCGACACGCTCCCGCTCAACCGCAACGGCAAGGCGGACCGCAAGGCGCTGACCGCGCTCATCGCGGCCGAGACGGCGCGGCAGGCGGGCCCGGCCGAGCACGTCGAGCCGCCGGCCACCCCGATGGAGGAGCTGGTCTGCTCGGCGTGGTGCGAGGTGCTCAAGCGGGAGCAGGTCTCGGTGGTCGCGTCGTTCTCCGACTACGGGGGCACCTCGCTGAACGCCTACCAGCTCACCGCCGCGGTCAGCCGGCGGCTGGGAAGGCCGGTGCGTCCCAGGGACCTGCTGGTCGCGCCGACCGTGCGCGAGCAGGCGGCGCGGCTGTCGGAGGGCGTCGACGACGACAGCGCGGAGCTGGCCTACATCAACCACGACCTGGCGTGGCGCCCGCCGCAGACGCTGCTGCTCACCGGGGCGACCGGGTTCATCGGGGCGCACATCCTCGCCGAGCTGCTGATGGACTCCGGCGCCGGGCTGATCTGCCTGGTGCGGTGCTCCGACCCCGCGCAGGGCGCCCGGCGCCTGACCGAGGTCCTGGAGCAGTACCGGCTGACGTCCGCCCTGCAACTGCTGCCCACGGCGCTCAAGACCGGGCGGGTCGAGGTGGTCCCCGGCGACATGGGCGGCGAGCTGCTCGGGCTGTCGCAGGGACGGTTCGACGCGATCGCGTCGAGCGTGTCCGGCATCGTCAACGCCGCGGGCGCGGTGAACCTGCTGTCCGGTTATCTGGACCACCGCCCGGCCAACGTGCTCGGCGTGCAGGAGCTCATCAAACTCGCGGCGGGCGGCGCCCGCGTGCACACCCTGTCCACCCTGAGCATCTTCCCGTCCGCCGGGGGGGCCGACGCGCGCGTCACCGAGGACCAGATCCCGGCGACGGAGCAGGTCGCCGCGGACGGTTACAACCGATCGAAGTACGTCGCCGAGAGCCTGCTCACCGGCGCGCGGCGGCAGGGCGTCAGCTCGGTGGTGTACCGGCTCGGCGAGGTCTGGCCGCACCAGGAGATCGGCGTGGCCAACCCGGGTTCGCTGGCGCACGGCCTGCTGTACGCGTGCGCGCGCGCCGGCTGCGTGTTCCCGACCGAGGCCGCGACCGACGTGACGCCGGTGGACGTGGTCAGCCGGTTCGTGGCGCGCGCCGCAACCGGCGACATCCAGGTGGACGACGGCGTGCTGCACGTGCTGTGGCCCGCCGGGCTGCGCTTCGCCGAGGCGTTCGGCGCGCTCGCCGACCGGTGCGGGCTCGACCGGGTCGACTACGCGCGGTTCCGCGACCGGCTGGAGGACGCCGCCGGGTCCGACGAGCGGCTCGCCCGGCTGCGCCTGCTGCTGCCGCCCCCCGACGCGGGCCGCGACGCGGCGCCGGCCGAGCTCGACCAGATGTTCACCGACTGCTCCCGGCACTTCGACAACCGGCGGTTCGGTCGGCACGCGAACGCGCTGGCGGAACCGGCGGCGGACGGACTCAAGACGATCGATCGCTACCTCAGCGAGCTGGCGGACATCTCCGTCTTGGCACCACAGGAAGGGTGAGCGTCATGGAAGAGAAGTTCGTCGTGGTGGTCAACCACGAGGAGCAGCACTCGATCTGGCCCGCCGGCAGGGAGATCCCGGACGGCTGGCGCGAGGCCGGGTTCGAGGGCACCAGGAGCGACTGCCTGGCGCACATCGCGCGGGTGTGGACCGACCTGCGCCCGCTGAGCGCGCGACAGTGAGGAAGGAGACTGAGATCATGACGACGTCAGAGGGTCGTAACGTCGCCGACATCCGGCGCGCCCTGCTGGAGATGAAGGTCCGCCAGCGCGTGGCGGAGAAGGCCGAGCGGGAGCGGATCGTCGCCGTCCCGCGCACGGGCAAGATGGCCATCGCCGAGCAGCAGCGGTTCCTGTGGTTCCTGCACCAGATGGTCGCGGGCGCGCCGGTCTACAACGTGCCGTTCGCCATGCGCCTGCGCGGGCCGCTCGACGTGGGCGCGCTCTCGGAGGCGTTCCGCGGGATCGTCGCGCGGCACGAGAGCCTGCGCACCCGGTTCGGCGACGAGCACGGCGTGCCGTTCCAGACGATCGACCCGCCGCCCGAGACGTGGGAACTGCCCGTGACCGACGGGACAGAGGAGTCCATCCAGGACTGGATCGACGGGCAGGCGCGCGAGGAGTTCGACCTGCGCAACAACCCGCCCTACCGGTTCGCCCTGCTGCGCCTCGGCCCCGAGGACCACGTGCTGTCCATCGTCTGGCACCACATCGTCATCGACGGGTGGTCGTCGCGCCAGTTCGCCGAGGAGCTGACGGCCCGCTACGCCGACCCGGGCGGCGCGGAGTTCCCCGAGCTGGCCCTCCAGCCCGCCGACTACGCGGCGTGGCAGCGGCTCTGGCTGCTCAGCGAGGAGCCGGCCAAGCAGATCGAGTACTGGCGCTCCGCGCTGGACGGCATGGAGCCGCTGGAGTGGCGCACCGACCGGCAGCGGCCGTCGTCGCCCACCGGGGCCGGGCGCATCTACGAGACCCGCCTGCCCGACGACCTCGCGCGGGGGATCCGCGACCTGGCCCGGTCCGAGGGCGTCTCCCTGCTCGCCCTGACGATGGCCGGGTACCAGGTCCTGATGAGCCGCTACACCGGCCAGCACGACATCGCGCTCGGGTCGGTGCTGTCCGGGCGGACGCGCTCGGAGACCGAGCCCATGATGGGGTTCTTCGCCAACACGGTGATGATCCGCGGCGACCTGGAGGGCGACCCCGTCTTCCGGGACCTGGTGCACGCCACCAACGACACCATCCTCGAGGCGATGGCCCGGCAGGACGTGCCGTTCGGCCGTCTGGTGGAGGAGCTCAAGCCGGAGCGGCTGCCCGGGCGCAACCCGATGGTCGCGCACCTGTTCACGCTGCTGCCCGAGCCGATGATCGCGCGCTGGGAACTGCCGGGCGTCGAGGTCGAGATGCTGACGCCGCAGCCGGAGACGACCCGGTTCGACCTCACGTTCCAGATCAACGACCTGCCGGACGGCGGCCTGGGCGTGTGGATCGAGTACTCCTCCGAGCTGTTCGACCACGAGCGGGTCGAGCGGCTGGTCGAGCACTTCGGCACGGTCATGGCCGACGCGCTGTCGCGGCCGAACGCCCGGATCGAGTCGCTGGACGTCATGCCCGACAGCGAGTACCTGCGCGTGCTCACCGAGTGGAACCCCGAGCCCGGCGAGCGCGACGGGCGCCTGCTGCACGAGCTGGTCGCGGCGCGCGTGGCCGAGACGCCCGACGCGGTCGCGATGCGCTTCGCGGGCGAGGACCTGACCTACGCGCAGCTGGACCAGCGGTCCAGCCGGCTGGCGCACGCGCTCGTCGAGGAGTTCAAGGTGGCGCCCGGGCGCGTGGTCGGGGTGCTGCTGGAGCGCGGCTTCGACCTGCCGGCCGCCGAGCTCGGCGTGCTCAAGGCGGGCGGGGCGTGGCTGCCGCTCGACCCGCAGTATCCGGCGGAGCGGCTGGCCTACCAGCTCAAGGACGCCGACGTGGCGGCGGTGGTGACGACGTCGGACCTCGCCGACCGCCTGCCCGCGGAGGTGGCGCGGCTCCTGCTGGACACGGCCTCGCTCGACGAGCGGGAGGCTTCGCCGCCCTCGGTGCGCGTGAGCCAGGAGGACACCGCGTACGTCATCTACACCTCGGGCTCGACCGGCACCCCCAAGGGGGTCATGGTCCCCCACCGGGCCGTGGTGAACTTCTGCACCACCTTCCAGCGGATGTTCTCGGTGACGCCGGACGACCGGGTCCTGCAGTTCTCCAACCCCGCCTTCGACGTGAGCGTGTCGGACGTGTTCTCCACGCTGACCGCCGGGGCGACCATCGTCGGGGCGCCCCGCTCCGAGCTGCTCGATCCGGACAAGCTCCAGGTGCTGCTGGCCGAGGAGCGGGTCACGATCGTGGACATCCCGCCGGTGGTCCTCGGGCAGCTCGACCCGTCGGCCCTGGACGACCTGCGGGTGTGCTTCATCGGCATGGAGCCGTTCGGTCCCGACCTGGTCAACCGGTGGAGCAAGCCGGGACGCGAGTTCCACAACGGGTACGGGCCCACCGAGGTCACCGTCACGTGCGTCGACTACCTGTGCCCCGCCGAGCCGCTGGACGGCCCGCCGCCGATCGGCCGGGCGATGGCCAACCAGCGCGCCTACGTCCTGGACAAGGGGCTGCGGCCGGTGCCGGTCGGCGTGCCCGGGGAGCTGTTCATGGCGGGCGCCGGCCTGGCCACCGGCTATCTGGGCCGTCCCGACCAGACCGCCGAGAAGTTCCTGCCCGACCCGTTCGCCGCCAGCCCGGGCGAGCGGATGTACGCCACCGGCGACCTGGTGCGCTGGAACGCCGACGGCGACCTGGAGTTCCTGGGCCGGGTCGACCGGCAGGTGAAGCTGCGCGGGCTGCGCGTGGAGCTCGGCGAGATCGAGCACGCCATCGAGGGGTTCGACGGCGTGCGGCAGTGCGTGGTGGCCGTGCGCGACCAGGGCACGCCGTCGGCCTGGCTGGCCGCCTACGTGGTCGGCGAGTTCGAGCCGGAGGCGCTGCGCGAGCACCTGACCGGGCGGCTGCCGCTGCACATGGTGCCCACCGACTACGTGAAGCTGGAGCAGCTCCCGCTGACCTCCACCGGGAAGGTCGACCACGCGCGGCTGCCCGATCCGCGTCCCGAGGGCGGCACGCGGCAGGTCGAGCTGACCACCGACACGCAGCGCCGGCTGGCCGAGATCTGGCAGAGCCTGCTGAACCTCGACGCCGGCAGCGTCGGCGCGCAGGACAACTTCTTCGTCCTCGGCGGCAACTCGCTGCAGGTCACCCAGATGATGTCGCGGGTGCGCGACGTCTTCCAGGTGACGTTCGACCCGCGGCGGCTGTTCAGCTACCCGGTGCTCAGCCAGTTCGCCGCCCAGATCGACGAGGAGCAGCGCGCGCTGCTGGGCGAGGAGGAGGTGGCGCGGCTGGAGGCCGAGGTCGCCGACCTGTCGGAGGAGGAACTCGACCGGCTGCTGAAGGAGTCGAACTGATGACCGCCCCACCTCCATCCACCGTGGAGGAGAAACGGCGCGCGCTGCTGCAACTGCGGCTCCGGCGCAGGCGGGAGGAGGCCCTGGCGCGGCCGCGCGCCGATCGGCAGGCGGCGTCTCCGCTGGTGCCGCTCAGGGCCGGGGGCGCGAAGCCGCCGCTGTTCCTCGTGCACGCGGCGGGCGGATCGGTGGCGCCCTACGTCCCGCTGGCCGCGCTGCTGGGTGACGACCAGCCCGTCCACGCGCTGGAGGACCCGGGCCTGCACGGCGGCGACGTCGAGGCGCGGGGGCTGCCCGACCTCGCGGCCGCCTACCTGGACGCGGTCCGCCAGGTCCAGCCCGACGGGCCGCTGCGCCTGGGCGGCTGGTCGGTCGGCGGAGCGGTGGCGCTGGAGATGGCGCACCGGGACGGCGACGTCGCGGTGACGTTCGCGCTCGACACCGCCGTCCCGGACGCGTCGTCGGCTCCCGGCGACGACGAGCTGCGCGCGTGGTTCGCCGCCGACCTCGCCGAGATGGGCGCCGATCCGGGCGAGGCCGGGCTGGCCGAGCGGTTCCCGGTGTTCGCCGCGAACGTGCGGGCGCTGCTGGCGTTCCGCCCGCGGCGCGTGAACGGCCGGGTGGTGCTGCTGTGCGCCGAGGACTCCGACCCCGGGAAGATCGACCGGTGGCGCCCCCACGCCGACGAGATCCACATGGTCCGGGGCGACCACTACACCATGCTCCAACCACCGCACGTCGAGACGCTGGCGGCGACGGTGCGCGCCGGCCTGAGCGAGGTGAGTGCGCGATGATGCCGGCCTTCACACCGGAACAGGACCGGTTCCGGGAAGACGTCCGCAGGCTGCTGCGCGAGGACGCGGTGCGCGCGGAGATCGCGCAGGCCCGGCGGGTGCCGTACGGGCAGGAGCCCGGCCTGCTCGACGTGCACCGGCGGCTGGGCAAGCTCGGCTGGCTCGCGGTCAACTGGCCCGAGCGCTACGGCGGGGCGGGCGCCACGATCGTGGAGAAGGCGATCCTCACCGAGGAGCTGATCCGCCACGGCGTGCCCGACAACGTGCACCTGCTGGGCATCGACATCGTCGGGATGGCCATCCACCTGTTCGGCACGCCGGAGCAGAAGGAGCGGTTCCTGCCGGGCCTGGCGCGCGGCGAGACCACGGCCAACGTGCTGTTCAGCGAGCCGGACGTCGGATCCGACCTGGCGTCGCTGGCCACGCGCGCCGAGCCGGACGGCGACGGCTGGCGCCTGTACGGCCGGAAGATCTACAACATGAAGGCGCAGCACAGCGACTTCGGGCTGTGCGCGGCCCGCACGTCGACCGGCCCGGTCAACTTCTCCGGGATCACGCTGTTCCTGGTACCGCTGCAGAGCATGGGCGTGGTCATCGAGCCGGTGTGGAACCTGTCCGAGGAGCGGTTCGACCTGGTGACGCTCGACGGGATCCGGGTCGGGCGCGAGGACGTGCTCGGCGAGGTCGACGACGGGTGGCAGGTGCTCGGCCGGGTGCTCCCGCTGGAGCGCACCGGGCTCGACCACTCCGCGAAGGCGGAACGCACGCTGGCCGCGCTGCGCGAGCACGCGCCGCCCGGGTGCGAGCAGCGGCTGGCGCAGCTGGAGACGCGGGTGCGCGCGGCGCGGCTGCTGGCGTGGCGGTGCGTGGCCAACCTGCACGCCGGGCGGCCCGACGAGGTGCACTCGGCGACCGCCAAGTGGTACACGTCCGAGACGGCCAAGGAGGTGTCGGCGGCGGCGGTCGAGCTGCTCGGGCCGCGGGCGCTGCTGGACGCGCGCGACCCCGAGGCGATCGCCGACGGCGTGTTCGACGCCGCGCTGCGGGAGGCTCCGGGGCTCACGCTCGCCCAGGGCTCATCGGAGATCATGCTCTACTTCGTCGCCACATCGAAACTGGGGTTGCCGACATGACCGCGACGGGAACCGCGGCGATCGCGGACTTCTTCGACGAGGACCTGGCGCCGCTGGTGCGGCGGATGGCCGACCGGCCCCGTGCCGACGGCCAGGACGACGACGACAATCGCGAGATCCGCTCGATGGTGTGGGAGGGGCTGGTCGGGCTCGGCGCGCTCGACGCCTCCGACACCGTGCGGCTGGCCGAGCTCCTGGGGTCGGTGCTGTACCAGGGGCCGCTGCTCGACACGCTCACCGCCCGCGAGCTGGTGCGGGGCGACGTCATCGGCCAGGCGCCGGTGGCGCTGGCGGTCGCGGCCGAGCCGTGGTCCGCCGAGGACGGCGCGGTGTCGGCCCGGCGGTCGTTCGTCGGGTTCGCGACGGAGGTGGACTACTTCGTCGTGGGCGGCGTCGACACCGCCGGACTGCGCCTGGCGCTCGTGCGCGCCGACCATCCGTCCGTCACGACGCGGCGGTACGAGGAGACGGGCCGGGGCGAGGCGTACGGGGTGGAGTTCGCGGGCACGCCCGTGACCGAGTGGGCGGGCTCCTCCGCCGAGTGGGAGGCGGCGCTGGCCAACGCGCGGGTGCGCCAGGCGGCGTACCTGGTGGGTCTCGCCCAGGCCGCGCTCGACCACGCCGTCGCCTACGCCAAGGAGCGCCGCCAGTTCGGTCAGCCGATCGGCAGGTTCCAGGCGCTGGCGTTCCGGCTCGGCGAGCTGTCGATGCACATCGACGCGACGCGCATGCTGGTGCACGACCGCGACGCCGCCGCGCACGCGGCGGCCAACCTCGCCGCGGCGTCGGACCTGGCCCGCACCGTCACGACGCGGACCATGCAGATCCACGGCGCCGCGGGCATGCGGTCGGACAACGACGCCCAGCTGTACTACAGGAGGGCGGCGGTCGAGTCGGTGCGGCTCGGCACCCCGTTCCAGCTGCGACGCGAAAGCTGGGAGACGCGATGACGGGAGCCACGGCGCGGGCCGGAGAGTGCCGCGCCGTGGCATGAACCGGAGGCCGTGCCGGCCCCGCCGGAAGGCCGTTCGAACCGGGCCGCTCCACGCGGCCCGGTTCGTCCATTTTTCCAGGGATTTCATCGGCGTTCGCGGCCGGACCGCCGGGATGGTGAT
The DNA here is from genome assembly GCF_001552175.1 of Actinomadura kijaniata NBRC 14229. Classification (GTDB taxonomy): domain Bacteria; phylum Actinomycetota; class Actinomycetes; order Streptosporangiales; family Streptosporangiaceae; genus Spirillospora; species Spirillospora kijaniata. Next base: position 10,637 of record NZ_BCQR01000202.1, read on the forward strand.
CCGGCGCGATATCTGGGTAACCTGATATCGTGCTTTTAAAGGTTACTGATCGTCTCGCGTGCCCCGGTCGGGCGGGCGAGGGCGGTCGGTCGCGGCGGGACCCACCCCATTCCCGTCCCGTCCCCGATTCCCGGCATCTCCGCACCGACGGTCGACAGAAGCGAAAGGATCGGAATGACGAAGGCATCGATGCAGGCGACCGAGAGGGACGAGAGCGGATACCGGTCCCGGCAGGTCTGGCAGCTCGCCATCATCTGCGGCACCCAGTTCCTGGTCGCGCTCGACTACTCGATCATCAACGTCGCGGCCCCGAGCATCCGTGAGGGGATGGGGCTCACCTCCGGAGGCGACGCCGCCTGGATCCTTTCGGCCTACGCGCTGGCCTTCAGCGGCTTCCTCCTCCTCGGCGGCAGGGTCGCCGACCTGTTCGGCAGGAAGCGGGTGTTCATCTGGAGCATCGTCAGCCTCGGCCTCGCCTCGCTCCTGGCGGGCCTGGCCTGGTCGCCGGCGTCCCTCATCGCGGGCCGCGCCCTCCAGGGGATCGCCGCCGCGTTCATCGCCCCGGCGGGCCTGGGGCTCCTCCAGGCGGCCATCCCGGAAGGGCCGCGACGCGAACGCGCTCTCGGCATCTACGGGTCGGCCCTGTCGGCGGGGTTCGTGTCCGGCATGGTGCTCGGGGGCATCCTCACGCAGTACCTCGGCTGGAGGTCCACCCTCCTGATCAACATTCCCATCGTCCTGCTCGCCTGCGTCCCCGCGAAGGCGCTCCTCGACGAGAGCCGGGACACGCGCTCCTCCCGCCACCTCGACGTCACCGGCGCGGCCCTCGGGACCATCGGCATGGTCGCGCTCGTCTTCGCCCTCACCGAGGGGCAGAAGCACGGCTGGCTGTCCGCCCCGATCCTCCTCTCGGCGGGGATCGCGGTGGCCTTCGGCGCCCTGTTCGTCCGGGCGGAGCGCCGGAAGCGAGACGCCCTCGTGCCGGTCTCCATCTTCCGCACGGGCGCCATCGGGGCGGCCAACCTGCTCAACGTCGTGCTGATCTGCTCCTACGGCGGGATGCTGTTCATCCTCACGCTCTACCTCCAGGAACACCTCGACATGGGCGCGCTCGCGACCGGCCTGACGTTCGCGGTCTCGGGCGCGATCGCGATCGTCACGGGGATCTACGCGGGCAAGCTGGTGGAGCGTTTCGGGCTGTACCGCGTCCTGCTGTCCGGGATCGCCATCGAGACGTTCGGCATCCTGGTCATGGTCGGCCTTCCGGAGGGCCACGGGCTCACCCTCGTCCTGGTCGGCACCGCCGTGAACGCCTTCGGCCACATCCTCGCGCTGATCACGACGAGCATCGCCGGCACGAACGGCGTGGACGAGGGGCGGCGGGCCACGGCCGGCGCCCTGATCAACGTCTCGCAGCAGCTCGGGCTGGCCGTGGGCGTGGGCGTCGTGACCTCGGTGGCGGCCTACTTCACCGCGGCCTCCGGCGGCGTCGGCGACCCCGGCGCCGTCCTCACGGGCTGGCGCTGGTCCCTGTGGTGCTCGGTCGCGTTCGCCGCCGGGGCGATCATCATCACGGTCCTCTTCCGGAAGCGTTTCGAGAGGGAAGAGGCCGCGTAGACCGGAAGACCGGGAGGGGGCCCGCCCCGCGGGCCCCCTCCCCCCGGCCGGCTCGGGACCGGCCGCACCAACGGGCGAAAAACCGCATATGATGAGTTCAATGGTTACTTCCACTGCCACCAGGGCGCGGCCACCCTGGGAGGACGCGCAGTTCATCGGCGGCCACCCCGTCCTGGACCTCACGAACACCGTCTTCAACCGGGCGCACCCGGTCGAGGACAACGAGCTGCTGAGGACGCCCTCGGACGTCTTCACCTGGTGCGCGTCCGCGGGCCTGTTCGAGGACGCGCCGCCCGCGGCGGAGGCGGGCGCGGACGATCTCGTGAGGGAGGTCCGGGCCGTCCGCGAACAGGCGTGGGCCGTCTTCAACGCGGTGGCCCGCGGTGAGACGGTGCCGCCGGAGCCCCTGGGGGCGCTCCTGGAGCGGGCCGGAGCCGGCGTGCGCGGGGGGCGCGTTCCGCCGGTCGACGCCACGCTCGGTCACCTCACCGCAGGCCGGGCGGCACCGGGGTCGGTGCCCGCGACCCTGGCGCTGCTGGCGGTCCACGCCCTGTTCACGCTGCCTTCCGACCGGATCAGGGCGTGCGGGAGATGCGGCTGGCTGTTCCTGGACTCCTCGCGGGGCGGGCGCCGCCGCTGGTGCAGCATGAGCACGTGCGGCAACCGCGAGAAGGCGAGCCGGCACCGGCGGGCCGAGCGCGCCGCCGGGTGACCGGCGCCTCCCGCGTTACCTGCCGGCGCGCAGCGTCCGGCGCATGATCGGGCGGTCCTTGCGCGGGCGGGCCACCTCGGAGAACCCGGCCTTGAGGAACGCGCTCGCCATCCCCGTCATCGCCGTGTCCGAGCCGGCGCGCTTCCCCTCGCGGGGTTCGATCGGATAGCCCTCCGCGACCTTGTGCCCCGCCTTGGCGGCGTACTCGCAGACGGCGTCGAGAACGGTCGACAGCAGCCCCTCGCCGCGGTGCTTCCGGTGGATGTAGATGCAGGTGATCGCGCAGACGGGCTCGTCGTCGACGTTCGCCAGCAGGGGCGAGCGCTCAAGCCTCGGGAACGCGTCGCGAGGGCCGAGCGCGCACCACGCCACCGGCGTGTCGTCCCGGTAGACGACGACGCCGGGCGCCGGGTCGCCCTTGGCGAGGCGCTTCATCGCCTTCTTGTTCCCCTCGCCCTTCCCCTCCATCCACTCCGCGATGGAGAGCCGCCAGTGCATGCACCAGCACCCGCGGGCGCCCCCGTTGGATCCGAGGACCGTCTCGAAGTCGCTCCAGGTCTCCTCGGACAGCTCCCTGACCGTCAGCGACGTGGAGTTCTTCCGCTTGCCGGCGTCGTTCATGACCGCACCGCCAATCCTGCGTCGAGGGCTTGATGGACGCGAGCGCTTCCCGATCGTGCGCCGCATGACACTGAGTAACCGACATCACGCCTTGTACCGGTTACTATACTGGAGCCTTGGCTGCGGAGTCAGGGGTTGGTGGGACAGGATTTGAAGACGGTTCCGGAAGGGGCCGCCGTCGCCCCTGACGCGACGCGCACGCCACCGCCCCCGGCGTGGCGGCCGTGACCGCGTGCCGTGACGCATCCGAGGAACTCCCCGCCGGGGCCGTGACGCACAACGGCGTCCCGGCCGCCGCATTCCTGGAAAATCTTGCTCCCGCGATGCAGCGGATCGGCCGTTCGCCCGGTGTATATGGGTGAGACGGCAACACCGTCAACGAGTCGCGGCAGAGGGGAGGTCATCGAAGTACCGCTCCGGATCGCATCGCGGAGAACATTGACGGGTATTCGCCGCAACCACGCATTCCCTCAGTGGTTCCGTCAATGCCTCACGGCGATGCCGACGATGAGCGACCGGCCGTTCGGGCCGTGTACACGACGACATTCCCCAGCTGTCCCACACTCTTACGTCGGGGGTGATGAAAACAATGGATTGCCTACTGGTTCCGGTGCGGCCGGGAACGCAGACGGTATCACTGCGCACGGTACGGCTGCCGTCCGGAGAACGCGTCGGTATCGCGTTCACCACGATGAACCGCCTCATCGAGATCATGGGGCCCGCCCAGCCATGGATCCGGCTCGACGAGAGGGCGATCAAGTCCATGCTGGCGCCGCTCGGGATCCACCGGATCCAGGTCGACCCGGGACTCCTCGCGCCGTCGCCGAACGCCCACCCCCTGGCCGGGACGCCCGACATGGCACGGCCGCCGCACCGGCGCGCCCCGCGCCGCCCCGAACGGCGGGCCCGGCGCCGCCCGGCCGCCGCGAACCGGTCCCCCGCCTCGCCGGGGTGACGATATCGGGAGCGGCCGATCTCCCCACGCTCATGCGTGTTTCGCGTCGGCGCGCCCGCGACCGACTTGAGTGACGAACATCCACGTTCCCGAGGGACGTGGAGAAAAGACCACCCGCGATCGATTCCCGCGGAAGGCAAGTCATGACACGCCGCTCACCGAGCAACGCCGAAGCATTCGCTTCGCAAGACGAGGACGGCGCGTCGAGAACCGATCCCATCCGTCCGCCAGCGCAAGGGAGAGCCCGTGGGGCAAGCCAGTGACAACGAACGCATCGGACTATTCCAGTCGGGTGGACTTTCCTCCCTGGCCGTCGGGGTCTGGCTTCACGAACAATCCACACCGACAAGGCACTACGTCGCCGACATCGGCCAGACGGATCGCACGCGACTGGACGCACTCGTTTCCGCGCTGCGAGCATTCGGCGACGAAGCCGTACTCGTGGACCTGAGGCCGGCGATCGCCGCCGTGGCATCGGATCTGCTGCGCTACCGGGCCCGCCACGACGGCGGTTACTGGAACACGACCGGCGCCGCGCGCCTGGTGCTCGTCAGCGGGCTGGCGCCGCTGATGCGGGCGGACGGCTGCCGGGCGTTCGCCCACGGCTGCGTCGGCGGGGGCAACGACCAGCGTCGCTTCGCGCGCTACGGCGTCCAAGTCGCACCGGAGCTGCCGGTCATCGAGCCGTGGACGAACCCGCAGGCGCTGGAGCGGTTCCCCGGCCGCAAGGCGATGCTGGAGGCCGTCGTCGAGCACGGGCTGCCCCTCGACCCGGGCAGCGGCGCCGAGCGGTCCACCGACGGCAACCTCGCCGGCATCTCGCACGAGTCGGCCGAGCTGGAGGACCTCGAAACGCCGGTCACCCGGCTCGATCCGCGGTGGAGCAGGTGGCCCGCGCAGGCCCCCGCCGAGCCCGAGACCGTGACGGTCGTCTTCCGCGACGGACGGGTCGCCGACGTCAACGGCAGCGGGCCCGATCCGGTCGAGTGGATGACGCGGGCCAACGAGATCGGCGCGCGCAACGGCGTCTGGCTGCGCGACGTGGTCGAACGGCGCATCATCGGCACGGTCTGCCGGGGCGTCTACGAGGCGCCCGGCCTGGAGGTGCTCGACCGCGCGTGGACCCGGATCCTGCAGGCCGGCCTCGACGCGGAGGGGCGGGAGCTCTACGCCCGGCTCGGCGCCGTCCTGGGCGCCGCGATGTACGAGGCACGGTGGCTCGACCCGGCCGCGCACGCGGCGCGGGACGCGATCGACCGGCTCGTCGGGGACGTCGGCGGCACCGTGACCCTGTCGGTCCACCGGGGCGTCGTCCGGGTCGAGCGGACGAAGGTCGCCGGACGCGTGGTCCAGCAGACCCGGTTCGGCTCGGGCGGCAACCGCTGGAGCCAGGAGGCCGCCGTCTGGACGCGGAAGGAGGAGAGCGATGCGTGAGCGCAGGTTCGGCCGGCTGGGCTGGACGGTCGGCGACGTCGGCTACGGCATGTGGGGCATCGCCGGCGGCGAGGGCGGATGGACCGGAGCCGACGACGAGGCCGGCGACGCCGCGCTCGACGAGGCCGTGCGGCTCGGGTGCAACTTCTTCGACACCGCCTGGATCTACGGCCGCGGGCACAGCGAGAAGATGCTCGGGCGGCTGCTCGAGCGGCATCCGGACCGCCGGCTCTACATCGCGACCAAGCCGCCGCCCAAGGACCTCAGGTGGCCCTCCACCCGCGACTCCAAGCTGTCCGAGGTGTATCCGCCGGACCATCTCTGGGAGTACCTGCGCCGCAGCCTCGACGGGCTCGGCGTGCCGTCCGTCGACCTGTTCCAGTTCCACGTCTGGGAGGACGACTGGGCGCACGACGCGGCCTGGCAGGACCCCATCATCGAGATGAAGGAACGCGGGCTGATCAAGGGCGTCGGCATCAGCATCAACCGGTGGGAGCCCTGGAACGTCCTGCGGACCCTGGAGACCGGACTGATCGACGCGGTCCAGGTCATCTACAACATCTTCGACCAGGCCCCCGAGGACGAGCTGTTCCCGGCGTGCCGCGAACTGGACGTCGCGGTGATCGCACGGGTGCCCTTCGACGAGGGCACCCTCACCGGCACCCTCACCCGCGACTCCCGCTGGCCCGAGGGCGACTGGCGCAACACCTACTTCGTGCCCGAGAACCTCATCCCGAGCGTGGAGCGCGCCGAACGGCTCAAGCGGATCGTGCCCGAGGGCATGACCCTGCCCGAGCTCGCGCTGCGCTTCATCCTCCAGAACCCCGACGTCGCCACCGTCATCCCCGGCATGCGCCGCGTGCCGCACGTGCGCGCCAACATCGCCACCAGTGACGCCGAGCCGTTGGGCGAGGAGCTGATGGCGACGTTGCGCGAACACCGCTGGGACCGCCGGCCCACGGAGTGGTCGCAGTGAGCGCCGCGCCGAAGCCCATCATGCTGTGGGCCGTGCCCCGGTCGCGGTCCACCGCGTTCCTGCGCGTCATGCTCGAACGCGGCGACCTGGAGGTGCTCCACGAGCCGTTCTCGTACCTGCAGATGGACGGCCGCTTCGAGATCGCGGGCAGGCACGTGACGTCGACGACCGAGCTGCTCGACGCGATGCTCGCGCTCAACGACGGCGGGCGCCGGGTGTTCGCCAAGGACACCTCCGACTACAAGTACACGTCACTGCTCGAGGACGAACGCCTGTTCAACGGTGTCGTCAACACCTTCATGATCAGGGAGCCGCGGAGCGCGATCGCCTCGCACTACGCCATGAACCCGAAGGCCACCCTGGACGAGTACGGGTTCGAGTACCTGCACGCCATCTTCGAGGCCGTGCGGGCGAACACCGGCGAGGTCCCGCTGGTGATCGACGGCGACGATCTCGTGGCCGCCCCGGAGGCGACGGTCCGGGCGTACTGCGAGCACGTCGGGCTGGAGTTCATGCCCGAGGCGCTGCACTGGGATCCCGACAAACGGCCGAACTGGCAGCGCACGGCCCGGTGGCACGCGGAGGTGGCCGCGAGCAGCGGGCTGGCGGCCAAGCCGTCCGGGAGGCCGGAGCGGCGCGAGACGCCCGACACCAACGAGCACCTGCGCCGCATCGCCGAGTACCACCAACCGTTCTACGACGCGCTCGCGCGCCACCGCCTCGTCCGCCGATAGCGGCCGACGCCACCGGACGGACCGGCGGTGAGCGAGACGGAACCAGCCGACGAGACGGAACCAGCCGAAAGGAGAGGGACATGACCCGCAACCCGTCCGAGTCCACCGCCGCCGCCCGGCCCGTCCGTGACTACGTCACCGGGCGCGCCGGCGCGCCGGCGATGACGGGCTTCCGCGAGATGGACGAGCACCGGGCGGCGGCCGGGGCGTTCATGTGGACCGAGGACGCCGGGGGCCACTGGGTGTTCACCAGCCACGACTCCGTCATGGACGCCCTGCTCGACGACGACCTGTGGTCGAACGCGGTGGACTTCACCTTCAACCCGGACGCCCCGAAGCTCCCGCCGCTGATGCTCGACGGCGAGGAGCACCTCAAGTGGCGGCGGCTGCTGGCCGCGTGGTTCACGCCGCGGCGCATCCGCTCGATGCGCGACCGGCAGCGCGCCATGGCCGCTGAGGTGATCGACGGGGTGGCCGCGCGCGGGGAGTGCGACTACCTCGCCGACGTCGCCCGGGTCTTCCCGACCATGGTGGTCCTCCAGCTCATGGGCCTGCCCATGGAGGACACGCCCATGTTCCTGGACATCGTGGAGCGCGCGGTGGGGCGCTCCCCGGAGGGCCCGGCCGGCTGCGAGCCCGCCGAGCGGGAACTCATGGCCTACCTCGCCGACCTGCTCGCGCAGCGGCGGGCGCACCCCGACCCGGAGGCCCGCGACATCGTCTCGGCCGCCGTGGGCTGGAAGCTCGACGACGCGCCCGTGGACGACGAGGAACTGCTCAAGTGCCTGACGCTGCTGACGGTCGCCGGGCTCGACACCACCGCGAGCCAGGTGTCGTGGACGATGCTGCACCTGGCGACCCACCCGGAGCACCGGCGCCGCCTGGTGGCCGAGCCCGAGCTGGCCGACCACGTCGTCGAGGAGTCGCTGCGCGTCTTCCCGATCGCCCAGCAGCCGCGGAAGGCGACGCGCGACGCGGTGTTCCACGGCTGCCCGGTCCGCAAGGGCGACAACGCCCTGGTGGCGATGGCCGCGGCCGGGCGGGACCCCTCGGCGTACCCGCGCGCCATGGAGTTCGACCTCGACCGCGGCGACGTCGGCCACGCGTCCCTCGGGGCGGGCAAGCACCTCTGCCTCGGGGCGCATCTCGCCCGGCAGGAGATGGTGCTGCTGTTGCAGGAGTGGCACCGCCGCATCCCCGAATACCGGCTGGTCGAATGGCCGACCGAGACCTGCGGCGTGGTGTGGAGCGTCGACGAGCTGCGCCTGGCCTGGTAGGGCGGCACGACCCCCCTCCCGGTGCACGGCCCGACCCGCGGGAACGGCGTTCCCCCGAAGTATCCGCCAGAAAGCGTGGAGAGAGCCCAGACCATGCAGCGTTACGACTACCTGCTTTCCCAGTTGGACGTGCTGGAAGCCGAGTCGGTCCACATCATCCGTGAGGTGGCGGCCGAGTTCGAACGCCCGGTCCTGCTGTTCTCCGGTGGCAAGGACAGCATCGTGATGCTGCACCTGGCCAAGAAAGCGTTCTGGCCCGCCCCGGTCCCGTTTCCGGTGATGCATGTGGACACCGGGCACAACTTCCCCGAGGTGATCGAGTACCGGGATCGGCGGGTGGCCGAGGCCGGGGTGCGGTTGGTGGTGGCCTCGGTGCAGGCCTCCATCGACGCCGGGCGGGTGGTGGAGGAGAGCGGGCGGCGCGCCTCGCGTAACCGGCTGCAGACCACCACCCTGCTGGACGCCATCGAACAGCACCGTTTTGATGCGGCCTTTGGTGGGGCGCGCCGCGATGAGGAGAAGGCCCGCGCCAAGGAGCGGGTGGTGTCCTTCCGCGATGAGTTCGGGCAGTGGGATCCCAAGAACCAGCGCCCCGAGCTGTGGAATCTGTACAACACCCGGATCCGCCAGGGCGAGCATGTGCGGGTGTTCCCGCTGTCGAACTGGACCGAGCTGGACATCTGGGACTACATCCGCCGCGAGCGGCTGGAGCTGCCCTCGATCTACTTCGCCCACACCCGGCGGGTGTTCGAGCGCGATGGGATGCTGCTGGACGCCCAGACCGGGTTTGCCAACCGGGGGGAGGATGAGCCGGAGTTTGCGGCCAGCGTCCGGTATCGCACCGTCGGGGACGCCTCGTGCACGGGGGCGGTGAAGTCGACGGCGGTGACGTTGGATGAGGTGATCGAGGAGATCGCGGCCACCCGGGTGACCGAGCGCGGGCAGACCCGGGCCGATGACCGGGCCAGCGAGGCCGCCATGGAGGACCGCAAGAAGGAGGGCTACTTCTGATGACCGCCACATCCTCTCGGCCTTCCACGCAGATGGACATCCTGCGACTCGCCACGGCGGGCAGCGTCGACGACGGCAAGTCGACGTTGATCGGCCGGTTGCTGCATGATTCCAAGTCGATCTTTGAGGATCAGCTGGAGTCGGTGGAGCGCACCAGCGCTGATCGGGGCGAGGAGTACACCAACCTGGCGCTGCTGACCGATGGGTTGCGGGCCGAGCGCGAGCAGGGCATCACCATCGATGTGGCCTACCGCTACTTCGCCACCCCGCGGCGCAAGTTCATCATCGCCGACACCCCCGGCCACATCCAGTACACCCGCAACATGGTCACCGGCGCCTCCACCGCCGACCTGGCCATCATCCTGGTCGACGCCCGCAAGGGCATCCTGGAACAGTCCCGCCGCCACGCCTTCCTGACCA
>NZ_BCQR01000203.1 GCF_001552175.1 Actinomadura kijaniata NBRC 14229
GAACGCGCCAGGTACAGGCCGAGGCCGGTGCCCTTGCCGCTGCTGACGCTGCGTTCGAAGATGCGCGGCTCCAGCTCCGGCGGGATGCCCTCGCCCTGGTCGCCGACCTCCACGACCACCGAGCTCGCGCCCTGCTTGGTGTTGATGGTGACCGTTCCGGCGCCGTGGACCAGCGAGTTGTCCAGCAGCGTCGCGATGATCTGGGACAGGCCCTCGGGGTTGGTCAGGCCGACCAGGCCCTGCTCGCCGGTCATCAGGATCTCGCGGCCGTCGCGGCGGAACAGCGGCCGCCACTCCTCCACCTGCTGGGCGATGACGCCGTCGATGGGCGAGGGGACGGCCGCGCCGGTGCGGTCGTGGCGGGCGCGGGCCAGCAGCTGCTCGACGACGGCGACCAGGCGCTCGGTCTGGGCGATGGCGGCCGCGCCCTCCTCGCGGACCACGTCGGGGTAGTCGGCGGCCTCGATCATCTCCTCCAGCCGCATCGTCAGCGCCGTGAGCGGCGTGCGCAGCTGGTGGCTGGCGTCGGAGGCGAACTCGCGGCTGGCGGCCAGCAGGTCGGCGATCCGGACCGCGCTGCGGTCCAGGACCTCGGCGACCCGGTCCACCTCGGCGATGCCGTACCGGCGGCGGCGCGGGCGGGCGTTGCCGCTGCCCAGCCGGTCGGCGGTCTCGGCCAGGTCGATCAGCGGCAGGGTCAGCTTGCGGGCCTGGAACATCGCCAGCGCCACGGTCACCGCCACGCCGAGCGCGGCCAGGCTGCCGATCAGCAGCAGCTGCTTGAGCGCCTCGTCCCGCACCTCGGCGGCCGGGCGCGACACCTGGACGTGGACGCCGCCCGCGGTGCCCCCGGCGGTCAGCAGGTCCGTCCGCGGGGCGGGCTTCGGCCCGGCGGTGATGGCCCGGTCGTCCGGCAACGTGATCACGATGTACCGCCCGGGGTACGCCTGCGCGATCTTGCTTTCGTCGGGGCGCTCGTTGGCGTCCAGGTTCAGCGCGACGCCGCCGAGGATCGAGGACGCCTCACGCGCCAGCGACTGGCGGGCCTCCTCGTAGATGAGCTTGTGCGTGGCGTAGGCGAGGGGGATGCCGAGCAGCAGGATCGCGACGATCGCCACCGCGAGCGTCGACAACAGCAGTCGGCGCCTCATCTGGGCTCCTTCGGGGTTCGGAAGGCCATGGCCATGCCGGGCCACCGGCCGCCCACCTCCGGCGGCCGCTCGGGACGGCCGCCGCGCGGCGGTGGAGCCGCATGACCATGGCGGTGAGGGCTCTAGTCGCCGCGCTCGAACCGGAAGCCGACGCCGCGCACGGTCGTGATGTAGCGCGGGCTTCCGGCGTCGTCGCCGAGCTTGCGGCGCAGCCAGGAAATGTGCATGTCCAGGGTCTTGGTGGACCCCCACCAGTTGGTGTCCCACACCTCACGCATGATCTGTTCGCGGGTGACCACCTTGCCCGCGTCGCGCACCAGCACGCGCAGCAGGTCGAACTCCTTGGTGGTGAGCTGGAGTTCCTGGTCCCCCATCCAGGCGCGGCGCGACTCGGCGTCGATCCGCACCCCCTGGACGATCGGGGTCTCGGTGCTGCCGCGGCGCAGCAGCGCCCGGACCCGGGCGAGCAGTTCGGCCAGCCGGAACGGCTTGGTGACATAGTCGTCGGCACCGGCGTCCAGACCCACGACCGTGTCGACCTCGTCGGCGCGGGCGGTCAGGATCAGGATCGGGACACCGTGCCCCTCGGCGCGGACCCGACGGGCCACCTCAAGGCCGTCGAGCTCGGGCAGCCCGAGATCGAGCACGATCAGGTCAACGCCGCCCCCGAGCGCCCGCTCCAGGGCCTGCGGCCCGTCGGGGCTGACTTCGACGGTGTACCCCTCGCGCCGCAGCGCACGGGCGAGAGGCTCGGAGATGGACGTGTCGTCCTCGGCGAGCAGTACTGAGGTCATGAACCGATCGTATGGCCATTCATGAACGTTTCCTGGCATGCGCCACGCTCTTGACCTGCGGTTTGCCACTCATAGTACATCCTCGAATGCTGACATTCCGTGGTGAAAGCGGAGGTAGGCGTACGTGGCGACACCGGACGGGGCCGTCACCTGGGCGGTCGGCGCCCCGCCCCCCACCGGTCCGGGGGTGATCCATTTCGTCGGACTTCCCACCGGTTTCGCCGACGAGTCCCATATCGGAGTCTTCCTGCTCCTGGGTTCTCCATGACGGTCCGCGGGGCCGCCGGAATGCCCGCCGACAATCGTGACCGTATTTGGTGGTACGCGTTGGTCGAGGGCCTGTTGCACATTCTGGGTTTTGTGTACTCGCGGACGATGGGATTGCCGTCGCGGTACCTCTCCCGCCGTCCGGGACGCCCCGGCGACCTCGGCGGGAGGGCGCTCAGGACAGGACCGCGACCGAGGTCGCCGCGAGGCTGACCGCCCCGGGGTCCAGCCGGATCGCGGGGTCGGAGAGCAGCAGCGCGCGGTCGGCGTCCACCGGCAGGGTGATGGAGCGGTCGCCCAGGTTGGCGGCCACGGCCAGCGAGCCGCGCCGCATGATCAGCCAGTCGGCCCCGCCGGTCACGTCGACCTCGGTGAGCCGGGGGTCGGTGAACGCCGGGTGCCCCTTCCGCAGCCCGATCAGCGTGCGGTGCCATTCCAGCAGGTCGCGGTGGTGTTCCTTGCCCGGCTCGGCCCAGTCCAGCACCGAACGCCGGAAGGTGTCCACAGCCTGTGGATCGGGGACCTCGTCCTCCCAGTCGTAGCGCGCGAACTCCCGCCGCCGCCCCTCGGTGACGGCCCGTCCCAGGTCCGGCTCGGGATGGTCGGTGAAGTACGCCCACGGGGTCGAGGCGCCCCACTCCTCCCCCATGAACAGCATGGGCGTGAACGGCCCGAGCAGCAGCAGCGCCGCGCCGACCTTGAGCAGCTCCGGGGACAGCGAGGCGCCGTTGCGGTCCCCGGCGGCGCGGTTGCCGACCTGGTCGTGGTTCTGAAGGAACGTCACGAACCGGTGCGCCGGGGTCCGCTGCCGGTCGACCGGGCGGCCGTGGCGGCGGCCCCGGTAGGTCGAGAACGTGCCGTCGTGGACGAACGCCCCGGTCAGCGCCTTGGCGAGCGCCGCGGTGGTGCCGAAGTCGCAGTAGTAGCCCTGCCGTTCGCCGGTCAGCAGCGCGTGCATGGCGTGGTGGACGTCGTCGTCCCACTGGGCGTGCAGGCCGTACCCGCCCGCCTCGCGCGGGGTGACCAGGCGGGGGTCGTTCAGGTCGGACTCGGCGACCAGGTACAGGTGGCGACCCAGGTGCGCGGCCAGCCCGTCCACGGCGACCGCCAGCTCCTCCAGCACGTGGACGGCGCCGTCGTCGCGGATGGCGTGCACGGCGTCCAGCCGCAGCCCGTCCAGGTGGTAGTCGCGCAGCCACATCAGCGCGTTGTCGATCACGAACGCGCGGACCTCGTCGGCCCCCTCCTGGTCGAAGTTCACCGCCGGGCCCCACGGGGTGGTGTGCGCGTCGGTGAAGTACGGTCCGAACCGGCCCAGGTAGTTCCCGCTGGGCCCCAGATGGTTGTAGACGACGTCGAGGATCACGGCCAGGCCCCGGGCGTGGGCGGCGTCCACCAGGCGCTTCAGCCCGTCGGGGCCGCCGTAGGGCTCGTGCGGGGCCCACAGGTCCACCCCGTCGTAGCCCCAGCCGCGCTCGCCGTTGAACGCCGCCACCGGCAGCAGCTCGATCGCGTCGACGCCCAGCCCGACCAGGTGGTCCAGCCGGTCGATCACCGCGTCGAACGTGCCCTCCGGGGTGAAGGTGCCCACGTGCAGCTCGTACAGCACGCCGCCGGGCAGCGGCCGTCCGTGCCAGGCGTGGTCGGTCCACTCGAAGCGGTCGTGGTCGTAGACCCGGCTCGGCCCGTGCACGCCGTGCGGCTGCCAGGGCGAGCGCGGGTCGGGCAGCACGTCCCCGCCGTCGTCGAGCACGTACCCGTAGTCGGTCCCGTGCCCGGTGCCGGGCACGTGCGCCTGCCACCAGCCGGGCCGTCCGTCCTGCGGCTCCAGATCCCGCCGGTCGCGGCCGCCCTCGCCGAGCGCGATCCGCACGCGCCGCGCCCCGGGGGCCCACACCTCGAACCACGTCACGTCGACTCCTCCGGGACCAGCAGCGCGACCGGGAGCCCGGCCAGCACATCGGCGATCTTCAGTTCCTGGTGGACGGCTCCGGTCAGCGCGTCCCGCCACACGCCCCCGTCCAGGGCCAGGCGGGTGTCGTCCCAGCCGCCCCGGCGTTCCAGCCCCACCGGCAGCCGGGTCGCCACGGTCACCGCCCGGCCCCGCCGGAACGCCACCGCGTGCGCGGCGGCCGGGCCGGTCGCGGTGACCGGCGTGTGGCCGCCGTCCGGCCCGTACCAGTCGGGATGGTCCCGGCGCAGGCGCAGCGTCCGCGAGGTGACCAGCAGCTTCGCGTCGTCGGCGTCGGCGGGCTCGCGGCCGGAGTCCAGCCGGGTCAGCCGGGACCGCCGCCGCCCGTAGTCCACCGGGCGCCGGTTGTCGGGGTCCACCAGGGAGTGCCCGAACAGCTCGCAGCCCTGGTAGACGTCCGGGACGCCCGGCATCGTCAGCTGGACGATCTTCTGGCCGAGCGACACCGTCTGAGCGTACGGCTCCAGCAGCGCCACGAACTTGGCGACCCGCCCGGCGACGGCGTCGGACTCCAGGACGCGGCGGGCGAAGCCGAGGACGTCGCGTTCGTAGCGTTCGTCGGGATCCAGCCAGTTGGTGGCGGTCTTGGCCTCGCGCATCGCCTTGGTGAGGAACCCGTCGAGCCGCTCGGGCGTGATCGGCCAGGCGGCCACCAGCGACTGCCAGAACAGGTACTCCAGGTCCGGTTCCATCGGGGAGCCGTCGCCGAACGCGGTGTGCCAGCGCTCGACGTTCTCGACCCACGCCTGCGGCAGCTCGGCCAGCACGGCCAGGCGGGCGCGGGCGTCCTCCTGCCGCTTGGTGTCGTGCGTGGACAGCGCCGTCATCGTGCCGGGCCGGTCGCGGGCGGTCCGGGCGCAGTAGGCGTGGAAGTCGTCCGGGGACACCGCGAACCGGTCGGGGTCGCCGCCGACCTCGTTGAGCACGGCCATCCGGTTCCAGCGGTAGAACGCGGTGTCCTCCACGCCCTTGGCGGCCAGCGGCGCGGCGGTCTGCTGGAACCGCACCACGAACTCGGCGGGGGCGCCGTCGCAGCCGAGCGCCAGCCGCACCACGCGGTCCAGCTCGCCGTGCAGGCCCTCCGGCAGGCGGGCGCGGGCGCGGCGGGCGGCCTCCTCCAGCACCGCCACGGCCTGCGGCGGGGCCTCCTCGCCGGGCACCACGTAGGCCCGGTACACCGGCATGGCGGCCAGCAGCTCGACCAGGACGCGTTCCAGGTCGGGGCGGTCGCCGACGGCGCCGCGCAGCACGCGCAGCAGCCGGTCGGTCTCGGGGCGCAGCCCGTGCTCGGCGGCGTACCGGCGGCCCTGGTACTCGACGTCGGCGAACGCCGGCGGCCCGCCGGTCAGGTCGGTGTAGGTCTCGGTCAGCGGCTTCTCGCCGTCGGGGTCGACGAACAGGCCGCCGACCATGCCGAGCGCGTCGTAGCCGGTGGTGCCCGCGCAGCGCCAGTCGGCGGGCAGCTCCTCCTCGCCCGTGGTGATCTTCTCGACGAGGATCCAGGCGCCGGGGCAGCGGGCGGCCAGCCGGTCCAGGTAGCCGCGCGGGTCGGCCAGGCCGTCGGGGTGGTCGACGCGCAGGCCGTCCACCAGGCCCGCGTCGTACAGCTCGAACAGCAGCCGGTGGGTGGCCTCGAACACCTCCGGGTCCTCCTGGCGCAGGCCGATCAGCCCGGAGATGTCGAAGAAGCGCCGGTAGTTGGGGGTGCCCCGGCCCGGCGGGACCAGCCGCCCGCCCCCGGCCTCCCAGTCGACGTCGAACCAGCGCGCGTAGGGCGAGCCGGGGCCGTGCTCCAGCACCGACGCCAGCGGGCGGCTCAGCTCGGGCGGGTCGGGGATCGCCATGTGGTTGGGCACCACGTCCACGATCACGCGCAGGTCGCAGGCGCGGAACCGGGCGACCATCGCGCGGAACGCGTCCGGGCCGCCCAGCTCGGCCGCCAGCCGGTCGTGGTCCAGCACGTCGTAGCCGTGCGTGGAGCCGGGCGCGGCCTGGAGCACCGGCGACAGGTAGACGTGCGAGACGCCCAGGGCCGCCAGGTAGGGCGCCAGCGCGGCGGCCTCGTGGAAGCCGAAGCGCTGCGGGTCGGAGGTGCCGCGCAGCTGGAGGCGGTAGGTGCCGGACGGGAACGGGCGGTCAGACACGGCGCAACACCTGCACCGAACGCGACTCGACCAGGATCGTCTCGCCCGCCTTCACCACCGGGGACTCCGCCTCGGCGAGCATCGGGTCGGCCGTGTCGAGCACCTTGATCCACATCCCTCCGTAGCGGCCCGGCGGCAGCGCGAACCGCAGGTCGCCCTCGTGGGCGTTGAACATCAGCAGGAACGAGTCGTCGCGGAGCCGCTCGCCGCGGCGGCCCGGCTCGGTGATGGCGTCGCCGTTGAGGAACACCGCCAGCGACTTGTTGAACCCGGCCGACCAGTCCGCCTGCGTCATCTCGTTGCCGCCCGGCGTGAACCACACCAGGTCGGGCAGGTCGGGGCGGTCCCCTCCGGCGGGCATGTTGATGTTGCGGCTGCCCTGGAAGAAGCGGCGGCGCCGGAACACGTGGTGCTTGCGGCGCAGCCGCGACAGCCGCTGGGCGAAGTCCAGCAGCGGGAAGTTCTCGATCAGGCTGTCCCAGTCGATCCAGGACAGCTCGGTGTCCTGGCAGTAGGCGTTGTTGTTGCCGCGCTGGGTGCGGCCGAGTTCGTCGCCGTGGCCGATCATCGGCACGCCCTGGGACAGGAACAGCGTGGCCAGGAAGTTGCGCTTCTGGCGTTCGCGCAGGGCCACGACGTCCAGGTCGTCGGCGGGGCCCTCGTAGCCGCAGTTCCAGGAGCGGTTGTCGTCGGTGCCGTCCCGGTTGGCCTCGCCGTTGGCGTCGTTGTGCTTGACGTTGTAGGAGACCAGGTCGTGCAGCGTGAAGCCGTCGTGGCAGGTCACGAAGTTGATCGAGGCGAGCGGCTTGCGGCCGTCGTCGGCGTACAGGTCGGACGAGCCGGTCAGGCGGGAGGCGAAGTCGGGCATGGTGCCGGGCTGGCCGCGCCAGTAGTCGCGGATGGTGTCGCGGTACTGGCCGTTCCACTCGGTCCACAGCGGCGGGAAGTTGCCGACCTGGTAGCCGCCCTCGCCGACGTCCCACGGCTCGGCGATCAGCTTGACCTGCGACACCACCGGGTCCTGCTGGACCAGGTCGAAGAAGGCCGACAGGCGGTCCACCTCGTGCAGCTCGCGGGCGAGGGTCGCGGCCAGGTCGAAGCGGAACCCGTCCACGTGCATCTCGGTCACCCAGTACCGCAGCGAGTCCATGATCATCTGGAGCACGTGCGGGCTGCGCATCAGCAGGCTGTTGCCGGTGCCGGTGGTGTCCATGTAGTAGCGCGGGTCGGAGTCCACCAGCCGGTAGTAGGAGGCGTTGTCGAGGCCCCGGAACGACAGCGTCGGGCCCATGTGGTTGCCCTCGGCGGTGTGGTTGTAGACCACGTCGAGGATCACCTCGATGCCCGCCTCGTGCAGGGCCTTCACCATCGCCTTGAACTCCAGCACCTGCTCGCCGCGCTGCCCGGCGGCCGAGTACTCGTTGTGCGGGGCGAAGAAGCCGATGGTGTTGTAGCCCCAGTAGTTGCGCAGTCCCCGCTTGACCAGCATGTCGTCGTGCACGAACTGGTGGACCGGCATCAGCTCGATCGCGGTGATCCCGAGCCGCTCGTAGTGCTCGATCATCACCGGGTGGGCGACCCCGGCGTAGGTGCCGCGCAGCTCCGGCGGGATGTCGGGATGGCGCTTGGTGAGGCCCTTGACGTGCGCCTCGTAGATCACCGTGTCGTGGTACGGGGTGCGCGGCGGACGGTCGTCGCCCCAGTCGAAGTAGGGGCTGACCACCACCGAACGCATCGTGTGCGGGGCCGAGTCCTCGTCGTTGCGGGACCGGGGGTCGCCGAAGGTGTAGCCGAAGCACGCCTGGTCCCAGTCGATCGCGCCCTCGATCGCCTGGGAGTAGGGGTCCAGCAGCAGCTTGTTGGGGTTGCAGCGGTGCCCCCGGGAGGGGTCGTAGGGCCCGTGGACCCGGTAGCCGTACCGCTGGCCCGGCATGATCCCGGGCAGATAGCCGTGCCAGACGAACGCGTCCACCTCCGGCAGCGGCTGGCGCCGCTCGTTCCCGTCCCGGTCGAACAGGCAGAGATCGACCCGTTCTGCGGCTTCTGAGAAGACCGCGAAGTTGGTTCCAGCACCGTCGAAGTGGGCCCCCAGCGGATAGGGGTCACCCGGCCACACCTGTGCCACAGCGGTCCTCCCGTCATCGCGAGAGATGTGCTTCCCACTGCGGGTTAGATCACACCAGTCCGAAGGTCACTGGCCAGATCGGGCGGCGATCGGTTACCTTAGGGGAGCCTTACCTTATTGAGGTTGTCCTTACCGACACAGCCTCCCGTCCGAAAGGCCGTTCCTCCCCCATGTACGTCTGCGTCTGCAACGCCCTCACCGAGGACGACGTCCTCGGCTGCGTGGCCGAAGGCGGCTGCCGTAACACCCGGGAGGTCAAGGCCGCGTGCGGATGGAAGCCGGGCTGCGGCTCCTGCACCAAGCGGCTGGCCCGCCTGGTCAGCGAGTACCGCACGGCCAGCGACCTGGTCGACGCGATCACCGGTGGCCCCGCGCTGCCGCGCGCCGTTCCCGAGCCGCCCGCCGAGCCCGCGCCGGAGCCGGTCCGCGTCTTCGCCCCGGCGAGGTCGCGCTGGCTGACCTCGGACGACCTCGCCGACGCCGAATCCACCGACCGGGAGAGGAGCAGCGCCGAGTCCACCGCAGCCTGACACAGGGTTTCCGCGGCCACCCGTCCGGCCGTCCCCTCGCCCGGGACACGCGCCGAACGGGCTTCAGTGCTGTCCAGACTCGGGCCGCTCATGCCACCATGGCGTCATGGAAGGCGACAAGGACATCATCGCGCTGCTGAACGAACAGCTCACCGCCGAGCTCACGGCCATCAACCAGTACTTCCTGCATGCCAAGATGCAGGAGAACTGGGGTTTCACCAAGATGGCCGCGCACACCCGGCACGAGTCCATCGACGAGATGAAGCACGCCGAGCGGCTCACCGACCGGATCCTGTTCCTGGACGGCCTGCCGAACTACCAGAAGATCGGCACCCTGCGGATCGGCCAGACGATCGAGGAGCAGCTCAAGGCGGACCTGGAGATCGAGCTGGAGGCGGTGGCCCGGCTGCGTCCCGGCATCGACCTGATGCGCTCGCGCGGCGACGTGACCTCCGCCCGGATCTTCGAGGACATCCTGGCGGACGAGGAGTCGCACATCGACTACCTGGAGACCGAGCTGAGCCTCCTGCGGTCGCTGGGCGAGCAGAACTACCTCCAGCGCCTGACCGGCGACCCGGGGCACGGCGACTGACCTCCCGCCCTTCCCCGTCGTGGCCCGGACACCACCCGGGCCGCGGCGGGTTTTCGCCCCGCGCACGGCGGGCAGGATCTCCGGCGGGTCAGATCTCCGGGTCGTCGACCGCGGCCGACCAGGCGCTCCGCGGGGCCTCGCGGGGGCGGCGCAGGACCCAGGGCTGGATGATGCCGAGGCCCTGGACCGGACGCTTGACGATCGTGGTGGCCTCGAAGCCCGGCTCGTCGCGCAGGGCCGTGGCCAGCTCGGTGTCCACGACGACCGTTCCGGGGCGGGCCAGGGACGTGAGGCGGGCCGCCAGGTTCACCGTGGTGCCGAACACGTCGCCCATCAGCGGCAGCACCGGGCCGTAGGCCGCGCCCACGCGGACGTCGGGGACCTCGGTCTCGTCCTGGATCGCCTCGGCGACGGCCAGCGCGATCTCGCCGCCGATCCGGGGGCTGTCGGAGCAGAACAGGACCTCGTCGCCCAGCGTCTTGACCAGGCGGCCCCCGCAGGTGGCGATGATGTCGGCGGCGGTCTCCTCGAACCACTCCACGACGCGGGCCAGCTCCAGCTCGTTCAGCTCGCGGCTCATCTGGGTGAACGACACCATGTCCGCGAACCCCACCACCAGGCGCGGCCCCCGCGACCCGTCCTCGCCGGTGTGGTCGGCCGCCGCCATCGCGCGGGTGCCCGCCGCCGCGAGCTGCCGCCGCCAGGCGTGCACGACCAGCGGCTCGAACTCGTCGATGTGCTTCTCGGCCAGCCGCATGATCGACTCGATCGCCTCGTCGCCGGGCTGCTCCTGCGGCCCACCGGCCAGCATGCTGCTGAGCAGGTTGACCTGCCACTCGGCCAGCCGGGTCATGGTCTGCCCGAACGCCCGCACCAGCCGGATCACGCCGTCCTCGTCCAGCACGCCCTCGTCCATCAGGCGGCGGATGCGGCACAGCGCGGCGACGTCGCCCTCGGTGTAGGCGATCGCGTCGTCGGGCATCGAGGGGTACCCGAACGCCCGCCACAGCCGCCCCGAGAACTCACGGGTCACCCCCGACAGCCGGACGGCGTCCACGCGGGTGTAGCGCAGCTCGCCGCCCAGCAGGAGTTCCTCGACCTCCCTGGGGTCCGGCACTCTGGCAGACATCTCTCCCGCCCCTCAGCCCATGACCAGGTCTCCCGGCCACGATACGGGCACCCTCACCACGACTTTCCGCCCGCCATATCGTGACAGACCTCCGATTCCTCCGTTCACGGAGCTGCCGGACGAATGTGGATGACATCCCCCGCGCTGACCGGCTCGCCCGCCACCACCAGCCGCCCGGAGCCGTCCACGTCGGTGGCCACGCCCGTCAGCGTGCGGTCGCCGGGCAACCGCACCCGGACCTCGCGGCCCAGCGTCGCGCACAGCTCCTTGTAGGCGGTGCGCAGGCCGCTGCTCTCCGGGTCGCCGTCCAGCGCGGTCCACTCCCGGTACCAGGTCTCGAACTCCCGCAGCACCGCCCGAAGCAACGGCGCCCGGTCGCTCAGCGGCGCTCCTTCGACGGCCAGCGACGTCGCGGTCGGCACGGGAAGTTCATCCGCGCGCAGCCCGACGTTCAGCCCGACCCCGACCACCAGCGCGTCGTCGATCCGCTCGGCGAGGATCCCGGCGAGCTTGCGGTCGCCGACCAGCAGGTCGTTGGGCCACTTGAGCCGCACGTCCACGGCGGCGTCGCCGTGCGCCTCCCCGAAGTCCCCGGCCTCGACCCGCGCGGTCATCCGCCGCACCGCCGTGGCCACCGCGACCCCGGTCAGCAGCGGCGCCCAGCCCAGCCGCGCGGCCGGGACGGCGGGCCGCAGCAGCATCGAGAACATCAGCCCCGACCGCGGCGGGGCGCTCCAGCTCCGGCCCATGCGCCCGCGCCCGGCGGTCTGCGCCTCGGTGACCAGGACGGTCCCCTCGGGCGCGCCGTCGCGGGCGGCGGCGGCGAGGTCGACGTTGGTGGACCCGGTCTCGGCGACGACGTCGATCGCCCGCCAGAGCCCGTCGTCGCGTACCAGGGCCCGCCGCAGCGCCTGCTCGTGCAGCGGCGGCCTGTTGAGGTCGGCATACGGTGACTCGCTCACCCGACCATCCAACCTCATCCGGAGGCGGTCGGCCGGAGCGGGAGGGTGTCTCCGGCCGCGTCGCTCACCATCGGTCGAGCGTGATCCACAGCATCCAGAGGGGGACCGCGGTGAACAGGACGGCCACCCCGGCGTACACGGCGAGGCCGACGTCCACCTCCAGGCCGAAGGCCACGACGTCCTCCACGAGGCCCACCGGCACGAAGCTCATGAACATCCAGCAGAACGTGCGGAAGGCGAGCAGGAAGAACCCGTCCCACCAGCCGGACAGTCTGCCGGTACGGGCCGGCGGCTCCGGCGAGCGCCCCCGCCAGCGTCGCCAGACCGAGCGCGACCAGCACCCACCGGGCGGCCCTTGGGCGCCGCCGCCCGCCGCCCCGTTCATGACGATCACCCCGGTACGGCGGACCGGCGGGCGGGGGGCCTAGAGTGCCGGGCATGGATGGTGTGACTCTGCGGCGGGATGAGAAGAACGAGCATGTCGCCGAGATCGTGTTGGACCGGCCGGAGGCGCACAACGCCCTGTCCACCGCCATGGCGCGGCGGCTGGCGGCCGTGTGCGGCGAGGTGGCGGCGGACCCGTCGGTGCGGGCCGTGGTGCTGTCGGCGGCCGGGGCGAAGGCGTTCTGCGTGGGGGCCGACCTCAAGGAGCGCAACGCCATGACCGACGACGAGATCCTGGCGCAGCGGCCGGTGTTCCGGGCGGCGTTCGGCGGGGTGCTGAACCTGCCCCAGCCGGTGGTCGCGGCGGTGCACGGCTACGCGCTGGGCGGCGGCTGCGAGTTCGCGCTGTCCTGCGACATGATCATCGCTGACGAGACCGCCGTGCTGGGACTGCCCGAGGTGACCGTGGGCCTGGTCCCCGGCGGCGGCGGGACGCAGCTCGCGCTGCGCCGGATGGGCTCGGGGCGGGCGGCGGACCTGGTGTTCACCGGGCGGCGCCTGTCCGCCGACGAGGCGCTGGAGTACGGCCTGGTCGACCGGAAGGTGCCCGCCGGGACGGCGCGCGAGGAGGCCCTCACGATCGCGGCGGCCATCGCGAAGAACTCCCCCACGGCCGTCCGCGCCGCCAAGCGCGCCATGCGCCTGGGCGGCGGCGTCGGGCTGGACGCGGGCCTCGACATCGAGGACAACGCCTGGCGCTCGGTGGCGTTCTCGCCGGACCGCCGCGAGGGCATCGCGGCGTTCAACGAGAAGCGCACCCCGAACTGGCCGTCCTAGGCCGTGTCCCACAGCCCTGGTACGGCGCTCGCCCGGGGGCGCGCGCCGTGCACCAGGGCTTGGCGAGCGCGGCATCGCTTCGCGATCCGACCCGTGAGTCCCCGCCTCCGGATGAGGGCCCGCGGGTCAGGTAGCGCGTTCGCGCGCGTGACCGGGGCCCGCTCCGAAAACAGGTCCGGAACGTGTGGGTCCCGCCTGCGGGCGGGGTCCTCAGCCCTTCCGGGACAGGTGGACCTCCAGGCCGTCCAGCACGCGTTCCAGCCCGAACGCGAAGTTCTCCTCCCGCACCTGCCCGGGATCCTGGCCGGTGTCCTCTCCCTGGAGCGAGACGACCAGCTCGCGTTCGCCCATCCCGCTGCGGGCGACCAGTGACAGCCACGCCGCCTCGCTCGTCACCGTGCCGATCACGAAGGACAGGACCGTCTTCATGGACCGGTCGGCGTCCTCCGGCGCGAAACCCGCCGCCGTGAACAGCGAGAGCATGCCGTCGGAGACGCGCGACACGTTCGGGCCGAGCTCGGCGAGCCCCACCTGGCCGAGGACCGACGCCACCCAGGAGTGGCGCAGGGCCATCGTGCGCAGTTCCCCGGCGGCGCGGGCCACGGCCGCGCGCCACCTGTCGGGGTCGTCCGGGGCGGGGACCGGCAGCTCGCCGTAGACCTCGTCCACGACCAGCTCGATCAGCTCGTCCTTGTTGGCGACGTGCCGGTAGAGCGAGGTGGCCCCGGCGTTGAGCCGGGTGCCGAGGCTGCGCATGCTGAGCGCCTCCAACCCCTCCTCGTCCAGCAGCCGCACCGCCTCCGCGACGATGCGCTCGCGGGTGAGCGCGGGCTGTTCCCGCTGCTTGCGGGGCTTGGCCCAGACCGAGGGGATGGGCTTGCCGTCTGTCGCCATGGAACCTCCTTCGTCCACGCCCACCGTAGCGCACACTGTTCGCTGTTGCGCACGGCCGATCTGATGCGTACAGTGTTCGCAAGCCGGGAACACCGATCGCAAGGAGTGGGCGTGGAGAAGAACGTGACGTCGGGGATGCGGGAGCTGGTCGAGCGCGAGATCCGCGACGGCATCGGCCGGGACGTCCGCGACCGCCTGCGCCGGGAGATGCGCGACCGGGCCTGGCTCGGGCGGCGCGACGGGCTGTCGGAGGCGGGGCTGCGGCGGATGCGCGAGGTGCTGGGGCGCCACGTGGAGTCGGGGGCCGTCCCCGGCCTGGTCGCGCTGGTCGGGCGCGGCGACGAGACGCACGTGGAGGCGCTCGGGACGCTGCACGCGGGCGGCGGCGCCCCGATGCGCCGGGACACCATCTTCCGGATGGCGTCGGTGACCAAGCCGGTCACGGCCGCCGGGGTGATGGCGCTGGTGGACGAGTGCCGTCTCCGGCTGGACGACCCGGTCGAGGAGTGGCTGCCCGAGCTGGCCGACCGGCGGGTGCTGCGGAACGCCGGCGGGCCCCTGGACGACACCGTCCCGGCCGAACGGCCGATCCTCGTGCGGGACCTGCTGACGTTCACGTTCGGGCTCGGCCTGCCCGCCGCGGCGCAGGCCGAATCCCCGATCATGGGCGCGCTCGTGGAGTCGGGGATCCTCGCCCACGGCACGACGCTGGCCCCCGACGAGTGGATGCGGCGGCTGGGCGAGCTGCCGCTGATGTACCAGCCGGGCGAGCGCTGGCTCTACCACACCGGGGCCGAGGTGCTGGGCGTGCTGGTCTCCCGGGTGAGCGGTCAGCCGTTCGGGGACTTCCTGCGCGACCGCCTCTTCGCGCCGCTCGGCATGGCCGACACCGGCTTCCACGTCCCCGCCGAGAAGATCCACCGCCTGCCGACCAGCTACGCCCACGACCCCGCCGACGGCTCCCTGGTCGTCTACGACGAGGCCGCGACCGGCCGGTGGAGCCAGGCCCCGGCGTTCCCGAACGGCGGCGACGGCCTGGTCTCGACCGTGGACGACTACCACGCGTTCCAGCGGATGCTGCTGAACAAGGGCGTCCACCGGGGCGAACGCGTCCTGTCACGCGCCGCCGTCGAGCTGATGACCATGGACCACCTCACCGACGGGCAGCGGGCGGGCAAGGACGCGTTCTTCGCGAGCCAGGGCGCGGGCGGGTTCGGGCAGCAGGGCGGCTTCGGGTTCGGGATGGCGGTGCGGACGTTCCGCCGCGACCACGCGCGGGTGGGCCAGTTCGGCTGGGACGGCGGCCTGGGCACCTCCGCCTACGCCGACCCCGCCGAGGACCTCAACGGCATCCTGCTCACCCAGGCCGCGATGGACGCCCCGGACACGCTGCGCCTCTCCCAGGACTTCTGGACGACCGCCTACCAGGTCGGCGACTTGTCCATGTGAACGGCGCGGTGGCCGGTCGGGAACGTCTCCCGGCCGGTCTCGCGGTAGCCGAGGCGCTCGTAGAGCGCGATGTTCCGGGCCATCAGCTCGTTGGTGTAGAGGCGGAGGCGGGGCAGGCCCAGCGCGCGGGCCCGCTCCTCCGCGAACGCCATCAGGCGGCGGCCCAGCCCCCGGCCGTGGAACGCGGGGTCCACGGCCACGTTCTCCACCAGCAGGCAGCCGTCCTCGGGGACGAGGACGACCAGCCCGGCGGGCGGGTCGGTGACCCAGACGAGCCCGGCCCCGATCAGCGCGCCGTAGTCGGCCTCCATCGGCAGCGGCCGGACGCCGAGGACCTCGATCCACGGCGTGTAGGCCGCCGTGACGATCCGTTCGACGGGCCCGCGGTCGGCGGCGACCGCGGGCCGGATCCGGACGTCCATCAGCCGGTGTTCTGCAGGCCCGCGGCGACGCCGTTGACCGACAGCAGCAGGAGCTGTTCGAGGTGCTCGCGCTCGGCGTCGTCGGCGACGCCCGCCCGCAGCGCCGACAGCGCCCGCAGTTGCAGGTGCGACAGCGCGTCCACGTACGGGTTGCGCAGCTCGACGGCGCGGGACAGGACCCTGCGGTTCTCCAGCAGGCGTTCGTGGCCGGTGACGGCGAGGACGAGGGAACGCGTCCGGTCGTACTCGGCGAGGACCGTCTCGGTCAGCTCGGGCCGGTCGCCCAGCGCCAGGTAGCGCGCGGCGATCGCCCGGTCCGACTTGGCCAGGCTCATCTCCGCGTTGTCCAGCAGCGACTGGAACAGCGGCCACGCCGCGTACGCCTCCCGCAGCTCGGCCAGGTCCGCGCCGTCGCCGGACACCGCGGCCAGGCCCGAGCCCAGGCCGTACCAGCCGGGCAGGTTCACGCGGGTCTGCGTCCAGGCGAACACCCACGGGATCGCCCGCAGGTCCTCCAGCCCGCGGGCGGCCTTGCGGCGGGCCGGGCGCGACCCGATGCGCAGCTCGCCGATCTCGGCCAGCGGGCTGACCCGGCCGAACCACTCGGCGAAGCCCTCGGTCTCGATCAGGGACCGGAACGCCCCCTTCGCCGCCTCGCTGATCTTGTCGGCCAGCGGGCGGAACCGGACGGCGGCGGCGCGGGCGCGTTCCTGCACCGGGCCGGTGGAGGCGAGCAGGACCGCGTTGGTGACCTGCTCGACGTGGCGGCGCGCGATCTGCGGGTGCCCGTACCGCGCGAAGATCACCTCGCCCTGCTCGGTCACCTTGAAGCGGCCCGCGACCGAGCCGGGGGCCTGCGCCAGGATCGCGCGGTTGGCGGGGCCGCCGCCGCGGCCCAGGGAGCCGCCCCGGCCGTGGAACAGCGTCAGCGTGATGTCGTTGTCGGCGGCCCAGGCGGTCAGCGCCTCCTGGGTGTCGTACAGCCGCAGCGTGGCGCTGGTCGGGCCGAGCTGCTTGGCCGAGTCGGAGTAGCCGAGCATGACCTCCAGGCGGCGGCCGGTCTCCGCCAGGCGGCGCCGCACGGCCGGGATCTCCAGCATGCCCTCCAGGACGCGCGGGGCGCGCTCCAGGTCCTCGCCGGTCTCGAACAGCGGGATCACGTCGAGCGTCGGGGCGTGCTCGCCCAGCGAGGCGGCGAGCGCGTGGACGTTGGCGATGTCCTCGGCCGACCGCGTGAACGACACGATGTAGCGGTGGCAGGCCCGCACGCCGAACCGCGACTGGATCCAGGCCACGACGCGCAGGGTGTCGAGGATCTCCTCGGTCATCTCCGACAGCGGGCCGCCGGCGCGGACCTCCGCCAGGGCCTTCTCGTGCAGCTCGGAGTGCTGGCGGATCTCCAGCTCGGCCAGGTGGAACCCGAACGTCTCCACCTGCCAGACGAGGTTCTGCAACCGCCCGTACGCCTGCCGGTCCGCCCCGGCGGTGGCCAGCGACTCCTGCACGGTCCGCAGGTCGGCCAGCAGCTCGTCCGGCGACCCGTAGGCCAGGTCGGCGTCGCGTTCGCGGGTGGCGCGGACGCGTTCGGCCGCGTACAGCAGGAACTGCCGGTGCGGCTCGCCCGGCGACCGCTTGACGATCCCGGCGAGGATCGCGGGCTGGGCGGTGCGGGCGGCGGCCAGCGCGTTGCGCAGCGCCGCCGACGGCGGGGTGGTGGACTCGTGCGCGGTCAGCTCGCGGCCGACGCGGGCGCAGACGGCCTCCAGGGCGCGCAGCACGTGCTCGGCCTGGATCATGATGGCGTCGCGGGTGACGGCGGCGGTGACGAACGGGTTGCCGTCCCGGTCCCCGCCGATCCACGACCCGAACCGGATGTAGGGGCGGGCCCGCGGCGGCCGCGTCCCGGTGCCCTCGGGGTCGAGCGCGGCGTCCAGCGCCCGGTAGATCCGCGGCACCACCCGGAAGATGGTCTCGTCGAACGCCGCCATCGCCGTGCGGACCTCGTCCAGGGGGTCCATCTGGGTGTTGCGGCGCAGCGCGGTGCGCCACAGCAGGTCGATCTCCTCGCGCAGCCGCCGCTCGGTCTCGGCCCGCTCGGAGACGCCCGGACCGGCGTTCAGCTCGGCCAGCAGGTCGCTGATCCGCTGGATGGCGGTGACCACGGCGCGCCGCCGCGCCTCGGTCGGGTGGGCGGTGAAGACCGGCCGGAACTCCAGCCCCTCGATGGTCTCGGCGATCCGGTCCCCGGCCGACGCGCGCACCGCCGCCACGGCCGCCTCGATCGACGAGGACACCGTGCCGTCGCCGGTGTCGCGTTCCCGCAGCGTGCGGATGCGGTGGTGCTCCTCGGCGAGGTTGGTCAGGTGGAAGTAGACGGTGAACGCCCGGGCGACCTGCTCGGCGCGCTCCAGCGACCAGGAGTCCACCAGCGCGGCGACCTCGGCGGAGCCGGTCTCGCCCCGCCGGGCGGCGATCACCGCGTGCCGGAGCCGCTCGACGTCGTCGAGCAGTTCCCGGCCGCCGTACTCGACGAGCGAGTCGCCGAGCATCGCGCCCAGCAGCCGTACGTCGCGGCGCAGCGGTTCCGGCAGCTCCTGCCGGAGGGTGTCGCGGGTCGTCTCACTGCTCTGTTCAGCCACGGCCTCAGCGTAGTGGAGCGCCCGTTTCGTCCTTGTTAACTGGCCTGGTGGCGAGGGTGGCGGGTCTCTTCGACCGTGCCGTGTCCACGGCAGGTCGGCCCCGGTGCGGCGCACCGGATCAGCGTCCGGTTACCCTTCACGGCATGGCGATGGAAGCTCCTGAACCCGCGGTGGACATTGACATCCACACGACGGCGGGAAAGATCGCGGATCTGGAACGGCGCCGGTACGAGGCGGTGCACGCGGGCTCGGAGCGTGCGGTCGAAAAGCAGCACGCCAAGGGCAAGATGACGGCGCGCGAGCGGATCGACGCGCTGCTCGACCCCGGCTCGTTCGTCGAGTTCGACGAGCTGGCGCGGCACCGCTCGACGAACTTCGGCATGGAGAGGAACCGCCCCTACGGCGACGGCGTGGTCACCGGCCATGGCACGGTCGACGGCCGTCACGTGGCGGTGTTCAGCCAGGACTTCACCGTGGCGGGCGGCTCGCTGGGCGAGGTGTTCGGCGAGAAGATCTGCAAGGTCATGGACCACGCGCTGAAGACCGGCTGCCCGGTCATCGGCATCAACGACTCCGGCGGCGCGCGCATCCAGGAGGGCGTGGTCGCGCTCGGCCTGTACGCCGAGATCTTCAAGCGGAACGTGCACGCCTCCGGCGTCATCCCGCAGATCTCCCTGGTCCTCGGCCCGTGCGCGGGCGGCGCGGTGTACTCCCCCGCCATCACCGACTTCATCGTCATGGCCGACAAGACCTCGCACATGTTCATCACCGGCCCCGACGTGATCAAGACGGTCACCGGCGAGGAGGTGACGTTCGAGGAGCTCGGCGGCGCGCACACCCACAGCTCGAAGTCCGGGGTGGCGCACTACCAGGCCTCCGACGAGGACGACGCGATCGAGTACGTCAAGGCGCTGCTGTCGTACCTGCCGTCGAACAACCTCGCCGAGCCCCCGGCGTTCGAGGTCCCGGTCGACCCGAACGAGCTGGACGAGGAGCTCGACACCCTCATCCCCGACTCGCCGAACCAGCCCTACGACATGCACACCGTCATCGAGCACGTGCTGGACGACGGCGAGTTCCTCGAAGTCCACGCGCAGTACGCGCCGAACATCATCGTCGGGTTCGGCCGGGTCGAGGGCCGCTCGGTCGGCGTCGTCGCCAACCAGCCGATGCAGTTCGCGGGCACCCTCGACATCGACGCCTCGGAGAAGGCCGCGCGGTTCGTGCGGACCTGCGACGCGTTCAACGTCCCGGTGCTGACGTTCGTGGACGTCCCCGGCTTCCTGCCGGGCACCGACCAGGAGTGGAACGGCATCATCCGGCGCGGCGCGAAGCTGCTGTACGCCTACGCCGAGGCGACCGTCCCGCTGGTCACCGTCATCACGCGCAAGGCGTACGGCGGCGCCTACGACGTCATGGGCTCCAAGCACCTGGGCGCCGACGTCAACCTGGCGTGGCCGACCGCCCAGATCGCGGTCATGGGCGCGCAGGGCGCGGTCAACATCCTCTACCGGCGCGAGCTGGCCGCCGCCGAGGACCCCGACGCCCGCCGCGCCGAGCTGATCACCGAGTACGAGGACACCCTCGCCAACCCCTACGTCGCCGCCGAGCGCGGCTACGTCGACGCGGTGATCAAGCCGTCGGAGACCCGCGGCCAGGTCGTCAAGGCGCTGCGGGCGCTGCGCGACAAGCGCCGGACGCTGCCCCCGAAGAAGCACGGCAACATCCCGCTGTAGAGCACCCCCGCCGGAGCACCGGCCGCCCGCCGTCGAAGGAGATCCCGATGAGCGCCGAGGACAAGCCGTTCCTGCAGATCGTGCGGGGCGACCCCACGCCCGAGGAGGTCGCGGCGCTGGTGGCCGTGCTGACCGCGCGCGCCCGGGCCGCCGCCGCGGCCCGTCCCGCCGGGGAGCCGGGGCCGGTGTCGCGGTGGGCCGACCGGTC
>NZ_BCQR01000204.1 GCF_001552175.1 Actinomadura kijaniata NBRC 14229
GGCCGGGGGGACGGCCGCGACCGCGGGCTCGTCGGGGGTCCTGTCGGCGCTCGGCGCCAAGGGCGCGGTGGCGGTGGCGGGCACGGCCGTCGTCGGCACCACGGCGGCGGGGATCGGCGTCTACCAGGCGACCAGGCCCGACCCGGCCGAACGCCGCGTCGCCGCCGCGCCCTCCTCCCCCGCCGCCCTGCCGGGCCGCCCGGTGGCCGTCGGCCCCCTGCGCCTCACCCTGTCCGAGGGGTGGAAGGTCACCCGCCTGCCGTCGGCACCCGGCCGCGGCGGGGCCAGCCACCGGGTCAACTTCCCCGGCCGCTGCCCCTCCGCCGAGACCACGCGCATCATGAAGGACACCTACAACGACGCCTGCCCCGGCTTCGCCGTGCTGGACGAGCACGGGATGCGCTGGAGGGCGGACGACGTCAACAACGCGGGCGTCTACCAGCGCGGCCGGTTCTTCCACCCGGCCAACGACGTCGGCCACGTCTGCCCGCCCAGCCCCGACATGACCAAGCACATCGGCGCGCTCGGCGAGCGCCGGGTCCGGCAGGGGACCGCGCGGGTCGGGAACCGCACGGCCGAGTACTACGAGTGGCGGATGCGCTGCGTGGCCACCGACAACACCACCGGGCGGGTACTCCCCTCGGAACCGCGTTTCACCCAGCGCACCTGGCTGTTCCCGCAGTCCAGGATCCTGGTCGTGGACGAGTGGAACACCCCGAACCTCGACCGGATCCTGGAGCGGGCGACCTGGATCTGACGCGTTCAGTCCTCCTTCGTGGCGTGCAGTCCCTTCGCCTCCCGGGCGAGCTCCTCGGCCGCCGCCGTGCCGGCGCGGTCGTCGTCGGAGGTGGACTGGAGTTCGTGGGCGAGCTCCTCCAGTTCCGCGCCGCCCGCCATCAGCGCGGTCAGCTCCTCGCGCGTGATCTCGGACTTGGCGCAGTGGTGCAGGCTCCGCCCGCGCTTGAGGACCAGGAAGCGGTCCCCGACCGGGTAGGCGTGGTGCGGGTTGTGGGTGATGAACACGACGCCGAGGCCGCGTTCGCGGGCCTGGACGATGTAGCGCAGCACCACCCCGGCCTGCTTGACGCCGAGCGCGGCGGTCGGCTCGTCCAGGATGAGGACCTTCGCGCCGAAGTGGACGGCGCGGGCGATCGCCACGCACTGGCGTTCGCCGCCCGACAGGGTGCCGATCGGCTGGTCCACGTCCCGCAGGTCGATGCCCATGCGCAGCAGCTCCTCCCGGGCGGTGCGGCGCATGTACGGGATGTCCATCAGCCCGAACGCGCGGCGCTTCTCCGAGCCGAGGAAGAAGTTCCGCCACACGGGCATCAGCGGGACGACCGCCAGGTCCTGGTAGACGGTGGCGATGCCCCGGTCCAGGGCCTCCCGGGGCGAGGCGAAGGAGACCTCCTCGCCCTGCACGCGCAGGACGCCCTCGTCGTGCCGGTGCAACCCGGAGATGATCTTGATGAGGGTGGACTTGCCCGCGCCGTTGTCGCCCAGCACGCAGGTGACCTCGCCCGCCGACACGTCCAGCGACACACCGTGCAGCGCGATGATGTTGCCGTAGTGCTTGCCGACGCCGTCCAGCTCGACCAGCGGCGTCCCGTTCCGCGCGTCGGTCATCTCGACTGCTCCACTCTGCGGCGGACGACCAGGTTGACGACGGTGGCCACCAGCAGCATCGCGCCGAGGAAGAACTTGAACCAGTCGGGGTTCCACTCGGCGTACACGATGCCCTTGTTGACCATGCCGAAGATGAACGCGCCGATCGCCGCCCCGATCGCCGAGCCGTAGCCGCCGGTCAGCAGGCAGCCGCCGATGACGGCGCAGATGATGTAGAAGAACTCGTTGCCGACGCCCTCGCCGGACTGCACGGTCGCGAACGCGAACACCAGGTGCATCCCGGAGAACCAGGCGCAGAACGCCACGCCCATGAACAGCCCGATCCGGGTGCGGTCGACCGGGACGCCGACGGCGCGGGCGCTGGCCGCGTTCCCGCCCACCGCGAAGATCCAGTTGCCGACGCGGGTGCGCAGCAGGATCCAGGTGGCGACGGCGACGAACACCAGCCACCAGAACACGGTCATGTTGACCTGCACGCCGCCGACCTGGACGTCGGCGGCGAACACGGCGCGGGCGGAGGCGAAGCCGTCCATGTCGCGGACCGAGTCGGAGGCGACGTTGCCGGTGACCAGCTTGGTGACGCCGAGGTTCGCCCCGGCCAGCATGAAGAACGTGCCGAGGGTGATGATGAAGCTCGGCAGGCCCGTCCGCACGTACAGCAGCCCGTTGAGGAACCCGAGCGCCAGCGTCAGCACCAGCGAGACCAGCACGCCCACCCACAGGTTCAGGGTGAGCTGGTAGCCGACCAGCGCGGCGATCAGCGCGGAGGTGGTGACCATCACCCCGGCCGACAGGTCGAACTCGCCGCCGATCATCAGCAGCGCCACCCCGACCGCCATGATCCCGAACGTGGAGGAGGCGTACAGCACCGTCGAGAACGACGGGGCCTGGAGGAACGCGTCGGCGACGACCGAGAAGAACACGAACACCGCGATCGCGCCGAGCAGCGCGCCCAGCTCGGGCCGGGCCAGCAGGCGGCGCGCCGGGGACCGCCGGCCGAGCCGCTCGTCGGCCGCGGCCGACGGCGGCCGCGCCACGGCCTGGCTCACCGGGTCCCCCGGTTGGCGAACGCCTCGATGGAGGCGGCGTTGTCGCCGCTGACGATGGCCGGGCCGGTCAGCACCGGGCGGCCGCCGCCGAGGTGGTTGCCGTTGGTCTTCATCAGCCACAGCCCGTCCACGGCCTGGTAGCCCTGCAGGTAGGGCTGCTGGTCCACGGCGAACGCGATCGCGCCGCCCTTGATGGAGGCGACCAGCTCCTTGTTCATGTCGAAGGTGGCGACCTTGGCCTTGCCGCCGGTCTCCCGCACCACGTCCACGGCGGTGTTGGCGAACGGCGCGCCGAGGGTGAGGATGCCGTCGATGCCCTTGTCGGCCTGGAGCTTGGCGGTGAGCGAGGACTTGACCTGCGGCATGTTGGTGCCCTGCACGAACAGGTTCTGCAGGTCGCCGCCGAAGGTCTTGCGGGCCCCGGCGCAGCGGTCCTCCAGGCCCACGTTGCCCTGCTCGTGGATCACGCACAGCGCCTTCTTCGAGCCGATCTTGGCGAGCTGGGTCCCGGCGGCCTCCCCGGCGACCTTCTCGTCCTGCCCGAAGTGGACCAGCGCGCCCAGCCGCGCCGACGCGTCGGCGCCCGAGTTGATCGACACGACCGGGATGCTCGCGGCCTTGGCCCGGGCGAGCACGTCGCGCATCGCGTCGGGCTTGGCGAGGGTGACGATGATGCCGTCGACCTTCTTGTCGATGGCGGACTGGACGAGCTGGGCCTGCTTGCCGCCGTCGGGGTCGGCCGAGTACAGCAGCTCGACGTTGTCCTTGGCGGCGGCGGCCCGCGCGCCCTTCTGCACGACGTCCCAGAAGGTGTCGCCCTGGCCCGAGTGCGTCACCATCGCGACCTTCAGGCGCGGTCCCTTCGCCGGGTCGGCCGCCTGCTCGGCCTTGCGTCCTCCCGAGCCGCTGCACGCGCTCAACGCGAGCACCGCCGCCGCGGCGACGCTCACCAGACGAAACGTTCCCTTCATCGGGGGCTCTCCGTTCTCCCTGGGGGGTGGGATGAATCGTAGGGATCAGAGATGGTGCCGTCGCGCCCGTCGATCTTTTTCGTACCGGGCGCGGGCCTGCCGGGTGGAGTCCAGGGCCGCGACCTCGGCGACCGGGACGTCCCACCAGGCCTCGCTGTCGGGAGCCGGGAGCAGCGGATCGGTCTCGACGCGCACGACCGTGGTCCGGGTGGCGGCCCGGGCTCGCCGGAGAGCGGTGCGCAGTTCGTCGGCGGTGGCGGCGCGGATGACGTCGGCGCCGAGGCTGGCGGCGTTGGCGGCCAGGTCCACCGGCAGCGGGCCGCCGTCCAGGCCGGTGTCGGTGCGGGCGCGGTAGCGGGTGCCGAACCGCTGCGCGCCGACCGACTCCGACAGATTTCCGATGGAGGCGTAGCCCTGGTTGTCGACCAGCACGACGACGAGCTTGATCCCCTCGGCGACGGCGGTGGCGATCTCCTGCGCCATCATCAGGTACGAGCCGTCGCCGACCATGACGAACACCTCGCGGTCGGGGGCGGCCAGCTTCACCCCGAGCCCGCCGGCGATCTCGTAGCCCATGCAGGAGTAGCCGTACTCGACGTGGTAGCCCTTGGGGTCGCGGGCGCGCCAGAGCTTGTGCAGGTCGCCGGGCATGGACCCGGCGGCGCACACGACGACGTCGCGGGGCCCGCTCGCGTCGTTGACGGCGGCGATGACCTCGGCCTGGGCGACCGGGACGCGGCCCCGCGGCGCGCAGGCCGCGTCGACGGCCGCGTTCCAGCGGGTGGTCAGCGCGGCGATCTCCTCGCGGTAGGCGTCGGCGACGGTGTGGCCCGCCAGCGCGGCGGCCAGCGCCCGCAGCCCCTCGCGGGCGTCGGCGACCAGGGGGACGCCGGCGAGCTTGACGGCGTCGAGGCGGGCGACGTTGAGGTTGACGAACCGGACGCCCTCGCGGGCGAACGCGGTGCGCGAGGCGGTGGTGAAGTCGCTGTAGCGGGTGCCGATCCCGAGCACCACGTCGGCCTCGCGGGCCAGGGCGTTGGCGGCGGGGGTGCCGGTCGCGCCGATCGCGCCGGCCGACTGGGGGTGGTCCCACGGCAGCGCGCCCTTGCCCGCCTGGGTCTCGGCGACGGGGATGCCGGTCCGCTCGGCGAACGCGCGCAGCTCGTCGGTGGCGCGCGCGTAGATCACGCCGCCGCCCGCGACGACCAGGGGGCGTTCGGCGGCGGCCAGCAGCGCGGCGGCCTCGGTGACCGCGTCGGTCTCGGGCAGCGGGCGCGGCACCCGCCACACGCGCGGGGCGAACAGCTCCTCCGGCCAGTCGTGCGCCTCGGCCTGCACGTCCTGCGGCAGGGCGAGGGTGACCGCGCCGGTCTCGGCCGGGTCGGTGAGCACGCGCATCGCGGCCAGCAGCGCCGAGGGGAGCTGCTCGGGCCGGTTGATCCGGTCCCAGTACCTGGATACCGGTCTGAGGGTGTCGTTGACCGACACGTCGTGGGAGCGGGCGTCCTCCAGTTCCTGGAGGACGGGGTTGGCGGTGCGGGTGGCGAAGACGTCGCCGGGCAGCAGCAGCACCGGCAGCCGGTTGACGGTCGCCAGGGCGGCGCCGGTGACCAGGTTGGTCGCGCCGGGGCCGATCGAGGTGGTGCAGGCGAAGGTGGCGAGCCGGTCGGTCATCCGCGCGTACCCGGCGGCGGTGTGGACCATGGCCTGCTCGTTGCGGGCCATGAAGTAGGGGAACCCCTCCTCCAGGAGGGCCTGGCCGAGGCCCGCGACGTTGCCGTGGCCGAAGATG
Organism: Actinomadura kijaniata NBRC 14229; assembly: GCF_001552175.1. Lineage (GTDB taxonomy): Bacteria > Actinomycetota > Actinomycetes > Streptosporangiales > Streptosporangiaceae > Spirillospora > Spirillospora kijaniata. The sequence goes on from NZ_BCQR01000204.1 coordinate 5,439, forward strand.
CCGAAGCAGCCCGCGAAGAACGGGCGGCGCTCGCCGTCGCGTTCGGAGTGCTGGGCGGCCAGGAAGCGGACCAGGGCCTGCCCGACGGTGAGTCTCACGGTGCCTCCTGCGCGCTGGTGAGGGGAAGGCGGGGGTCGAGGGGCAGGCCGGGCCAGGTGTCGCGGACCGCGGCCTCGGCGGGGTCGTCGGTGATGCGCCAGGCGCGTTCGGGCGACGGGCCCGCCATGACGTTGAGGTAGTACAGGTCGTGGCCGGGCGGGGACATCGCCGGGCCGTGCCAGCCGTGCGGGACCAGCACCACGTCACCGGTGCGGACCTCGGCGAGCACGTCGATGGGGCGCTCCTCGGTGCCGTACACGCGCATGTAGCCGCGGCCCCCGTCGCGGACGGCGAAGTAGTAGATCTCCTCCAGCTCCGACTCGTGGGCGGTCTGCTCGTCGTGCTTGTGCGGCGGGAACGACGACCAGCAGCCGCCGGGCGTCAGCACCTCGCAGGCGATGAGCCGGTCGGCGTGCGGGAAGCCCTCGGGGGTGCAGAAGTTGGTGACCTGGCGGCTGGCCGCCCCCGCGCCGCGCAGCTCGACCGGGACCTCCTCGGCGGGGCCGTAGCGCGGGGCCAGGCGGTCGTCGCAGCGGGCGGCGGGCAGCGCGAACCGGCCCTCCCCGGTGACGGTGACGCGGCTGTCGCGGGGGACGTAGGCGAAGTCGGTGACGCGGGTGAACACGCTCCGGCGTCCGCGCAGGTCGAACTTCTCGCCCTCGCAGGTGACGGTGAACCCCCCGGCCAGCGGCAGCACGACCGTCTCGAACCCGCCGGTGTCGAAGGTGTGGGACTCCCCGGCGGGCAGGTCCAGCACGCGCAGGGCGGTGTGCGACCAGCCCGCGGTCTCGGGCGTGACGTACACGTCGTAGGGGCCGCGGCGGGCGGCCCCGGCGGGCAGGTGCGGCTTCATGTCAGCCCTTCCCCTCTCGTAGCAGGGCCTCGACCTCGGCGGTGGTGGGCATGGCGGCCGAGCACGCCAGCCGGGACGCCACGATCGCCCCGGCCGCCCCGGCGAACGCGAGCAGGCGCTCCAGGTCCCAGCCCGCCAGCAGGCCGTGGCAGACCGCCCCGCCGAACGCGTCGCCCGCGCCCAGCCCGTTGACGACCTCGACCGGGACCGGCGGCCTCTCGACGGTCCCGGCCCGGGTGGCGGCCAGCACGCCGTCCGGGCCGCGCTTGACGATCGCCAGGTCCAGGCCCAGGTCCAGCAGCGCGGCGGCGGCGCGGCGCGGGTCGCGTTCCCCGACGGCGACCTCGCACTCGTCGACGTTGCCGACGGCGACGGTCGCGTGCTCCAGCGCGCGGCGGACCAGCGGGCGGGCCCGGCCGGGGTCGCGCCACAGCATCGGCCGCCAGTCCAGGTCCAGGACGGTCGTGCCCGGGTGGGCCTCCAGCGCGGTCAGCGTGGCGGTGCGGCTCGGCTCCTCCGACAGGCCCGTGACGGTCGCCCACATGACGCGGGCGGCGGCGATGGCGTCCAGGTCGAGTTCCCCGGCACGGATCTCCAGGTCGGGGGCCTTGGGGTGGCGGTAGAAGTACAGCGGGAAGTCGTCGGGCGGGAAGATCTCGCAGAACGCCAGCGGCGTCGGCAGCCCCGGCACCGCCGACACGAACCGGTCGTCCACCCCGTACTCCTTGAGCGCCCGGCGCACGAACCGGCCGAACGGGTCGTCGCCGGTCCGCGTGACGACGGCGGTGGAGCGGCCGTGGCGGGCGGCGGCGACGGCGACGTTGGTGGGGCTGCCGCCGAGGTACCTGCCGAACGTCTCCACGTCCTCCAGCGGTACCCCGATGTCGCGCGGGTAGACGTCGACGCTGACGCGGCCCATCGTGATGAGGTCGTGGGCGGCACGGGCGTGGGCGGCGTTCATCGCGTCGCCTCCGCCAGGAAGGCCAGGCTCCGCCGCACGTCGTCGCGCGGCCCGGCGCCCGGCGCGGGCTCGGCGGTGAGGACCGTGTCCTGTTCCATGACGTACCAGCCTCCGTACCCGGCCGCCTCCAGCGTGCTGACGATCTCGGCGATGTCGACGTCCCCCCGGCCGAGCGGCCGGTACATGCCGCCGGCGACCGCCTCGGTGTAGCCGAGGTCGCCGGTCAGGACCCGCTGGGCCAGGGCCGCGTCGACGTCCTTGAGGTGGACGTGCCCGATCCGGTCGGCGGCCGAACGGGCGAGCGCGACCGGATCGGTGCCGCCGACCATCAGGTGCCCGGTGTCCAGGCACAGCGGGATCGCGGAGCCGTCGAGGACGCGTTCGACCTCGGCGCGGCGTTCCACGACCGTGCCGACGTGCGGGTGCAGGGTGGCGAGGCGGCCCCGGTCGGCGGCCAGCCGGGCGACGGCGTCGAGCCGGTCCAGCAGCGCCGCCCAGGCGGCGGCGTCCGGTTCCGGCCGCTGGTCGTAGCCGTCCCGGCCGGTGGCGGCGGCCAGCACCAGCACCGCGCCACCGGGCAGCGCGTCCATCGCGCGGACGACCTCCGGGAGCGGGTCGTGGCCGGGTTCGTGCAGGACGGCGGGGACGAACGCGCCCGCCAGCGCGAGGCCGTCGCGGGCCAGCAGGGCGTCGCGTTCGCGCGGGTCGGCGGGCAGGAAGCCCTCGGGTCCCAGCTCGGTGGCGGCCAGGCCGAGCTCCCGCATCTCGGCCAGCACGCGGGACGGCGCCATCTGGTGGCCCCACCCCGGCACCTCGCACACGCCCCAGGAGATCGGCGCGCCCGCGACCCTCATCGCGCCACCCCCGCGGCGCGGCGGACCTCGGCGGGATCGACGGCGCGGCCCTCGCGCAGCGACAGGTCGCACGCCTCGGCCAGGCAGAACGCCTCCAGCGCCTCCTCGGGCGGGCACGGGTTGGCGCGCCGCCCGGCGGCGACCTCGACGAACGCGCGCAGCTCGGCGTCGTAGGCGTCGGCGAAGCGGTCGAGGAAGCCCTCGTAGGCGCGCTGCGGCTGCCGGTCGCCCGGCACGGGGGTGACGGGGGTGCGCGGGTCGAGCCCGGCGGCCAGGCTGTCCTTGGAGCCGAACAGCTCCAGCCGCACGTCGTACCCGGCGGCGTTGTAGCGGGTCGCCGCGACCAGCCCGAGCGTGCCGTCGTCGAGGACCAGCAGCGCCGCGCCGGTGTCGACGTCGCCGTGCTCGCGGAACATCGCGTCGCCCCGGTTGGCCCCGGCGGCGGTGACCCGGACGACCTCGCGGCCGGTGACGTGGCGGATGGAGTCCAGGTCGTGGATCACGCAGTCGCGGAACAGGCCGCCCGAGGTGGGCAGGTAGGAGGCGGGCGGCGGCGCGGGGTCGAGGGTGCAGGAGCGGACGGTGTGCAGCCAGCCGAGCGTCCCGGCGGCGACGGCCTCGCGGGCGGCCTGGTACCCGGCGTCGAAGCGGCGCTGGAAGCCGACCTGTACCGGGACCCGGGCGGCGCGGGCGGCGGACACGATTTGGAACGTTCCATCAAGGTCCGTGGCGAGCGGTTTCTCGCAGAACACCGGAATGCGGGCGGCCACCGCCGCACCGACGAGCGGGGCGTGCGCGGCGGAGGCGGCGGCGACCACCAGGCCGTCGAGCCCGGCGGTGAACAGGTCCTCCACCGGGTCCACCGCGACGGCGGCCCCGCCGAGTCCGGCGGCCAGCTTGCGGGCCCGCGCGGGGTCGGCGTCGGCCACCACCAGCGACTCGATCTCGGGCAGTTGACACAGGGCGGCGGCGTGACGCGCTCCGATGCGCCCCGCCCCGGCCAGTCCGATCCTCATGGCTCCCCTCCCGGTCGGCGGTAGGTGCGCCCCGAGTGTGATGGAGCGTTCCAGGGCCGTCAATGGCCGGGACGGGCCCTTCCCCGCAATGGTGGCGACCGAAAAAGTCCCGCCCCGCGGCGGGTCCAGAGGTTCCCTCCAATGCCTAACAAGCGCTAGTTTTCTCGCATGCGGGTCTTCCTCACCGGCGCGTCCGGCTTCGTCGGCTCCTACACCGCGCGCGCCCTGCTGGCCGCCGGGCACCGGCCGCGCGCCCTGGTCCGCGACCCCGGCAAGACCGCCAAGGTGCTCGCCGCGATCGGCGTCGCCGCCGAGGACGTCGAGCTGGTCCCCGGCGACATGCTGGACGCCGCCGCCGTCGCCGAGGCGATGCGCGGCTGCGACGCGGCGATCCACACCGCCGCCGCGATCGGCGTCACCGGCCCCGCCTCCCCCGGCAACGGCGCGCGGCCGTCCTCCGCCCCGCCCGGCGGCGCGCGGCCGGACCTCCTCCAGGTGAACGTGCGCGGCACCCGGAACGTCGTGGGCGGCGCGGTCGAGGCGGGTCTGGCGCCGGTGGTCCACGTGTCGACGATCGCGGTGTTCGTGCCGCCCGCCGGTCCGGTCATCACCGCCGCCTCGCCGCTGGCGTCGCCGCGCAACGACTACGGGCGCTCCAAGCTGGCCGCCGAGCGGTACGTGCGGGAACTCCAGGACGGCGGCGCCCCGGTCGTCGTCGTGTATCCGGGCGGGGTGTGCGGGCCGCACCAGCCGACGCTGGACGCGCTCATGGAGGGCATGGCCGGGGCGCTCGGCAGGATGTGGCCGCTGCCGCCGGGCGGGGTCTCGGTCGTCGACGTGCGCGACCTGGGCGAGGCCCTGGCCCGCGCGGTCTCGGCCGGCCGGGGCGGTGAGCGGTGGCTGCTGGGCGGGCACCATCTCACCTGGCCGCGGTACGCGGACCTGTGCGACTCGCTGACCGGGGTGCCGTGCCGCCGGCTGCGCGTTCCCGGCGGCGCGCTGCTCGGCGCCGGAACGCTGCTGGACGCCGCCAAGCGGGTGCGGCCGTTCGACTACCCCCTGACCCGCGACGCCGCCGAGTTCATGGTGACGCTGGTGCCGACCGACGACGAACCGGCGCTGGCCGCCCTGGACCTGACGTTGCGGCCGGTGCGGGAGACCGTCGCGGACTCCCTGCGCTGGCTCGCCGAGGCGGGACACCTCGATCCCCGCAGGGCCGGGCGGATGGCGCCCGGCGGTAAGGAGCGACTCACGATGCCCCAGCAGACCTTCGCGCGGCGCGCGTTCGGCCCCCTCATGACGAGGGTGTCGGGCGCGCGGTGGTTCTCCAGGGTGGGACCGAGGATCGTGCCGCCGCTCGACCGGGCGCTGCACCGGGCCTCGGGCGGGCGGTTCCTGCTGGGGCAGGCGCTCGTGCCGAGCCTGGTGCTCACCACGACCGGCGCGGTCAGCGGCCTGCCGCGCACGACGCCGCTGGCGTGCATGCCCGACGAGGACGGCTCGTGGGTGGTGGTCGGCTCCAACTTCGGCCGCGAGAAGCACCCGGCGTGGACGGGGAACCTGCTGAAGCACCCCGACGCGCAGGTGTCGTTCCGGGGCCGCACCGTCCCGGTCACCGCGCGGCTGCTCTCCGACGAGGAGCGCGCCGAGGTGTGGCCGAGGCTGCTGAAGGTGTGGCCGGTCTACGACCGCTACGTGGAGCGGGTGGAACGACAGCTGCGCGTCTTCAGGCTGACACCGCGTTAGCCGACACCGCGTTAGCCGACACCGGGTCAGCCGCGCATGGCGCGGGAGACCCTGCGGCCCAGGAACAGGTAGGCGAGCACGGCCCCGGCGGTGTTGAGGATGACGTCGTCGATGTCGAACGCGCGCCCCAGCACCAGCAGGCCCTGAACGCACTCGATGGCCAGCGACAGCAGCGCCACGACGACCGCCAGGCGGAACAGCCCGCGCAGCCGCACCGAGATCCACGGCAGCAGCACGCCGAGCGGGGCGAGCAGCAGGACGTTCCCGCCGATCTGCAGCAGCGCCTCCCTGGTGGGGCGTTCCAGGTAGAAGCGGAGCGAGTTGCCGGGGCGGAGGTTGCCGCCGGCCTGGCCGTTGTCCTGGACGGGCATCAGGGTGAGGCGGAACGCGTAGTAGAAGAACACCCCCAGCGCTCCCAGTGCCACCAGCACGCCCGCCATCCGCAGCAGGACCACGTACCAGGGGGCGCGTTCCTCCCGGGACGTCGTGTGTCGCATCTCCGCCGTGCTCGTCACCTTTCGCTCCTCGCGTCTCGTCGGATCCCAGGGGGCCTTGCCCCACGCTTGGTCCCCGCTTGACCGACATTCATGCGCTCGGAGCACGGTCCGTCCCGACACGATCGCGGACGGCGTCCGGACGGGGTCGACGAGCTGCGGCGGAGGCGCACGGCGCCGCCCACCGAGGAGGGCCCGGGGCCGACCGGACCACCGCGCCTTCCGCTCCAGTACGCTCCCACCACCGCGGCGGTGGGAGCGAGGGACATGGACCAGCGGACGGACGGGCGCCAGGAGGCACGGTGGAAGCGGGCCGTCGTCCCGCTCATCGTCGGGCTCGCGCTCGGTTTCACCGGGTGGACGGGGTTCTCCGGCAAGTACCTGGACGCGCGGGCGGTCGTCGACCGGGGCGTTCCCGGCCGGTACACCGTGGACGCGTGCGACAGGATCCGGTCGTCCCGGTTCTGCTCGGGAACGTTCCGCTCCGACGACGGCCGGGTCACGCGGCGGTACGTGCGTCCCTTCGACGAGCACGACACCGACGGCGTGGACCCCGGCGGCGCCTACCCCGCGCGGCTGCCGGCGTCCGGCGGGCCCGGCGCCGAGGCGGTGCGCGCCGACACCGGAGCGCTCGACCGGCTCCGGTGGCGCGGCGTCGGCTGGGGCGGGCTCGGACTGCTCGGGGTCGTCGTCGCGGCGTTCGGCGTGCTGGCCGCGGTCCGCCGCCCCGGGGAGAACGCCCGGATGGCGCTCGGGTGCCTGCTGTCCCTGGCCGGCGTGGCGAGCGCGGGGATGTGGGCCGTCGGCCTCAGCCTGGGGTGACCCGGCCCGGGGCGGCCTCGGGCCACCGGTGGACCGTGCGCTCCCCCTCGCTGAGCAGCGCCGAACGCAGGATGTCCAGCGAGCGCAGGCGTGCGAACACCTCCCGGTAACGCCTCTCCAGCGCCTCCCGGGAGGTGAACTCCTCGAACCCCTCGTCGTCCGCCCCGCACGACCACCAGAGGTCGCCCGGCGCCCCGGGCCGCGAGGCGCGCCAGTACCCCCGCAGGTGGCCCTTCCAGCGTTCCCCGTGGACCGAGCCGAGCAGGTCCCGGGGGACGTCGGCCTCCGCCGGGTCGAAACGGTGCGGGCGGCCGTTCCGGTCGTCGACGTAGAGCCGGCCGCACGCGGCGCACTGCCACAGCGAGCGGCTCCACCTCCAGGCCCGTTCCCGGACCCGTTCGAGCGGGGCGTCGCCCTCGGGATGGAGGACGTCCTCCCAGTCCCGGTCGGCGATGAGCCGCGCCTTGTCCGGGAGGAAGTCGCTCTGGTCGACGATGACCGCCCCGCACACGCACCGGATCTTCATCCGCCCATCATGGCCGGGCGGCGCCGCGGCCCGGTGTCACTCGTCCCAGGGCGGGGTCTCGTCCATCTTCGCGTAGTACTTGGCCAGGTGGGCCTTGACCCTGGAGATCTCGTCCTTCGGAAGGTCCGCGCCGCCGCGGGCGCCGTCCAGCACGGCCGCGGCGGCGAAGATCCCGCGCGGGACGGCCTTGAGCTTCCCGCCGACCACGTCCGCGATCGGCAGCTTGTAGCTGGTGAAGTTGTCGGGCTTGTCGCCGTCATACCAGAGGTGCGCGTCGCGGTAGGCGGCGTTCGGCTCGTCCTCGGCGTCGGCCCAGGCGCGGACGCGTTTCTCCGCGGCCGGGCCGTCCCACTCGCGGTCCCGGTCGGCCAGCGGCAGGTCCTGGAACTTCGTGACGGTCATGGCGGTCTCCTTCAGGCTCCGAGCCCGGCCCGGCCGAACAGCGCGGCGTAGCCGGACGGGAGCCGGCCGGTGAGATGGTCGAGTTCGCCGGGCGGGACGGCGTCGGCCACGGTGCTCAGCACCGCGCCGGCGTCCCGCTCGGCGGCGCGGGAGCCGTCCCCGAGGCGTCCGGACACCCGGCGGCAGAACTCCTCGACGCCGAACCGGTCGGCCGACCCGCGCCCGGGGGCCAGCGCCCCCGCCAGCGAACCGGGAAGTTCCGCGGCCAGGTCCTTGGCCTCCCCCGCCGTGACGCGCTCGGCCAGCACCTGGAGCACCGCGACGGTGACCCGGCGCGCCTCGTCCTGGTCGGCGTACCCGCCCCGCTCGCGGACCCGGGCCAGGAACTCGTGGTCCCGCATGAGGTCCCTCCCCCACGACGTGGTCGTTCTCGCTCCCACCCGGCCGCCTAACCACTGTGAGGGGAGATAAACACGACGGGACCGCCCCTCCGGGGAGAGGCGGCCCCGTCGTCCCCGCGGGTCAGACCGCGACGACCTGCCGGGCGGGCTCCAGCGCCAGGTCCAGGACCTCGCGGACGTCACTGACGGTGTGGACGGTCATGCTCTCCAGCACCTCGGCGGGCACGTCCTCCAGGTCCGGCTCGTTGCGCTTGGGCACGATCGCGGTGGTGATCCCGAGCCGGGAGGCGGCCAGCAGCTTCTGCTTCAGGCCGCCGATCGGCAGGACCCGGCCGGTCAGCGACACCTCACCGGTCATCGCCACGTCCGGCCGGACCGGGCGGCCCGACAGCAGCGAGGCGAGGGCGGTGGTCATCGTGATGCCCGCGCTCGGCCCGTCCTTGGGCACGGCCCCGGCCGGGACGTGGACGTGCACCCCGCGGTCCTTCAGGTCGCCGACCGGCAGCTCCAGCTCGGCCCCGCGCGACCGCAGGTAGCTGAGCGCGATCTGCGCCGACTCCTTCATGACGTCGCCGAGCTGGCCGGTGAGCGTCACGCCCGTCCCGCCGGTCTCCGGGTCGGCCAGCGACGCCTCGATGTAGAGGACGTCGCCGCCCGCGCCGGTCACGGCCAGGCCGGTCGCCACGCCCGGGACGGCCGTGCGCCGCTCGGACCGGCTGAGCTCCGCCTCCGGCGTGAACCGGGGACGGCCCAGGTACTCCTTCAGGTCCGGCGCGTCCACGGTCAGCGGCAGGGCGGACCGGTCCAGGGCCACGTTCGCCGCGACCTTGCGCAGGACGCGGGCGACGGCGCGGTCCAGGGAGCGCACCCCGGCCTCCCGCGTGTACTCGGAGGCCAGCCTGCGCAGCGCCGCCTCGGTGAACGTCACCTCCTCGCCGTCCAGCCCGGCCTTCTCCAGCTCGCGCGGGACCAGGTGGTCGCGGGCGATGGTGACCTTCTCGTGCTCGGTGTAGCCGTCCAGCTCCACCAGCTCCATGCGGTCCAGCAGCGGGCCGGGGATCGCCTCGACCACGTTGGCGGTCGCCACGAACAGCACGTCGCTCAGGTCGAGCTCCACCTCCAGGTAGTGGTCGCGGAACGTGTGGTTCTGCTCGGGGTCCAGCACCTCCAGCAGCGCGGCGGTCGGGTCGCCCCGGTAGTCGGAGCCGACCTTGTCGATCTCGTCCAGCAGCACGACCGGGTTCATCGACCCCGCCTCGCGGACGGCGCGCACGATCCGGCCGGGCAGCGCGCCGACGTAGGTGCGCCGGTGGCCGCGGATCTCGGCCTCGTCGCGGACGCCGCCGAGCGCCACGCGCACGAACTCACGTCCCATCGCCCGCGCGATCGACTCGCCCAGGGAGGTCTTGCCGACCCCGGGAGGACCGGTCAGCGCCAGCACCGCGCCGCTGCGCCGCCCGCCGACGACGCCGAGGCCCCGCTCCTCGCGCCGCTTGCGCACGGCCAGGTACTCGATGATGCGCTCCTTGACGTCGTCGAGACCGGTGTGGTCGGCGTCCAGGATCGCCCGCGCGCCCGCGATGTCGTAGGAGTCCTCGCTGCGCTCGTTCCACGGGATGTCGAGGACGGTGTCCAGCCAGGTGCGGATCCAGCCGCCCTCGGGGGAGGCGTCGGAGGAGCGCTCCAGCTTGTCGACCTCCTTGAGCGCCGCCTCGCGGACCTTCTCGGGCAGGTTCGCGGCCTCGATGCGCTCGCGGTAGTCGTCCTCCTCGTCGGCCGGGTCGCCGTTGAGCTCGGCGAGCTCCTTGCGGACGGCCTCCAGCTGCTGCCGCAGGAGGTACTCGCGCTGGGTCTTCTCCATGCCCTCCTGGACGTCCTTGCGGATCGTCTCGGCGACGTCCAGCTCGGCCAGGTGCTCCCGCGCCCAGCCGATCACCAGGGTGAGCCGCTCGACGACGTCGGGGGTCTCCAGGACCTGGATCTTCTGGTCGTCGGTCAGGTAGGGCGCGTAGCCGGAGTTGTCGGCCAGCGTCGACGGGTCGTCGATCTGCTGCACCACGTCCACGACCTGCCACGCGCCGCGCTTCTGCAGGATGGCGCTGACCAGGCCCTTGTACTCCTTGGCCAGCTCGTTCGCGCGGCCGGTGGCCGGCGGCGTCTCGATCTGGACGCCCTCCACCCACAGCGCCGCGCCGGGTCCGGTGGTGCCCTGCCCGATGCGCACGCGGGACACCCCGCGCACGACGGCCCCCGGCTCGCCGCCGGGCAGCCGCCCCTCCTGCTCGATCACGCCGAGGGTCCCGACCGCCGTGTACTGCCCGTTGCGGCGGGGCACCAGCAGCACGCGCGGCTTGGCGGCCGAGCGGATGCCCGGGCCGGTGGGCCGCGCGACGGCCCGGGCGGCCTCGACGGCGGCGCGGACCTCGCCCTCAGACAGGTCCAGCGGAACGACCATGCCCGGCAGAACGGCCCCGTCGTCCAGAGGCAGCACCGGCAGCGTCAGGGTCTCGCTCATGCTTCAGCTCCAAGTCCGTGTTCGGGCGACTCAGGTTGAGTCATACACACTCAAGAAAACGGAGCACGAAATAATTTCCTCAGCAACGTTCGCTCTGAGCGATCATCCGGGGGGCCGGAAGTCCGGTTGACGGGCGGGAGTCCCGGGCGGTCGGGGACCCGGCCCGCACCGATGAGCCGTTCGACCCCGCCGGGTCCGGCCGTTCGGCTCCTGCGTCGGTCCACCGGTGGTGGCGGGCGGTGTCGTCCACGTCGCCGCCACGACGGGCACGGTGTCGGCGTTCGACACGGCGGCCGGCGCCCCGCGTTGGATCGTGGAGACCGGTGCGGAGGTGCTCCATCCCGTCCACCTCGCCCCTCTCGGGGATCAGTACCTCGAACACGGGCTGGCGGTGCTGCCCGGTGACGGGATCCTCCACGTCCGCACGAGCGCCGGTCTGGTGGCACTGCGTCAGCCCCCGGCGCGGGGCACTGAAGATCGTTAAGGTTCCGGCGGCGGCCGCCCCCTCAAGGAGTCATCCCATGCGCATGTTCCGCACGCTCGCCCTCGCCGCTCCCCTGCTCGCCGTCGCGCTCGGCGCGTCGGCGGCCCAGGCTGCGCCTCCTGACGTCAGGGGGCCAGGCGGGCGCAGGTGCGGCAGGCGCGGGCCGACGCGGCGACCCTGGCGTGCGAGACCAGCGTCAGGGCCCCGGTGAGGGCGGCCAGCCGCCAGTCCGCCGTCAGCAGGGCCGAGACCGTGACGGCCAGCGCCCCGACGCCCAGCGCCGCGCCCGCCGTGGTGCCCGTCCAGGCGACCAGCTCCGGCAGGCGGTGCGGGTCCGGCAGGCGGCGGGCGACCGTGCCGGTCGCGGCCAGCGCGGCGGCGGCGAGCACGGCCGTGACGACCGCGACGCCCCCGGCGTAAACGGCCAGCAGCCCGGCGACCAGGGACGCCGTTCCCGGGCCGGGGTCGCCCACCATCGTCCAGCAGGCCACCAGGAACGGGACGACGAGCGCGACCGTCCCGGCGGTGCGGCGCGCCTGGGCGACGGCCAGCTCCCGCTGGAAGTCGGGGGCGATCTCCTCGACCGCGCCGAAGTCGCGCACCGCCAGGCGGGCGGCCTCGTCGTCCGGCAGCCCCTCGGCCGCGAGGGCGTCGGCCGCGTCGAGGAGGCCGTCGCGCGCCTCCCGCACCATCCGGTCCCGGACGCGCGCCGGGCCGCGCAGCGCCGACGCCAGCGCCGTGACGTGCTCCTCGATCGCGGGCGCGGTCATGTCGCGGGCCCGGGGTCCAGCACCGCGCCGACGGCGGCGGTGAACGCGCGCCAGGCGCTGCGCTCCTCGGCCAGGGAGCGCCGGCCGGCGTCGGTCAGCTCGTAGCAGCGCCGTTTGCGCTCGCCCATCGCCTGCCATCCGCTGCGCAGCAGGCCGAGCCGCTCCAGCCGGTTCAGCGCCGGGTACACCGTCCCGGTCCGTAGCTCCAGCGCGCCGCCGCTGCGCTCCTGCACCGCCGCGATGATCGCGTAACCGTGCAGCGGACCCGACTCCAGCGCGGCCAGCAGCAGGCCGTCCAGATGCCCGCGCACCGCATCACCCTTCATGAGTAGGCAGCCTACACAACCGAAGTGTTGGCGTGCTATGTATTGGTAGCCAACATATTGGCGACCTACTCAAGGAGCCCGCATGACCAAACTGCTGCTGTCGATCCACGTCCTGGCGGCGATCCTGGCGATCGGGCCGGTCGCGGTGGCCGCCTCGCTGTTCCCCCGGTACGCGCGGGAGTCACCCGGCACGGCCGCGTTCCTGTACCGCGTCTGCCGCGGCTACACCGTGGTGGGCGTCGCCGTCCCGGCGTTCGGCGCGGCCACCGGCGCCCGCATGGGGGTGCTGGGCGACGCCTGGCTGGTGACGTCGATCGCGTTGACCACGGTCGCCGCGATCCTGCTGGTGGGGGCCATCCTGCCCGGCCAGCAGCGCCTGCTGGCCGCGACGGGCACGGGGACGGACACGGTGGTGACGCGCGCGACGGCCACCCGGCTGTCCATGATGACCGGCGTGTTCAACCTGCTGTGGGCGACCGTCACCGTCCTGATGATCGTCCGCCCCGGCTCCACCACGGGGGCGTGACCGATGCGCGCACTCCGCGTCGCCGCCGCCGTCGAGGCGCTCTCGCTGGCCCTCCTGCTGGTCAACCTGGCGACCGTCCACACCGAAGTGATCACCTCGCTCGGCGGGCCGGTGCACGGCACCGCCTACCTGGCCACCCTCGCCGCGACCTGGCTCGTCCCGGCCACGGCCGGAACCCGGTGGCGGGCCGCCGTGCCCGGCGTCGGCGGCCTGCTGGCCCTGCGCCACCTCAGCCGGACGGGCTGAGCTCCGCGTCCTGGGCGAGCAGCAGTTCGGCGATCGCCCGGGCACGCAGGGCGGGGCGGGCGGAACGGTCGCGCAGCGCGGTGACGATCGCCCCGTCCAGCAGCAGCACCAGCCGCTGCGCCAGCTCCTCGCGCCCGGCCCCGTCGGCGGGATGACCGGAGTCCGCCAGCAGCCGCCCGAAGAAGTCGGCGACGGCGCGCTTGTGCTCCTCGGCCAGCGCGTAGACGGGGTGGTCGCGGTCGCCGGTCTCGGCCATGGCGTTGACGAACGAGCAGCCGTGGAAGTCCTCCCGCCCGAACCGCCCGGCCATCACGTCGAACACGGCGAGGGGGTGGCCCCCGCGCGCGGCGACCTCCGCGTCCAGCTCGCGACGCCACCTCTCGTCGCGCTCCCGCAGGACCGCCGCGACCAGGTCGTCCTTCCCGGCGAAGTGCCGGTAGAACGACGCGCGGCCCACCCCGGACGCCGCCAGCAGGCGTTCCACGCCCACCCCGCGGATCCCCTCGGCGTAGAAGAGCTCCTCGGCGGCCTGCAGGAGCCGGTCACGGGCACGGGTCGGCATGCCGCCCACGATAGCCGACCTTGACCAGAAACGGTACCGATCAGTACCGTCCACAAACGGAACTGATCGGTACCGTTTTTGGAGTGCCCATGACCTCACCACCCCGCCCGTCCCCCGTGGCCGCCACGGCCGTTCCCGCGCCGCGCGGAGGCGTCCCGGCGCGGGCGCTCGTACTGGCGGGCGGAACGTTCGCCATCGGGACCGACGCGTTCGTCGTCGCGGGCGTGCTGCCCGGCATCGCCGGCTCGCTGGGGGTCGGCGTCCCGGCGGCGGGCCAGCTGGTGACCGTGTTCGCCCTGGCCTACGCGCTGCTGTCACCCGTCATGGCCGCCGCGACCGGCGCCTGGCCCCGGCGGCGGGTGCTGCTGACCGGGCTGGTGGTGCTCGCGCTCGGCAACGCCGCCACCGCCCTGGCGCCCGGCTACGGCTGGGTGCTGGCCGCCCGAGCGGTCGCCGCGGCCGGAGCGGCGATGTTCACCCCGGCCGCCGGGGCGACCGCCGCCGCCCTGGCGGCTCCCGAGCACCGGGGCCGCGCGCTGTCGTACGTGTCGGTCGGGCTGGTGTCCTCCACCGCGCTGGGCGTCCCGCTCGGCACGCTGCTCGGCGAGGCCGTGTCGTGGCGGGGGACGATCTGGTTCGTCACCGCGCTGGCCGCCGTCGCCGCGCTGGCCGTCGCGCTGTGGCTGCCCCCCGTGCCCGCCCCGCCCGCCGTCGGCCTGCGGCGGCGGCTGGCCCCGCTGGGCGACCGGCGGGTGGCG
>NZ_BCQR01000205.1 GCF_001552175.1 Actinomadura kijaniata NBRC 14229
CGCCGCGCTCGCCGGTGCCTGCCTGCGCGCCGCCGAGCACGAGCGGGGCCCGTTCGCCGACCTGCTCGCCGGGCTCGCCGCCGCCCACGACCACCCCGAGATCCACCGCCTGAACGGCCTCGTCCGCGGCGCGGGGTTCCCCGGCGCGCTGACCGCCGCGCGCCGGGCCCTCACCGCCGGCGACCGGGGCGCGGCCCTCACCGCGCTCCGCGACGCCCCCGCCGCCGGGCCCGTCGAGCAGCCGATCCGCGACCTGCTGGCCGCCGCGCTCGCCGGGGAGCCCGATGACGCCGAACCCCCCGAGGGCCTTCCCGCGCCGCTGACCGCGCTGCTCGCCACGGCGCAGGCGGCGGCGCTGGCCGGGACCGACCCGCAGCGGTGCCGGACGCTGCTGCTGCGCGCCCTGCCCCACTACGACGTCACCCGGCTCGTCGACCTCGGCCGCGCGCTGCCCGCCCTGTGCGCGGCGCCCGGCCAGGGCGGCGGCGCGCGCCCCCGCGAACTGTCGGCGCTGGTCCGGCGGGCCGCCGCCGACGACGGGTTCGACCCGCTCACGCTGGCCCGCTGCGCCACCGCCGTCGGCGACCACCAGACCGCCGACAAGGCGTGGCGGGCGGCGCTGCGCGGCACCGACGACCCGGCCGTCCGCGAGGAGTACGGCGGCTACCTGTGCCACCGCGCGGTCGTCGCCCACCGCGACGGCGGCGCCCTGGAGGCGGCGCGGCTGCTGCGCGGGGCCGCCAGGATCCTCGACGGCCAGGAACCGAGCCAGTTCCTGCCCGACGAGGACGAGGTCGCCGAGATCCGCCGCGTGTACGAGGAGCGGCTCGCCGCCTCCTCCGCCGCGCGGCGGAGGATCCTGACCGCCGAGTGGAACCGCGCCGACCTGCGTTACCGGCAGGCCGCCGCGAGCGGGCAGGTCGCCAAGGCCCTGGTCCACTTCGAGGAGATGCGGTCGCTGGCCACCACGGGTTCGCTGCGCGCACGGTGGGAGGACTGATGGCCAAGGCGCCCTCCGGGCGGCTCATCGAGGAACTGGCGCACGGGCTGGAACTCCACATGTGCGTGGAACGGCTGCTGGAGCACCTGTTCCCCCGCCACCCCGCCGACGAGCCCGAACGCGCCGGACGCCACCGCCCGCTGGAGGCCGTCGTCGAGGCCGAGCCCGCGCTGCGCGAAGCGCTGCTCGACCACGACCGCCCCGCGATCACCCGCCGGTGGCGGCGCTGCCTGGCCGCACGCGCCGCCGACGTCCCCCTCCTGCACGACCTGGCCGTGCTGTACCGCGAACGCGCCCTGGCCGAGATCGCCCGGAGCGGCGAGGTCGGCGAGGACCTGGCCGTCGCCACCGGCCTGTGGGCGCTGCTGCCCGTCCCCGCCGAGCACGCCGCCGCCCGCGACCAGATCACCGGCGAGCTCGTCGGGCTGCACGCCGCGCAGGGCGCGCACGCCCTCGCGGCGGGCCGTTCCGACGCGGCCCGGCTGCACCTGCGCTGCCTGGAGGCCTGCCGTTCCGGCCCGGCCGCCCTCGCCGCGCTGCTGAACGACCTCGGCGTCCCGGCCGCCGTCACCGCCGACACGACCGGCCCGCGACGCCAGGCGTCCGCCGCGCTCGACCGCTGGTGCGCCGACCTGGTCGACAGGGCGCGGTCCCGGCTCACCGACCCCGAGGCCATCGCCCGGCTCCCCGAAGGGATCCCCGAGGACTACGAGAACGCCATCGCCACGCTGGCCCCGCTCGCGCGCCTCGACGTCCCGGAGCCCGGCCTGCTGTCCACCGGGCTGGGCTGGCACAACGACTGGTGCTACTGCCTGTACTCCCGCAAGGACGCGGACGGGCTGCGGCGGGTGCTGGAGTCGGCCCGCGAGTTCGCCGACCGGCTCGCCCCGCACTGCGTCCCCGACCGGGGCCACCTGCCGGAGAACCGCGCGCTGTCGATCCACCACCTGTTCCGCGGCGTCGTCGCCGACGGCGACCCCGACTGCATCGCCGCCTACGAGGAGGCGCTGCGCTGGAACCGCGACAACGACAACGCCGCCGAGCTGCTGGTGCAGAGCCGCCTGCGGCACGGCGACGCCCTGGCCGGGCAGGGCCGGTTCGCCGCCGCGCTCGCCGAGGGCGAGGCGGCGCGCCGGATCGCGCCCGCCGACCCGAACGTGACGGCGTTCATCCGCGACATGACCGGCTACGCCGCCGAGGAGGGCACCTTCGGCGTGCTGCGCGACGCCCGCCGCAACCTGGAGTCCCAGCACTACGACCGGGTGCTGCGCGACCTGGAGGCGATCCCGCCCGCGTCGCGGTTCCACGCGACCGCGCGGAAGCTGCGCCTGGAGGCGCACCTCGGCCGCGGCATGGCGTACGCCAACACGGTGATCGGGGCCTCCGACCGCGGGTCGGTGCGCGGAATGTCCCTGGAACCGGCCGTGACCGACCTGCGCCAGGCCCTCGCCCTGGCCGACTCCGCCGACGACCGCGCGTTCGTCGCCCGGTCGCTGTCGGGCGTGCTGAACGCCTGGGCCGTCAACCAGGTCGAGGCGGCCATGGCCCCCGGCAGCGCCCCCGGGCGGCTCCCCATCGCCGCCTACGAGGCGGTGGCCCTGCTGCACGAGGCGATCGACCTCGATCCCGGCAACTCGGCGGCGCGCGGCAACCTCGACGACATCAAACGAGTGGCGGGCATCACGTGAAGAACGAGGCCAGACCCAACCCCTTCCACGTTCTCGGGCTCTCCCCGGACGCCGACCGCGACACGGTCGTGGCGCGCGGCCGGGAGCTGTCCGACCTCGCCGACACCGAGGAACGGCGCGCCCTGTGCGGCTGGGCCGTCCGCGAGCTGCTCGGCTCCCCCGAGACCCGGCGCGTCCACGAGCTGCTGGAGGTGCCCGGCGCGGCCTACCGCGACGAGGAGTGGGAGGACTTCGCGCGCCGCCACCGCCGCCGCCCCGCCAACACCAAGGCGCTCAAGCGGGCCGCCGAGGAGCTGCGCACCGCCGACTTCGACCTGGCCGCGATCCTCGGCCTGGTGCTGGACGGCCTGCTGGAGCCCCCGCCGGTGGACCTGGCCGAGGGGGTCCGCGCCGCCCCCGTCCCCCCGGGTCCCGGCGACCCGCCGCTGGAGGTGACCGATGTCCTCTTCGGATGAGCGCCCCTCCGTGGCGGAGCCGTACGGGTGGGAGGCGTTCGCCGAGCGTTCCGTGCCCGGGGACGGCGACTTCGAGTCGCCCGTCAAGGAGCTGCGGGCCGTGCTGCGGCGCTACCGGGACGATCTGGGCGCCGAGCGCGGGCGGGCCCGGGACGCCGCCAGCGACGCGCTCGTGGTGGCCGTCGAGCAGGGTGTGCTGGTCGCGCAGTTCGCCGCCGCGCTGGAACGCCGTGCCGACGCGCTGCGCGAGGCCGGGCTCGGCCTGGTCCACAAGGAGCTGCGGGTCCTGAAGGACCAGATGCTGGAGGCGCTGCGCGGCGGCGGCGTGACCGTGCAGGACCCGGTCGGGCTGCCGCTGGCGGAGGTCGCCGACCGGGTCGAGGTGATCGGCTGGCGGCACGCGCCCGAGTACCCCGCCCCGGTCGTCGCCGAGACCCACGAGGTCGTCGTGCTGCACCGCGGCACGGTCGTGCGGCCCGGCCAGGTCACCATGGGCGCCCCGCCCCCGAACGAACCCCCCGACGAGGAGCAGCGATAGCGATGACGCAGACCGTGAGCAAGGCGGTCGGGATCGACCTCGGCACCACCAACAGCGCGGTCGCCGTGATGGACCCCACCGACACCGAGATCGTCATTCACCGGGACCGGGTGTCCAAGTCGCCGACCACCCCCAGCTGCGTGTGGCGCGACCCGGTCGGCGGCGATCTGGTCGTCGGGCGCAAGGCGGTCCTGCGGGTCGGCAACCCGCCCGAGCCGGTGCGGTCGGTCAAGCGGCTGATGGGCGGCACCGCGACCGTGGACCTGTCGGGGCGGCCGATGCGGCCCGAGGAGGTGTCGGCGGCGATCCTCGCCGAGATGAAACGGCAGATCGAGGAGGACGTCGCCGGGCTGGCCACCGCCGACACGACCTGGGTGGTGGACCGCGCGATGGTCACCGTGCCCGCCTACTTCGACCAGCCGCAGATCGACGCGACCCGCCGCGCCGCCGAGCTGGCCGGGCTGGAGGTCCTGGACCTGCTGCACGAGCCGACCGCCGCGGCCTGCTACTTCTGCTGGCAGACCAAGACCCGCGACGGCACGTTCCTGGTGTACGACCTGGGCGGCGGCACGTTCGACGTCAGCGTGGTGCGGGCCAGCGCCGGGGTGTACGAGGTGCTGGGCATCAGCGGCAACAACCGCCTGGGCGGCGACGACATCGACACCGCCCTGGCCCGCCGCCTCCAGGAGATGCTGGCGCACGAGGGCTACGCCCTGGACCTGGACCCGGCGGGCGACCCGGAGGACCGGCTGCGGTTCAGCCAGCTCAAGCTGCTGGCCGAGGGCGTCAAGAAGGGCCTGTCGCAGTCCAGCGAGTACATGCTGCGCGACGCCGGGCGGCTGCGCGACAAGCTCGGCAACCCCGTGATCATCGAGGCGATGTTCGAGCGGACCGACCTGGACGAGGTGGCCCGCCCGCTGATCGACCGCACCATCCCCTACTGCCACGAGGCGCTGGACCGCGCCCGCGCCAAGGCCGGGGTGTCGCTCGCCGACATCGACCAGGTCATCCTGGCGGGCGGCTCCACGCACATGCCGCTGGTCCGCGAGACCGTCGCCGAGCGGCTGTGCGCGGGGGCGCGCTGCGACGAGCCGCTGTACGACAAGGTCGACACGATCGTGGCGCTGGGCGCGGCGATCCGCGCGGCCGTGGTCGGCGGCGTGCAGGTCTACGACGGCGACCGGCGCGTACGGGTGTCGTTCCGGGGCGCGTCGGCGACCGGCGCGACCCGCACCCACATCGGCGGGACGGTGGAGTCCCTGGGCGGCGCGGACCTGGCGGGCGGGCGGGTGCTGCTCAACACCCCCGACGGCGACCAGGACGAGGCCGACATCAAGGCGTCGGGCGCGTTCGCGTTCACCCGCGTGCCGCTGGAGCCGGGGGCGGAGTCGCACTTCTCGTTCGAGATCCTGGACGCCGACGACGAGCACGTGGCGACCGTCGGGCGTCCCATCCGGCACAGCGACGACGCCGAACGGCGGCTGCCCGGCCCCGCCAACACCGCCATCTCCACCAAGGCCGTGCTGCTGGAGGTCGAACGCGGCGGCCGGGCCTACCGGCGCGAGCTGGTGCCCGCGATGCAGGAGCTGCCGACGGTCGCCGAGTTCACCTTCCAGCATCCCGGCGACACCGAGCTGGTGCTGTTCCCGCTGTACCAGCAGAGCAAGCAGATCCAGGTGATCAAGGTGCCGGTGCCGGGCGCCACCCCGCGCGGCACCCCGGTGCGGTTCAGCCTGAGCATGGACCGGCACTCGTTCATCACGGTGCGCGGCGCGATCGGCGAGACCGGGTTCGAGGCGGCGGTGGAGCTGCCGCCGGAGCGGCCGGTGCCGACCGACGCCGAGATCGCCGAGCTGGACCGCGGGCTGGAGGAGGCGGCGGCGTTCCTGCCGCCCGGTGACCGCGCCACCTTCGACATCAAGCGGCGGATGGCCCGCAAGGCGCTGGCGGAGGCGCTGTCGATCGGGGACCGCGACCAGGCGGTGCACGAGTTCGAGCAGCTGGAGGAGCTGCTGGGGCAGGCCGGGACGCCCGCCGAGGCGCTGGAGCCGCCCCGGGGCGAGTTCGACCAGATGGTCGCCGACTGCGTGGAGCTCAACACCTGGCTGGACCGCAACTCCGCCCAGCTCGACCGGCCCTACGACGCGCGGGAGATGGCGCGGGCGATCGAGGCGCAGCGTGCCCAGGGCGAGGCCGCCCACCGCGCCTCCGACCAGCGGGCCTGGGGCGAGGTGATCCGGCAGTTGCAGAGCTACCTGGACCACATGGCCACGGTCTACCGGCGGGCGCAGCCCCAGTCCGAGGGCGGCGACGTGCAGCGCGCGGCCGCGTCGGTCGGGATCGGGCTGCGGGAGGTCGCCGAGGTCAAGCGGCTGGCGTCCGGCGCGGGGCGGAGCGACCTGTACGCCGAGGCCGCGCAGATCGAGGGCCGCTTCCACGACCTGGGCACGCGGATCGAGCAGGACCCGCGCGGCGTGGCGGACTCGGCGGCCGGGCTGCACCACCGGCTGGCGCAGCTGAAGAACCTGCTCACCGGCCGTTCCACCGGCCCGGCGGGCGGCGGCAAGCGGGTCGAGGACACCCCCGGGGCCGACGAGTGGCGGGGCCGGTGACCGACCCGGCGGGCGGGCCGGTGGGCGGGGACGCCCCGGTGCGGTGCCCGCTGCCCCGCTGCGGCGCCGGCAACCCGCCCGACGCCGAGGACTGCGCCGGGTGCGGGACGCCGGTGCGCGGTCACGTCCGGGTGACCGCGCACGCGGCGCGGCTGTTCAACGAGGGGCTGGCGGCGGCGCGGGAGGGCCGGGACGCGGCGGCCCGCGACCGGTTCGCCGCCGTGGTGGCGTGGTTCCCCGCCGACGTGGAGGCGCGCAACGCGCTGGCGCTGGCGGCGCTGCGGCTCGGCGACCGGCGGGAGGCGCGCCGCCAGTGGGAGGCGGTCCGGGAGCGCCGGCCCGGCGACGCGCTCGCCGGGCGCGGCCTCAGCCTCCTCGACGGCTCCCCGGATCGGGAGGCCGGCGATCGGGGTTCCGCCGGTCCGGGTCCCGACGGTCCCGGTCCCGCCGAGCGGGATCCCGCCGGTCGAGATCCCGGATGAGGGCCCGCACGTCCACGCCGAGCTGGCTGAGCAGCGCGTGGGCGGCGGACTCCTCGTCGGAGAGCAGGGCGCGCAGCACCCCCTCCTCGTCGGCGGCGCGGCGGACCGCGCCCAGGGTGCGTTCGGACAGCTCGCCGGGGTGCGGGTCGAGGCCGGAGGTCAGCGCCTCCAGCGCCGCCTCGCCCGGTCCGCCCTGCGCGGCGAGCGCGGCGCGCAGCGCGGGCCCGTCGGTGAGGGCGAAGCCGAGCAGCAGGTCGTAGCTGGCGACGACCCGGTGGCCCTGCGCCCGCGCCAGCAGGTGCGCCACGCGCAGGGCCGCGCGGACGCCGTCGTCGAGCCGGTCGAGCGACGGCTCCTCCTCGGCCGACAGCAGCCGCCAGGGCGTCACGCCGCAGTCGGCCACGGCGCGGGCGGCGGTCCCGCCGTCGATCCGCGCGAACGCCTCGGCGACGTCCTGCAGCCCGATGTCGATCCGGCCCCGCTCGGCGGCCCGGCGCTCGGCGGCCGACATCACCCGCAGCACGGTGTCGGACATGATCGGGTCGCCGGTCCCGTGCGCGGAGGCGCGGTCGGCGGTCCGCCGCAGCCGGTCGGCGATCCTCTCCAGGCGGTCCGCGCCGACCCGGCCGGCCAGCGCCGGCCGCAGCCCGTCGGCGGTGACCAGGCTCAGCAGCAGGTGCGAGGAGGTCACCAGCCTCCGCCCCGCCGCCAGGTCGAACGCCCGGTCCAGCATCTCCCGCACGGCCGCGTCGGGCACCGGGAGCTGGTCGCCGAGCAGCCGCCCGTCGGGGAACCGCTCCAGGTCGCGGGTCAGCGGCAGGAACCCCGTCCCGTCATGGAGGAGCTCCCAGGGCACGACGGTCTCGTTGGTGCGCACCAGCACCGGTTCCGGGGAGGTCCGCAGCCGGGCCAGCAGGTCGGGCTCGCGGCCGGGCGGGTAGGGGAACAGGGCGCGGTACAGCGCGTGGGCGTGCTCGGTCAGCCGTTCCTCGGGGGTCTCGTCGCGCCGCGCGGCGGCGAGCCGTTCGCTGAGGCTCCCGACGCGGGGCTGGGAGACCTCCACCGAGCAGTCGTGCTCCAGCCGGCCGGAACGGTGCAGCCGGTAGAAGTACAGCGCCGAGCCGTCGTCGCGCTCGGTGACGCGCACGTCCAGCAGGGTGACGGGGGTGGGGGGCCGTTCCATGCGCTCACTGTGCCATCGCGACCGCACGGGCTCCAGCGATCACAACAACCCGGAAGCAAAATGCCAGAAAACATTGCGATTTTACCCTTTCATGGGGAACGCTTAAGAACTTCAAGAGCCACTTCTCGCGAACAGCGGCGCGGGTTCAGGCCTGGGGGAACTCCTATGACCTGGGGACATCCGCATGCGTAACACC
Source organism: Actinomadura kijaniata NBRC 14229 (assembly GCF_001552175.1). GTDB lineage: Bacteria > Actinomycetota > Actinomycetes > Streptosporangiales > Streptosporangiaceae > Spirillospora > Spirillospora kijaniata. Next base: position 8,155 of record NZ_BCQR01000205.1, read on the forward strand.
ATGCTGCGGCGCCTGCCGGTGGAGCAGGCGACCGGACAGCTCTACGGCGGCCGCCATCGGCTGCGCGTCGTCTACCGCACCCGCGACCTCATCGTGCTGGGTCTCGGCGTCATGATCGGTGCGGGCGTGTTCAAGGTGGCCGGTCAGCAGGCCGCCAGCAACGCCGGGCCCGCCGTCATCGTCTCGCTGCTGGTGGCCGGGGCCGTGTGCCTGCTGGCCGCCCTCGCCTACGCCGAGATGTCGTCGATCGTCCCGGTGGCGGGCAGCGCCTACTCCTTCAGCTACGTCGCCTTCGGCGAGGTCTGGGCCTGGGTGGTCGGCTGGGCGCTCATCCTGGAGCTGCTGCTGGCCGCCTCGGTCGTCGCCCGCGCCTGGTCGCTGTACGCGGCGCAGGTGCTCGCCGACTTCTCGGTGCCGGTGCCGGACTGGCTGGCCGGGATCATCGGGCAGCCCAAGGGCTTCGACCTGTTCGCCCTCGGCATCCTGGTGCTGCTGATCGTCATGCTGGCGACCGGCGGCCGGATGAGCCTGCGCACCCTCTGGTTCATGGTGCTGGCCAAGCTGATCGTGGTCGGGCTGGCCGTGGCGACCGGGCTGAAGTTCTTCAACGCCGACAACCTCACCCCGTTCGTGCCGCCGTCGCGGCCCGCGGGCACCGACGACCCGACGATGCTGGACGCGCTGTTCGGGTTCCTCGGCGACGGGTCGCCGCAGGCGTTCGGCATCTGGGGCGTGTTCGCCGCCACCCCGGCGATCGTGTTCGCCTACATCGGCTTCGACCTGATCTCCACCGCCTCGGAGGAGACCGACGACGCGCCACGCAAGGTCCCGCGCGGGATGCTGCTCAGCATGCTCGTGTCGATCGTGCTGTACGTCGCCGTCGCGGTCGCGCTGGTGGGCATGGTCCGCTACGACCAGCTCGACCCGGCCAAGCCGCCGCTGACCGCGGCGTTCGACGTCGTCGGCGCGCAGTCGATGAACAAGGTCGTCGACGTCGGCATCGTCATCGCGCTGACCACCGTGATCCTGGTGGTGCTGATCAGCCTGACCCGCGTGGTGTTCTCGATGGCCCGCGACGGGCTGCTGCCGCGCGGCGTCGCCGGGATGAGCCGCTACCGCGTCCCCTCGCGCGCCACCCTGGTCGCGGGCGGCGCGGCGGTCGTGATGTCGCAGACCGTGGACGTGCTCACCCTCGAACAGCTCGTGGTGATCGGGACGCTGTTCGCGTTCGGGTTCGTGTCGGCGGCGATGATCGCGATGCGCCGCAGCCGTCCCGACCTGCACCGGCCGTTCCGCGTTCCGGCCGCGACGCTGACCGGGACCCTGGCGATCGTGGCGACCGTGTGGCTGATGCTGAACCTGAAGGTCGAGACCTGGGTCTACTTCCTGGTCTGGATGGCGATCGGGCTGGCGCTGTACTTCGCCTACGGCCACCGCCGCAGCCACCTGCGGATGCTGCTGGACCAGCCGCCGGGCGCGCCGCTGCCCTACGAGGCCCCGCCGCCCGGCAGCGGCGCCTACGAGCAGGCCGTGCGGTCGTCGGGCGGGCGGCGCCGGGCGGGGAACCCCTTCGCCGAGCCGTACGCGGACCCGCACCTGTCCCCGGGCCCGTACGGTTCCCCCCAACCGTACGGCGCGCCGGTGGAACCGGCCCCGCGCCAGGTGACCGGCGGCTACCGGCTGGACCCCGAGCCCCCGGTTCCCCGGGAGCCGGGGCCCTCCCCGGGCGGTCCGTACTCCAGCGGTGTACGGTCCGCCCCCGAGTCTCCGTATCCGCACGACCCGTACCGGGTGCTGCCGCCGCGGGACCCGTTCCAGCCCCGGGAGCCCCACCAGGAGCGGGACCCGTACCAGGAGCAGAGGCCGTACCGGCAGCAGGGCCCCTACCAGGGACAGGACCCGTACCGGGGGCAGGGCCCGCACGCGCGGCCCGACCCGTACCGGGAGCAGGGCCGCAGGCACCCCGACGAGGCGCGGTGGAACGACGAGCCGCCCCACCCGGAGGGCCGCCACCGGCGCTGATCCGGTCCCGCCGGCCCGAACGGCGAAGGCGCCGCGCCCGGAGTCCGGGGCGGCGCCTTCGCCGTTCGGGCGGCGTGCGCGGCGGGCTACTTCTTCGCCAGCGGCGTCAGGTACCTGTCCAGGTCGTCGAGGATCTTCCCGGCGGCGGTGACGCCGATGCCGGTCATCCAGATCTCGTCGTCCACGACCTGGGCGTGCTTGTCCCTGACGGCCGTCAGCTTCTGCCAGAGCGGGCCGCCGGTGACCTTGGCCTGCTCCTGGGCGGCCTTCTCCCCGTAGGCGGCGACGAACACGAAGTCGCCGTCGGCCTGGTCGACGCGCTCGGGGCTGAGCGGCGCGAACCGCTTGTCGGCCTTGTCCTTCAGCAGCTGGCCCTCGGGACGGCCGAGACCGGTGTCCTTCAGGACGATCCCGGCGAACGAGTCGGGCCCGTACTGGCGGATCTCGTCGGGCATGAACCGGATCAGGCTGATCTTCATCGCGGCGGGGTCGCCGAGCCTGGTCCCGAGCTGCCGGGCCCGCTCCTCGTAGGCCTTGAGCTTCGCCTCGCCCTCGGCCTTTCTGCCCAGGGCCTCGGCGTCCAGCAGGAAGTTCTGCTTCCAGGTGACGCCGATCCTCTCGGTGAACACCGTGGGCGCGACCTTGGACAGCTCGTTGTAGAACTTCTCCTGGCGGAACCTCGACCCCAGGATCAGGTCGGGCTTGAGGGCGGCGATCGCCTCGACGTCCGGCTCCTGGAGGGTGCCGACGCTCTTGGCCTTGGCGAACCCTGCGCCCAGGTACCCGGGCATCCCGGCGGCCTGGTCGGGCAGGGCCGCGCCGACCGGGGTCATGCCCAGGGTGAGCATGGTGTCGAGCTTGTCGGTGTCCAGGACCACGACGCGCTTGGGGGTCTCGGGCACCCTGGCCTCGCCCATGGCGTGCCGGACGGTGCGCTTGGGGCCCTGGTCGGCGGGGTCGCCACCGCCGCCGCAGGCGGTCAGGGCCAGGCCCGCCGCGGTGACGGCGGCGATCCCGGTGGTGATCCGCCGGCCGATCCGGTGCAGCTTCACTGTGTGTTCCTTCGTTGTTCTCGGAGGTCAGGCCGGCGGGTCCGGCACGATCATCGGGGCGCCCGTGACCGGGCAGGGCACGACCACGCCGCCCAGGCCGAACACCTCGGCCAGCAGGTCGGCGCTCATGACGTCGGCGGGCGTCCCCCGCGCGACGGCGCGGCCGTCCTTCATGACGACGAGGTGGTCGGCGTAGCGGCACGCCTGGTTGAGGTCGTGCAGCACGGCCACGACGGTCCGGCCGGAGTCCCGGTTGAGCCGTCGCAGCAGGTCCAGGACCTCGATCTGGTGGGCCAGGTCGAGGTAGGTGGTGGGTTCGTCGAGCAACAGCGCGTCGGTGTCCTGGGCGAGGGTCATCGCGATCCAGACGCGCTGCCGCTGGCCGCCCGACAGCGCGTCCACGGGGCGGTCGCGCAGGTCGGACAGGCCGGTGCGGGCGAGGGCGCGTTCGACGGCGGCGGTGTCGGCGGCGCTCCACTGGCGGAACCAGCGCTGGTGCGGCTGGCGGCCCCGGGCGACCAGGTCGGCGACCGTCACGCCCTCGGGGGTGACCGGGCTCTGCGGCAGCACGCCGAGGCGGCGGGCCAGCTCGCGGGTGGGCTGGGCGTGGACGTCGGCGCCGTCGATCAGCGCGGCCCCGCCGCGCGGTCGCAGCAGCCGGGCCAGGGTGCGCAGCAGGGTGGACTTGCCGCACGCGTTCGGCCCGATGATCACGGTGAACGCGCCGCCGGGCAGCTCCAGGTCCAGGCCGTCGATCACGGTCCGGTCGCCGTACCCGACGCGCAGCCGCTCGGCGCCGAGCCGGACGGCGGGGCGGGCGGTCCCCTCGGGGGCCGGGGAGGTCGGGGACGGCGGGTCGGTGGTCATGGGGTCTTCCTCCGGACGAGCAGCCACAGCAGGTAGGGGCCGCCGAGCGCGGCGGTGAGCACGCCGACCGGGAGCTGGACGGGCGCGAACGCGGTCCGCGCGACCAGGTCGGCGACGACGGTGAGCAGCGCGCCCGCCAGCGCGGCGGCGGCCAGCGGGGGCCGCTCGGCGCGCAGCAGGCGGCGGGCGAGCTGCGGGGCGGCCAGCGCGACGAAGTCGACCGCTCCGGCCTGGGAGGTGGCCAGCGCCGCCAGCACCACGCCGGCCAGGGCCAGCAGGGCGCGGCGGCCGGTGACCCGCACGCCGAGGCCGCGCGCGACGTCGTCGTCGAGGGCGGAGGTGTCCATGGCGCGGCCCGCCCAGACCAGCACGGGCGCCAGCGCGGCGGCCGCGGCCAGCAGGGTGAGGGTCTCGCGGTGGCCGAGCCCGGCCAGGCTCCCGGCCAGCCAGATCCGGGCGCGCTGGCCCTCGATGGGTTCGGCGGAGACGATGAAGACCTCGGTGAGGGCCTTCAGGGCGAGGGCGACGGCGATGCCGCCGAGGACGAAACGGTGCGCGGTCAGGCCGTGCCGCCCCGACAGCGCCAGCACGGCCAGGGCCGCGCCGAGGCCCCCGGCCAGGGCGGTGGGGCCGATCCAGGCGGCGCCGAGCCCGGCGGTCATGGCGGCGGTGGCGGCCAGCGCCGCGCCCGCGCTGACGCCGACCACGTCGGGGCTGGCCAGGGGGTTGCGGCTGACGGCCTGGAGGAGCGCGCCCGCCAGCCCGAACGTCGCCCCGACCGCCAGCGCGAGGATGACGCGCGGCAGCCGCAGGTCCCGCACGACGACGCCGAACGGGCCGTCCCCGGCCAGGGCGCCCACCACGTCGGCGGGCGGGATGAAGGTGCTGCCGATCCCCAGCGACAGCAGCGCGGCGGCGGCGGTCAGCAGGGCCAGCAGGGAGCCGGCGGCCAGGGCGCGGCGGCGCACGACGAACGCCACCGGCCCGGCGCCGACGACCAGGTGCCCGGAGGCCGGGTGGGCGGCCCTCACGCGGTCACCGTCCGGGCGCGGCGGACCAGCAGGATCAGGAACGGCGCGCCGAGCAGCGCGGTGACGACCCCGGCGCGGACCTCGGCGGGCGGGGTGATCAGGCGGCCGAGCACGTCGGCGGCCAGCAGCAGCGCGGGGCCGAGCAGCAGCGACACGACCAGCACCCGGCGGTGGTCGGTCCCGGTCAGGGCGCGGGCCAGGTGCGGCACCGCCAGCCCGACGAACCCGATCGGCCCGGCGGCGGCGACGGCCGCGCCGGTGAGCAGCACGGCGGCGACCGCGGCCAGCAGGCGAGTGCGCCCGACGTCACGGCCCAGGCCGCGCGCCATGTCGTCGCCGAGCGCCAGGGCGTCCAGGCCGCGCGCGACGCCGAAGGCGACCGCCAGCCCGGCGGCGACGAACGGCAGCACCCACAGCGCGACCTCGGGCGGCCGCCCGGCCAGCGAGCCGACCGCCCAGAACCGGTACTGGTCGAAGGTCTGGGCGTTGACGGTGAGCACCCCGACGACGACGCCGGTGAGGGAGGCGTCCAGGGCCGTTCCGGCGAGCGCGAGGGTGACCGGGGACGCGCCGTCGCGGGTGCGGGCCGACAGGGCGTAGACCAGCGCGCCCGCCAGCGCCGCGCCGACGACGCCGAACCACACGTAGGCGGGCAGGGTGGTCAGCCCGAACAGGGTGATCGCGGCGACGACGCCCAGCGACGCGCCGGAGGTGACGCCCATGATGCGCGGGTCGGCCAGGGGGTTGCGGGTGAGGGCCTGCATGAGCACGCCCGCGACGGCCAGGCCCGCGCCGACGGCGAGGCCGGTGACGGTGCGCGGCACCCGCATCGACCGCACGATCTCCACGTCGCCGCTCGCGCCGGGGGCGACCGCGCCGGGGTCCAGCAGGGCCGCCAGCACCCGGTCGGGGGCGATGCCGCGGCTGCCGACCGCCAGGCTCGCCAGCACGGCCAGGGCCAGCGCGCCCGCCGACCCGGCCGGCACGGCGACCCGCCGGACCCGGCCGCCCGTCCGCCGTTTCTGTGTCATGTCCTCGCCGTACGGTCTCGTGGGGGAAGTTAGGCGTACCTAACCTCGGCGGAGACTAGGGGATCCATCAGGGCTTTCACAAATCACCCGGAAACCCGCTGGACGCCGGGACCGGCACGGGCTATGTTCTTCTCAGATAGAGATTGACTCAGACTGAGAAGGACGGCGATGACCGGCGACCGGCGCGACGAGCGGGAGTTCCTGGCCGACTACGACCCGCGCGACTACGACCCCGTGTCCGTCACGGTCGACGTGGTGGCGCTGACCATCCGCGACGAGGTCCTGCACGTGCTGCTGGTGCGGCGCGCGCACCCGCCGTTCGCCGGGATGTGGGCGCTGCCGGGCGGGTTCGTGCGCGGCGTCCGCGACGCCGAGGACCTGCCGGAGGCCGCCGTCCGCGAGCTGGCCGAGGAGACCGGGCTGAGCGCCGGCCCGACCGGCGGAAACGGCCCCCTGGACCGCGTCCACCTGGAGCAGCTCGCCACCTACGGCGCGCCGGGCCGCGACCCCCGGATGCGGGTGATCTCGGTGGCGTACCTGGCGTTCGCGCCGGAGCTGCCGGACCCGGAGGCGGGCGGCGACGCGGCCGAGGCGGCCTGGGTCCCGGTCGGGTCCCTCGGGCTGACCGGGACCGGCGAGCAGCGGCCGGGGACGACGCGCCGGCTGGCGTTCGACCATTCCCGGATCCTGGCCGACGGGCTGGAGCGGGCCCGGGCGAAGCTGGAGTACACGCCGCTGGCCACGGCGTTCTGCGCGCCCGAGTTCACGATCCCCGAGCTGCGCGCCGTCTACGAGGCGGTGTGGGGCGAGGAGCTGCACGCGGGCAACTTCCACCGCAAGGTCCTGTCGGTCCCCGGGTTCGTGGAGAGCACCGGGACCACCGCCGAACGCACCGGGCGGCGCGGCGGGCCGCGCCCCCGGCTCTACCGGGCGGGCGACGCGCGGCTGCTGCACCCGGCGCTGCTGCGGCCGAGCCGGGAGGAGGAGGTCCGGTGACCCCCGGCGACCCGGCGGCCCTGGAGGAGGCGCTGGCCCGGCTCGACCGGGCCCGCACCCCGGCCGACCTGTTCGGGACCGACGCGGCCGAGGCCGCGCGGGCCTACCGGCGGCTGGCGCGGCTGGTGCACCCCGACGCCACGGGCGGGCGCACGAACGACGCGTTCGCGCGGCTGACGGCGCTGTGGCGGTCCTACAACCGCACCGACCCCGTCACGATCACCACCCGGCGCGGCCCCTACTGGCTGGACGACCGGCGCGTCACGGGCGACCTGGCCGACCTGTTCCGGGCGCGCGACGCCCGGGACGACACCGTGATGATCAAGATTCCGCGCGATCCGCACGACGGCGACCTGCTGGAACGCGAGGCCGTCGCGCTGCGGCAACTCCCTCGGGACGGCGACGGGAGGTACCTGGCGTACGTCCCGCGCCTGCTGGAGTCGTTCCGGCACCGCGACCCCGCCACCGGGGCGCGGCGGCACGCCAACGTGATCGGCGCGTTGGAGGGTTTCCACAGCCTCGCCGAGGTGAAGGCCGCCTACCCGGACGGCCTGGACCCGCGCGACGCGGCGTGGATGTGGCGGCGGCTGCTGGTCGGCCTGGGCTTCGCGCACCGCGCGGGCGTCCTGCACGGCGCGGTGCTGCCCGAGCACGTCCTGATCCATCCCGGGAAGCACGGCCTGGTGCTGGTGGACTGGTGCTACTCGGTGCCCGGCTGCTACGCGCACGCCGACCCCAGCGGCCGGGTGCCCGCGCTGGTGGACCGGTACGCCGACCACTACCCGCCCGAGGTCCCGGCGCGGGAACCGGCGTCCCCCGCCACCGACGTGTTCATGGCCACCCGCTGCATGACCGACCTGATGGGCGACGGGGCCCCGAAGGCGCTGCGCTCGTTCGCGCGCGGCTGCCTGCTGCCGTCCCAGCGGCGGCGGCCCGGCGACGCCTGGCGGCTGCTGGGCGAGCTCGACGAGGTCCTCGAACGGCTCTACGGCCCGCGCCGGTTCCGCCCGTTCCACCTGCCCCCGACCCCCTGAGACCCGAACTTCCGACCCTCCCGAGAGGAGACCCCCATGGGAAGCGGACACTGGTCCACCGACGTCTACACCGCCCGGGCGAGCTACCGCCGCGCCACCGGCGCCAGCGCGTTCGCCTACAGCGACTCCGGCGCCACCGCCGTCCACCCCGACCTCGACCCGCGCGGCGTGAAGGTCCGCGAGAGCCGCGACTCCGACGACCATCCCCGGTCGCTGGCCGTCGCGGTGCTGTTCGACGTGACCGGCTCGATGGGCACCGTCCCGCGCGTGCTCCAGACCAAGCTGCCCGACCTGCTGGGCCTGCTGCTGCGCAAGGGCTACGTCGAGCACCCGCACATCATGTTCGGCGCGATCGGCGACGCCACCTGCGACCGCGCGCCGCTCCAGGTCGGGCAGTTCGAGGCCGACAACCGGATGGACGACGACCTCGGGAAGCTGTACCTGGAGGGCGGGGGCGGCGGCCAGATGACCGAGTCCTACGAGCTCGGCATGTACTTCATGGCCCGGCACACCGCGATCGACTGCCACGAGCGGCGGGGGCGGCGCGGCTACCTGTTCATGATCGGTGACGAGCTGGCCTACCCGAAGGTCAAGCGCGCCGAGGTCGCCCGCGTCCTCGGCGAGGAGATCCCCGAGGACGTCCCGGTCGCCGAGATCGTGCGGGAGCTGCGGGAGCGCTTCGAGGTGTACTTCATCATCCCCGAGGGCGGTTACCACTCCGGCGACCGGCGGCTGAAGGAGTTCTGGCAGGGGCTGCTCGGCCAGAACGTGCTGTACCTGGACGACCTGGACGCGGTCTGCGAGACGATCGCGCTCACGATCGGCCTGGCGGAGGAGGCCATCGACCTGGCCGAGGGCCTGGCGCACCTGGACGAGGCCGGCTCCACGGCGGGGGCGTCGGTGTCGCGGGCGCTGGCCCGGCTGGACGCCTCCCGCGCCCCGGCGGCGACGGCCGACGCCCCGCTGGACCTGACCGCCGGCCCGGCGCGCTCGACGAGGCTCTGAGGGGGGCGGTGACCGCCGTGGGCAACGTGGTCGTGGTCGATCTCGGGTTCGGCGACGCGGGCAAGGGGACCGTCGTGGACTGGCTCTGCGCGCGGGGGCCGGAGCCGGTGCACGCGGTGGTGCGGTTCAACGGCGGCGCGCAGGCGGCGCACAACGTCGTGCTGCCCGACGGGCGGCACCACACGTTCGCGCAGTTCGGGTCGGGGACGTTCACGCCGGGGGTGCGCACGCACCTGTCGCGGTTCGTGCTGGTGGACCCGCTGGCGCTGGCCGCCGAGGCCGACCACCTGCGGTCGCTCGGCGTCGCCGACGCGCTGGACCGGCTGACGGTGGACCGCGACGCGCTGCTCACCACGCCCTACCACCGGGCCGCGAACCGGGCGCGCGAGACCGCCCGGGGCGCGGCCCGGCACGGGTCGTGCGGGATGGGCGTCGGGGAGACCGCCGCCTACGCGCTGTCGCACGCCGACGCGCCGCGCGCGGGCGACTGCCTGTCCCCCGCCCGCCTGCGCCGGCGCCTGGCGGCCGTGCGGGACTGGTACCTGGCCGAGTTCCCCGGCGGCGAGCCGGTGCCCGACGTGGCGGACTGCGCGGACGCGTTCGCGGCGTTCGGCGGACGGGTCCGCGTCGTCGGCGGCGAGCACCTGCGGACGCTGCTGCGCTCCGGGAACGTGGTGTTCGAGGGCGCGCAGGGCGTGCTGCTGGACGAGTGGCACGGGTTCCACCCGTACACGACCTGGTCGACCACCACGTTCGCCAACGCCGAGACCCTGCTGTCGGAGGCGGGCGCCGAGGCGGCGCGCCTGGGCGTGGTGCGGACGTACGCGACGCGGCACGGTCCGGGCCCGTTCGTCACCGAGGACCCGGCGCTGACGGCCGACCTGCCGGACCCGCACAACGGGACCGGCCCCTGGCAGGGCGTGTTCCGCGTCGGCCACCTGGACGCGGTCGCGCTGCGGTACGCGCTGGAGGTGACCGGCGGCGTGGACGCGCTGGCCGTCACGCACCTGGACGTGGCCGAGGCCCGCGACGACCTGCGGGTGTGCCGCGCCTACGACGTCGGCGGCGAGCACGTGACCCGCCTGGCCCCCGGCGACCTGGACCACCAGGCGGCGCTGGCCGGGCGCCTGCTCACCGCGCGCCCGGTGTACGAGCCGTTCACGTGCGTGGAGGACGTCGTGGACGCGCCGGTCGCGCTGCGCTCGTTCGGGCCGACCCACGCCGACAAGCGACCCGCCCGCCTGCTCACTTAGTCCTTGCGGCCGACTCCGCACAGGAACCAGGTGGGCAGGTCCACGCGGGCGGCCCCGACGGGACGCCAGTCGGGGAGCGGGACGACGCCCGGCTCCACCATCGTGAACCCGTCGAAGAACCGGGTGATGGCGTCGCGGTCCCGCAACGTCATCGTGCTGCTGGCCTTCCGGTACACGTCCGCGCCCGCGCGGGCCGAGGCGGACAGCTCGGCGTCGGTGATGTGCGACAGCACCAGATGGCTGCCGGGGGCGAGGGCGTCGCGCAGCTCCCGCACCGCCGCCCACGGGTCCTCCTCGTCGGGGACGCAGTGCAGCACCGCCAGCAGCAGCAGCCCGACCGGCCGGGACAGGTTCAGCCCGGCCTCCGCCAGCAGGTCGGCGGGCCGCCGCACGTCACCCGCCACGTACCCCGCGTCCCCGGCTCCGTCGAGCAGCGCCCGGCCGTGCGAGAGCACGACCGGATCGTTGTCGACGTAGACGACGCGCCCGCCGGGGACCGCGTCCCGCACCACCTCGTGCACGTTGCGCCGGGTGGGCAGGCCCGCGCCGATGTCGAGGAACTGGTCGACGCCCCGCTCCCCCAGGTACCGCACGGCGCGTTCCAGGAACGCCCGGTTCTGCCGCGCGAGCGCCGGGGTGTGCGGGGCGGCCTCCAGCACCCGTTCCGCCGCCTCGCGGTCGACCGCGAAGTTGTCCTTGCCGCCCAGGTAGTAGTCGTACATGCGGGCGACGTTGGGCCTGGTGACGTCGATGGCGCCGGGGGCCGGGCTCTGTTCCGTCATCGGTCCTCCGGGGACGGCGATGTGGACTTTTCCCGGCACCCTAGATCATCAGGTTGACTTCCCACCAGCCTTCACCGAAACGGGTCTGTCAACCCGGCGCCGCCGACCGCAGGAGCTCCTCCGCCTGCCGCGCGATCCGGGTGACGATCCGGTCGGCGGGTTCGATGCCGGTGATGAGGGCGGCGGACTCGCCGGCGTACATGGCCATCGCCGTGACGTCGCCCGAGGCCGTGGCGGCGGGCGCCGGGACCCCGAACCTCGGCACCTCCACGGTGTCGGGCCCGATGGCCATCCGCGCGACGACGGCGTCCTCGGGCGCCGCGGCGGCGCGTTCGTAGCAGCGGCGCAGCACGCGGGAGCGCGTCACCTCGTCGGGCCAGCCGGTCTTGAAGGCGTCGGTCAGGACCGTCTCGCTCTCGGCCACGATCGCGTCCTTGTAGCTCTGGTGCGCGCCGGACTCCGGGGTCGCGACGAAGCGCGTGCCGAGGCGGGCCCCGGCGGCGCCGGCC
>NZ_BCQR01000206.1 GCF_001552175.1 Actinomadura kijaniata NBRC 14229
GCTGGCTGCGGGTCGCGGCAGTCGGCGGCGCGGGGCTCGCGGTGGCGGCCGGGGCGGCGGTCGTGCCGGGCCTGACCGGCGGGGAGGTCGCCAACGCGCGGGAGCTGCTGGACCGCGCCGCGACCGCCGCGCAGGAACGGTCGTTCACCGCGCCCAAGCCCCACCAGTGGTCCTATGTCGAGACCCGTTACGAGCGGATCCGCAAGCCCGGGAAGGGGGAGGTCGCGACGGTGTCCACGCCTCGCGAGACGACCGTGGACCGGATCTGGACGCGGGTGGACGGGACCCGGATGGCCCTCTACGAGAAGGGCAAGCTGCTGGAGAGCGCCACCGGCGGCGGGTCGCCGCCGACGGACTACGCGACGTTGTCGAGGCTGCCGCGTGACCCGGACGCGCTGCTGGCGCACGTGCGCGGGACGTGGGAGTTGATGACCCGGGACAACGCGGAGGTGTTCGCGATGCTCGGCTCGACGCTCAACAACAGCGTGCTGCCGCCCGCCCAGGAGGCCACGATCTACCGGGCGATGGCCAAGCTGCCCGGCGTGAAGCTCACCAAGGGTGGCAAGGACATCGCGGGCCGTCCGGTGATCGCGGTGTCGATGGTGCAGGAGGGCTGGATCCGGGAGGACGTGCTGCTGGACCCGAAGACCTACGTCTACCGGGGGCACCGGTCGGTCGCGGTCGCCGACCACCGGGACCGGCAGCCCGAGGGCGGCTGGACGATCCGGAAGGGGACGGTCGAGAGCCAGTCGGCGCGGCAGGTCGCCGGGTTCGTGGACCGGCCGGGGCAGCGGCCCTAGCCGCGACCGGCCGGGGCACCGGCGGCCGCCGGTGCCCCGGCCGGGGCCTCAGTCGGGCGGGGTGATCGCCAGCCAGGCGCGGAGGGCCATGTGGAATTCCAGGTGGCGGGCGGGGTCGTGGAGGTCGTCGCCGAACAGGGCCTCCAGCTGGCGCAGCCGGTAGCGGACCGTCTGGGCGTGGATGTGCATGCTGTCGGCGGCCGCGGTGGCGTTGAAGCCGTGGTCGAGGGCGGCGAGGAACGTCTCGGCCAGCCGCCGGGCGTGGCGGGGGCGGCTGCTCTCCAGCAGGGGCGCGAGGGCGCGGGAGACCATCGTCTCCGTCAGGAAGCGGTCGCGCAGCAGGATCAGCAGGGGCAGGTGGTCGGTGACGACGACGGGGTTCCCGGCGGGCAGGACGCCGCCGTCGGCGAGGTCGAGGGCCTGGCGGGCGAGGCCGAGGGAGCGGACGACGTCGGTGGTCGCGACGGGCGGGCCGATCGCCGCGCGCCACTCGCGCAGGCTGGCCCTCAGCATGCGGTGGCGGCCGGGGCCCTCGGGGTCGGGGACGATCAGGCAGGGCTCGTCCAGGTGCAGGCCGACGAGCACCTCGGGCGGCAGCGCGGTGCCGGGCCAGGGCGGGCGGCTCGGGCGGCGGAGCGCGACCGCCGCGACCGTCTGGGGCAGCGGCCAGGCCGCCTCGTCGGCCGCCTGCTTGATCAGGTCGGGCTGGGGTTCGGCGGCGACGAGCAGGTCGACCAGGCGGCCCCGGCGCAGCCGCATGTCCCCCGTGGCGCGGGCGCTCGCGTCGGTGTGCCCCTCGGAGACGGCGGCCGCGATCGTGTTGAGGTAGTCGAGCACGGCCGCGGCGACCTGGCCCATGACGGTGACGGTGACGCTGGGATGGCTCTCGGCCACCGCCGTCAGCCGCCGGATCGAGACGGCCGCGCCGAGCCGGAACGCGGCCTGCGAGACCTCCTCGGACAGCCCCTCCTCGGTCTCGATCACCCCGACCCGCTGGAAGAACGACGTCGCCGCGTCGAACGAGGCGTGCTGGTCGAGCAGCAGTTCCAGGAACCCGGCGATCGACCGCTCCACCGTGCGTTCGAGGAAGTCGGCGTGGGCCGGGTCCTGGAGCCTCGTGTACTGCGGGAACTCGTCCTCGATCTCGCGGACGGCCTCCCGGATCGTCCCGGGGACCTCCGCGCGGAGCAGCGCGACGATCTCGGCGGTCTCGTCTTCGGAGAGTTCCTGCAACAGCCGGTCGCGCATAGGCCCCACATGTCGCCGTAGCCGCATCACATCGGTAGACCGCAAAATACACAGGAGTCAGCGGTCGTGTAAGCCGTCGGTCCGGCCGTTCCGCCGGGCGGGCGGAACGGCCGGACCGGGGCGGGTCAGCCGAGCGGGTTGGAGCAGTTGATGGGCCAGTAGGGGCCCCGGATGTCCAGGGAGTTCAGGACGAACCGGATCGTCACGGGGTCGAAGTTCATTCCCACGTGCGCGTTCGTGTCGTTCGGGCACTTGTCCTGGAGCAGGATGTTGTGGGTGTTGGAGCCGTTGAGGTAGGCGGAGGTGTAGGGGGTGACCACCTCGTCGTACTTGGTGGCCAGCACGATGTAGGTCGGGCCGGGCACGGTGTCGCCGCCGGAGTTGAGGTCGCGCAGGAACGCGGAGTCGGTGATCTGCTGGCCGGCGGCCGGGGCCGCCCGGACGACGGCCTGGGTGATGCCGAGCAGGCTGCCGAGCGCCACCAGGCCGCTCATGTTGGTGCCGTGGTTGGACGGCGCCAGCCCGATCAGCTTGTTGACCTTGGCGGCGCCTCCGAGGTTCTTCAGGTAGTAGCGCGGCATCATGCCGCCCTGGGAGTGGCCGACGATGTCGACCTTGGTGGTCCTGGTCGCGGCCAGGACGCGGTCGACGAACGCCGCGAGCTGCCCGGCGGAGGTGGGGATGTCGCCGGTGCCCTGGATGGGCGCGTCGGGGGCGCCGCCGTAGTTGAGGGCGTAGACGCAGTAGCCCTCCTTCTTCAGGGCGGGCGAGACCTTCTGCCAGTTGAAGGCCATGTTCTCGAACGTGCCGTGCACCAGCACGACGGGCCGGGGGCGGGTGAGCGAGGGCTTGCAGTTCCAGTCGTTGGCCCCGGGCGGGGAGATCTCGGCGTGCGCGGCGGTGGGGGTCATGACGCCGAGGCCGACGACGGCGGTCAGCGCGGCCGCCGCGACGGCGCGCAGGCGGGTGCGGTGGGAAGGCATCTGCCTCTCCTTCGGAAGGCACGGCGAGGGCATGCCGAACGCGCCCGGCGAGGGGCGGAGAACGTCCTCCGGCCGGCCCGCGGCGTTGCGGGATCCTCGTCCGGGCGTTCGGTGGTGACCTGCCGTGGGGGTGGATGGGAGAGGGGCGGCGCCGTTCCCCTGGGGAGCTGCCAGTAAGGTACGGCCGCGGTGGCCGGCAGTCTTGTGGGCGAAGGCTCGGCTTTCACCGGCCGCTTAGCAGGCCCGCACAAAAACCCGCAGGGCGCGGCGTTCCCGCTGGTCACGCCGCGGCCGCGGTCCTTCCGATCCGGCGGGCGGAGGTCAGCCGCCGGGTTGGAGCCGTTCCGCCAGGAAGGCGAGGATCTCGTCGCGGGCCTTCACCGTCGGGTGGCCCTCTTCGTTCACCAGGTGGGCGGTGACGATGCTGTGTGGCGTCTCGACCATCTCGCGGAAGAACGGCGGCGGGTTCGGGTTGGCGGCGGCGCCGTCGAGGACGCGGCCGTCGAAGGCGTCGCCGAGGAGCTTCCGGTAGGCGGCGAACCGCCGACCCGTGCACCAGCGGTCGCCCTCGAAACGGTAGGCGAGCACCCGCAGGCCGTCGCGGGTGACGCGCTCGCGGATGGCCTGGGCGTCCTCGTCGTCGAGTTCGAGCCCGGCCGGGTCGTCCAGCGGCAGGGACGGGTGGTTGACGACCGGGGCGATGACGGACGGCTCCAGCGTCATGGTGAGGGCGAAGTTGCCGGTGAAGCACAGGCCGATGGCGCCGACGCCCGGCCCGCCGCATTCGGCGTGGGCCCGCCGGGCCAGACCGCGCAGCCAGGCGGTGACGGGGCTGGTGCCGCCCCCGGCGAACGCGCGGAACTCGGCGCTGACGCAGGCGCGGCGGATGACCTCGCGGCCCGCCTCGGTCGTGGGGTGGGCGCCGTCGGTCCCGAACAGCGAGGGGACGTGGACGGTGAAGCCCGCGTCCCGGATCCACCGGGCCAGGCGCAGAACGTCGGGACTGATGCCGGGCATCTCCGGCATCAGGACGACGGCCGGGCCGGAACCGGCGACGTGGACCGTCTTCACCGTCCCGTCCACGTCCACGTGGCGGTGGGAGAAGTCGTCGAGGGGGTCGTCAAGGGGGTGGTCTGCGGCGTTCATGGTGACCAGCGTGGACGGTGGGCGCGGCGGACCGTGAGAGGCCGGATCGCCAGACAAGGGGGTAATCTCGCCAGGCGTGAGCGCGTTGAGGATCGGGGTCCTGGCCTATCCGGGGTGTTTCGCGTCCGAGGTGTTCGGGGTGCCCGACCTGCTGACGATGGCCGCGCACGTCGCGGGGCCGCGGCACGCGGGGTACCGGGTCTCGGTCGTCTCGCCGCGCCGGCGGGTCGTCGCGTCGGGCGGGCAGGAGCTGGCCGTCTCGCCGTTGCGCGAGGTGGACGTCCTGGTGGTGCCGGGGTTCGAGCTGGCTCCCGGGCTGGACGTGGAGAGCAGGCTCGCGCCGCTCGGCCCGGAGGTCGCGGCGATCCGGGCGCACGCGGACGCGGGCCGCGCGGTCGTGTCGATCTGCGTCGGCGCGTTCCTGCTCGCCGAGGCGGGGCTGCTCGACGGGCGGCGGGCCACCACGGCGTGGCTCCTGGCGGACCGGCTCGCCCGGCGCTGCCCGGGCGCCGACGTCCGGCCCGAGCGGCTGGTCGTCACCGACCGGGGGGTCACGACGACGGCGGCGTTCAGCGCCATGTACGACTTCACGCTGGAGGTGATCCGGCGGCACAGCGGCGCGGGCGTCGCGCGGACGACGGCGCGGATCGCGCTGCTCGACGACGCGCGGTCGTCCCAGTCGCCCTACATGGACGCCCGGCTGCTGCCCCGGCCCGGCGACGCGTTCTCCCACCGGGTCATGCGCCGGCTCGACCAGGATCTGGCCGCCCGCTACGACCTCACCGCGCTGGCGGCGGCCTGCAACGTCAGCACCCGGACGCTGCTGCGGCGCTTCTCCGACGAGACCGGCCAGAGCCCGCTGGAGTACCTCCAGGCGTCACGCGTCCGCCGGGCCCGCCATCTGCTGGAGACCACGGACCAGACCGTCGCCGCCGTCGCCGCCGCCGTCGGGTACAAGGACCCGGGGACCTTCGCCGCGCTCTTCGCCAAGCACACCGGCCGGCGCCCCAGGGACTACCGCGCGGCCTTCCGGCGCGAGGCCGCCGATCCGGTCAGCCCCCGACCAGCGGGATCAGTTTGATGAACACCAGGTCGGGGTCCCCGGTCAGGTCGACGACCTCGTCGAGGTCGTCGACCTGGCGGTCGCCGGTGAGGACGAAGAAGCCGTTGCGCCGGAACGCCCGCTCGGCGATGTCGGCCTGGCGCTCCCAGTCCAGGCGGCGGGCGCGGGGCAGGTGGTAGCCGTTCAGGTCGGCCTCGGCGTCGTCGGGCTGGACCAGGCCGTTGAAGCGGGAGGCGGGGCGGGCGTTGTGGCGGGCGACCTCCTCGCGGACGCGCAGGCGGATCAGCTCGCGGACGGTCATGGTCGACGGCAGGCCGGTGACCTGGAACTCCGCCAGGGACGTGCCGGTCGCGGTCTCGTCGCGGAAGGTGACGGCGCTCATCGTTCCCCTCGTCGGATCTGGGCCAGGATCGTCGGGTCGGTGATCGTGGTGTCGGCGGCCAGCAGGGCGGCCTTGCTGAGGATCAGGGACAGGCGATCGTCCTCGAACGGCAGGAACACCCGGGGGTCGGGCCGGCCGGGGACGATGCACAGGTAGGAGTCGTCGGGCTCCATCAGGATGTTGGCCGACCCCAGGTGGATCCGGTAGGTGCGCAGGTCGCCCTTGACCTTCAGGAAGCGGTCGGTCAGCTCGCAGCGGTCGGCGATCCGCAGGCGCGGCAGGATGCGCTCCAGGGCGGCGCGGCGGGTCTCGGCCGTCGCGGTGAGCGCGCCGAAGCCGTCGCGTTCCCAGTAGGCGCGTCCGGCACCCTGGCCGGTCCAGTCGGGGTCGGCGGCGATCGAGGTCACCGCGACGAACAGGTCCACGTCGCGCATCGCCTCGCTGAACACCACGGGCGGGACCTCGCGCAGCGGGGCCTCCCGCCAGGCGCCGCCCTCGCGGCGGGAGAAGCGGACCCGGTCGGTGGAGGCGAGTTCGCGTTCCCCGGCGGGGTCGGCGTAAACGTGGCGGAACGCCACCCGCCACTCCCCCGCCGCCAGGACGCGCGTCGCCTCGTCCTCGTCCCCGCCGTCCCAGGGGCCGAGCAGGTCGCTCTTCCAGCCCCGGGCGCGGAACAGCGCGAACAGGCGGCGGTAGTGGACCAGGTGGGCGGCGAAGCGGTGGGAGTGGACGGCGGTCTCCTCCTCGGCCGGGGTCAGCAGGTAGATCTCGCGGAACGCCTGCTTGAACGGCTGGCGCAGCTCGCGGTCGGTGATCAGGTCGCGCCAGGCGCGGATCTCCTCCGGCGCGTGGCCGATCGGGTGCCACAGCCGGACCGGGGCGTCGGGGGCGGCGTCCGGGACGTCCTGGAGCACGGGCAGCACGGCGCGGCCGTCGATCTCCCAGATGAGGCGGCCGACGACGGCCCCGGCCAGGGGGTGGTCGAGCAGGGCCGACCGCCAGTGGGCGTAGGTGTGGGTGGGGTTCGCGGTGTAGCCGCCTTCGAGGGCGCGGGCGAGGGTGGCGAGCTGGGTGTTGATCCGTTTGGTGCGGTCGCGCAGGTCCTTGAGGACGGTCTTGTGGTCGGCGCGGACGGCGGCCGGAACGCCGCGCAGCGCTTTGCCGTCGCGGCGCCAGACCAGTGTGGCGGTGTCGGTGACGGTGATCTCCGCTTCGTGGTCGCCGACGCGCTCGCGCAGGGGGCCGGGGTCGGGGACGCGGAGGGCGACGTCGGCGCGTTCGGCGAGGGCCGCCTCGATGCGTTTCAGCATCTTGTCGAGCTGCTTGGGCACGCCCGCGTGCCGGACGACCGTCTTGACGTGCCGGAGCGCGGTGACCAGCTCGGGGGTGGGGTGGTCCTGGCCCGCGCGGGCGACCGCGTACAGGAACGCCTGGGAGGGCAGCGTCCTCGCCGCGGTGGGGGCGACGGCGGTGGCGGGCAGGACGCGGGACAGGTAGCCGGGCAGCCAGGGTTCGTCGTTGGCCAGGGCCGCGCGGAGGGCGCGTTCGAGTGCCTCGACCTCGTGGGGGGTGAACGCGGCGTCGGCCTTGTAGGGGACCCTGCCGGACTGGATGTCGGCGAGGCGGCGTTCGGCCTCCCGCAGCTCGGCGTAGAGGAAGCCGAGGTAGCCGGGGCGCGACCGCAGGCGCTCCTCCGTGTCGGGCGGCACCATCGCGCGGCGTCTCTCGGCGACGCCGTGCAGGACGGCGAACCGCACCCGGTCGACCAGGGGCCAGCGGGACATCAGGTCGAGTTCCCTTTCGGCGCTCGGGCCCCGGCCGGAGACGAGGCGTTCGGCGGTCTCGCGGTGGCGGTCGGGACCGGCCAGGGCCGCGACGGCGAGCTGGTCGTGGACGTGGCGGTTCTCGCCCTTGGCGTTCATGAAGCGGGCCAGGGCGTCGGCGCGTTCGGCGAGGCCGTCGGGCCAGGGTCCGGTGCAGCGCAGCAGCGCGGCCAGGCCGAGGCCGAGGTCGGCCCAGTCGCGCCGGTCCAGGTCGGTGACCAGCGCGTCGAACAGGCGCAGGCACGCCCGCGGGGTGAAGTCCGCCGGGCGCGCCTGCGCCTCGTCCTCGATCTGGAAGCGCAGGCCGGTCGAGGAGCTGACGTAGGCGTCGGGCAGCAGGTCGCCCAGGTCCCGGGCGCTGAGCGCGGCCAGGTCGGCGGTGGTCAGGTAGGTGTGGTGGTCCGCGTCCCGGAGCGCGGCGCGGATCTGGTCGGGGGTCACGGGACCGTCCTTCGGATCTGGCGCAGGATCGTCTCGTCGGTGATCGTGGTGTCGGCGGCGAGGAGGAGCGCCTTGCTGAGGATCAGCGACAGGCGGTCGTCCTCGAACGGCAGGTGGACCTTCGTCCCGCCCCTGGCCTGCACGATGCACAGATAGGAGTCGTCGGGCTCCATGAGGATGTTGGCCGATCCCAGGTGGATCCGGTAGGTGCGCAGGTCGCCCTTGACCTTCAGGAAGCGGTCGGTCAGCTCGCAGCGGTCGGCGATCCGCAGGCGCGGCAGGATGCGCTCCAGGGCGGCGCGGCGGGTCTCGGCGGTCGCGGTGAGCGCGCCGAACGTGGCCGTGCGCCAGTACTCCGCATACCGGTCCTCGCCGCGGTCCGCCCAGTCGGGGTCGGCGGCGATCGAGGTGACGCCGACGAACAGGTCCGCGTCCCGCATCGCCTCGCTGAACACGACCGGCGGGACCTCCCTGAGGGGGACCTCGGTCCAGCGTTTGCCCGCGCGGCGCTCGAACACGATCCGGTCGGTGGCGGCGTGCTCGGGGGCCCAGTCGAAGTCCTCGGTCGCCGGGGTGTGCTCGAACGTGGCCCGCCACCCGCCGTCGCCGAACGTCCCGCGCGCCTGCCCGAACGAGCCCGCGTGGTGACGGCCGAGGAAGTTGGACTGCCAGCCGCGTTCCCTGGTGAGGGCGTAGAAGCGGCCGTAGTGGACGATGTGCGCGGCGAACCGGTTGGAGTAGACGGCGGTCTCCTCCTCGGCCGGGGTCAGCAGGTAGATCTCGCGGAACGCCTGCTTGAACGGCTGCCGGATCCCGCGGTCGGTGACCGTGGCGCGCCAGGCGCGGATCTCGTCCGGCGTGTGGTGGATCGGGTGCCAGAGCCGGACGCGGACGGTCTTCGGGGCGTCGGCGGGCGGGGCGTCGGCGGGCAGGGCGGCGCGCCACTCGCCCGCCTCGTCCTGGAAGTCCCAGATCAGGTCGCGGGTGATGACGCCGACGACCGGGTGGTCGCGGTAGTGGCGGGCCCACTCGTCGTAGGACCACTCGGGGTCGGCGGACAGCAGCGCCTCGACCCGGCGGCGCTCGGCGGCCAGGGTGGCGCGGACCCGCTTGGCCAGCGCCTTCGTCTCGGCGACCTCGGGGGCGTCCCTGACGGCGGGGGGCGCGGTGCGGCGGGCCGTCCCGTCGGGGGCGGTGTAGGTGAGGCGGACGGTGACGGCGTCCTCGACCGCGAGGGTGACGGTGTGTCCGGCGACCGTGCGGGTGAGCGTGCCGCCGGGGGCCAGGCCGTGGTCGGGGACGGCGCGCTCGACGAGCTGCCGCGGGGTGATGCCCTGGCGCCCGGCGGCCGTCCCGATCGCGGTGTCGAGCTGCTTGCGCAGCGCCTTGTGGCGGAGGCGGGCGTCCAGTTCCCGGAGGGCGTCCAGACCGGCGGGGTCCTCGACCGCGCCGAGCGCGTTGATCGCCGCCCCGGCGAGCCTGCCGTCCCAGGTCGCACGGTTGAACATGCCCGCCAGCCCGGCGAGCCGTTCCAGGTGCGGGGCCGTCTCCGCCCCGGCGGTCAGCGCGGCCGCCCACAGGACGCCGCAGGCCAGGTCCTTGTAGGCGGGGTCGACGTAGTCGCCGTGCCCGCGCTCGACCTCCTCGGGCTCGACGGCCATCTCGCGCACGCACGCCACGAGCGTCTCCCCCGCCTTGGCGGCCTCGACGAGACGGACGCACTCCCTGCGCCACCTCTGCGGCGGGCGCGGTCCGGAGAAGACCGCGAGGTGCCATACGAGCGCGGCCAGCCCGGCGGTGGGCGCCTCGGCGAGGCGGTCGCGGAGCGGGGCCGCCCACCACTGCCGTCCGGGCACCATGCCGTCGGGGAGCAGCGCCGGGTCCCGCTCGGGAAGCAGCCGTTCCAGCCGCCGCACCAGCGCGCTCCGCTCGCCTCCGGCGAAGCCCGGGTCGGCGAGCACCCGCTCCTGGAGCGCCCGCAGCCACTCGTCCGCCGCCGCACGCCCCTCGGCGGGGAGCTCTTCGGCGACACGTGCGGCGAACTTCGTCACGTCGGTGAACCATCCGTCCGACCGCTCGTACTCGAGGACGGCCCGGACCAGCACGGCGGTCTCGGCCGGTCCGAAGCCCCCGGTCGTGGCGAGCGCCGGGGTCACGTTCGCGCCGAAGTGCCACGCGATCACCGCGTCCTGGGCGGCGGCCAGCAGGAAGGCCAGGACGGCGGGGCGGGCCTCCCCGGCCGGGAGCGCGGCCAGGCGTCCGGAGATCTCGGCGCGGGTCCGCTCCACCGCCCGCAACGACCCCGGCTCACCGGCGCGGAGGCGCCGCGCGTCCGCCATTCCCCGCCGCAGCAGGTCCAGCAGCCACGCGCCGCGTTCCAGGGCGTCGAGGCGGACGTCGTCCAGGGTGTCGTCGCGGCGGCAGTCCGCGGGCAGGTCGTCGAGGGGCATGGCGGGATCATGCCAGGGGTGGCCGACAGAAGCGTGTGAGGCTGTTCAGGTGACCCATCGGTCACTACGCTCGGAGGTCGACAGCCAGAACGACATTCGGGACGCAGCGATGGCCTCTCCGCGCACGGTCGTGATCATTGGGAGCGGGTTCGGCGGGATCGGGATGGCGATCCGTCTCAAACAGGCGGGGATCCACGACCTGGTGGTGCTGGAGAAGGCTGGCGGGCTCGGCGGGACCTGGCGCGACAACACCTACCCCGGCGCGGCCTGCGACGTCCCCTCGCACCTGTACTCGTTCTCGTTCGAGCCCAGGACCGACTGGAGCCGCCGGTTCCCGCCGCAGCGGGAGATCCTGGAGTACCTGTGGCACTGCGCGCGCAAGTACGAGGTGCTGCCGCACGTGCGGTTCGGGTGCGAGGTGACCGGGGCGCGGTTCGACGAGGACGCGGCGCTGTGGCGGATCTCCACCAGCGACGGCGACCTGTCGGCGCGGGTGCTCATCTCGGCGTGCGGGCAGCTCAACCGGCCCGCGCTGCCGCCGATCGAGGGGCGCGAGACGTTCGCGGGCGTCGGCTTCCACTCGGCGCGCTGGGACCACGGGGTGGACCTGGCCGGGAAGCGGGTCGCGGTCGTCGGGACCGGCGCCAGCGCGGTCCAGATCGTTCCGGAGATCGCCGGGGTCGCGGGGAGGCTGACGCTGTTCCAGCGGTCGGCCCCCTACGTCATCGACAAGCCCGACCGGCCCTACCGGGACTGGGAGAGGACCGTCCTGGAACGCGTGCCGGGCGCCTACCACCTGAGCCGCGCGAGGACCTACGCGCTGTACGAGTCGCGGGCGCTGGCGTTCGTGAAGTACCCGAAGCTGATGGAGGGGATGAGGGCGCGGTTCCGGCGGAACCTGCACCGCCAGATCCCCGATCCCGGGCTGCGCGCGGCCCTGGAGCCGGACTACCCGATGGGATGCAAGCGCATCCTCATCTCCAACGACTACTATCCCGCGCTGACCAGGCCGAACGTCGAACTGGTCACCGAGGCGATCGACCGGGTCGTCCCCGCGGGGATCGTCACGCGCGACGGCACGACCCACGAGGCCGACGTGATCGTGTACGCGACCGGGTTCCGGTCCACCGGGTTCCTCGCGCCGATGCGGATCCACGGGCGGGGCGGGCGCGAGCTGAGCCGGGAGTGGCGCGACGGCGCGGAGGCCCACCTCGGCATCACCGTGCACGGCTTCCCCAACCTGTTCCTGCTGTACGGGCCGTACACGAACCTGGGGCACAACAGCATCATCTACATGCTCGAATCCCAGTTCCGGTACGTGCTGGGCTGCGTCGAGGCGCTCCGGCGGCACCGGCTCGACTGGATCGAGGTGCGCGCCGACGTGCAGGACGCGTTCGGGCGCCGGATGCAGGAGCGGCTGCGCGCCACCGTCTGGGAGGCGGGCTGCGAAAGCTGGTACATGACCGCCGGCGGCAAGGTCGTCAACAACTGGCCCGGCTTCACCTTCGCCTACCGCCGGGCGACCCGCCGCCCCGACCCCCGCGACTTCACCGCCCGCCGCGCGTCCTAGGCTCGGTGCATGCCGACTGCCTTCATCACCGGGGCCACCGCGGGGATCGGTGCCGCGTTCGCCCGCCGACTGGCCTCCGACGGATTCGACCTGGTGCTGCTCGCGCGCGACGCCGAGCGGCTGGACAGAAGCGCCCGCGACCTCGCCGAACGCTACGGCGTGCGCGCCGGGACGCTGGTCGCGGACCTGGCGACCGACGACGGGATCGCCGCCGCCGAGGCACGGCTGCGCGAGGGCGTGGACCTGCTGGTCAACAACGCCGGGTTCGGCCACAAGGGCACCTTCCTCGACGTCCCGGTCTCCGACGAGCTCGCGATGCTGAAGGTGCACTGCGAGGCGGTGCTGCGCCTCACCTCCGCCGCGCTCCCCCGCATGCTGGAACGCGGCCGGGGCGGCGTCGTCAACGTGTCGTCGGTCGCGGCGTTCGCCTCGCGCGGCACCTACGGCGCGTCCAAGGCGTGGGTCGTGGGGTTCAGCCAGGGCGTCGCGCAGGACATCGCCGGGCGCGGGAACGTGCGCGTCATGGCGCTGTGCCCGGGGTTCGTGCGCACCGAGTTCCACCAGCGGGCGGGGATGGACACCTCGAACGTGCCGTCGTTCCTGTGGCTGGAGCAGGACGCCGTCGTGGACACCGCGCTGCGGGACCTGCGGCGGGGCGTCCAGGTCAGCGTCCCCGGCGCCCAGTACAAGGCGATCGTGGCGGTGACGCGGATGATGCCGCGCGAACTCGTCGGGCGGCTGTCGGCCCGGACGGGCCGCAGGTACGACTGACCGGCCCGGTCTTGATCTACCGGCGGGGACACGGCAGGGTGTCCTGACACCGCCGGAGCGGGGGTCTCCGGCGCGCCCGCCCACCGTCCGCTGAGAGGTCCCTCCGCGCATGGGCCACGACCTGGGGCACGCCGCCCTCGCGCTGTTCGCGACCGTCACCTACTACACCGCCTTCCTGGTGTTCCGGGCCGCGGCCGGGCGGATGCCGCCGCTGCGCGGCAGCCGCCCCTTCCACGTGGCCTGGCACATGCTGACCAGCCCGGTGTGGCTGGCGGGCGGGCTGCTGCTGTTCGTGGGGCTGGCGGCGGAGGTGGTGGCGTTCGCGGAACTGCCGCTGGCGGTGGCGCAGCCGGTGTTCGCGGTCAGCCTGGTGCTGCTGGTGGTCTACGCGGTGGCGCGGCTGGGCGAGCGCCTCGTCGTCCGCGAGTGGGCGAGCGTGGCGCTGTTCGTGCTGGCCACCATGCTGATCGGGCTGTCGGCGGAGCCGCCGGGACCGCTGCGGGCCGAGCCGTCGCTGACCGACACGCTGCGCGAACCGTGGGCGATGCTGGCGGTGGTGGCCCCGGCGGTGCTGGTCGCGGGGCTGGTGTGGCTGGTCGGCGACCGGCGCGGCGGCGGACGGCACGCGCGGCGGCTGGCGGGGGTCGCCTACGGGATCGGCGCCGGGGTGTGCGCGGGGCTCGCCGAGGCGGGCATCCGCGGGATGTCCCTCGTGTACGAGGACACCGGCGACGCGGTCGCGGTGCTGGGGTCGCCCTACCCGTACCTGACGCTGGGGATGGCGGCGATCGCGCTGGGGCAGTTGCAGGTGGCGTTGCAGCGGTGCCGGGTCGCGGTCGTCGCGACGGTGCTGACGGTGATCGGGCGGATGTACCTGGTGCTCAGCAGCGCCGTGCTGTTCGGGGAGGCGTGGCCGCGGGAGAGCGGGCCGTCCGCGCTGCGGACCGCCGGGTTCGCGCTGGCGCTGGCGGCGCTGCTGCTGTTCCCCCGGTACGAGGAGGAGTCGGCGCGCGGGGTGCGGGGCGCGGGTTCGCGCGCGGTCGCGCCCCGGTGAGAGGCTGGCGGCCATGCGGGTGCTGGTCACGGGGGCGGCGGGATACGTCGGGTACGCGGTGGGGCGGCGGCTGGTCGCCGCCGGGCACGAGGTGGCGGGCCTGGTCCGCGACGCCGCGCGGGACCTGCCGCCGGGCGTGCGGCCGGTCGTCGGGGACCTGCTCGACGCCGCGAGCCTGACGTTCGACGGGCCGTTCGACGCGGTGGTGCACCTGGCGGCGCTGACGCGGGTCCGCGAGTCGTTCACCGACCCCCTGCGGTACTTCGAGGTGAACGTGCAGGGCACCGTCAACCTGCTGCGCGCGGTGCCCGCGCCGCGCGTGGTGTACGGCTCGACGGCCGCGGTGTACGGCACGCCGCCGGTCCAGCCGGTGCCCGAGACGCAGCCGCCCGCCCCGGCCAGCCCGTACGGGGCGTCCAAGCTCGCGGCAGAGGAGGTCGTGCGGTACCACGCGCGGACCGGGGCGGCCGGGGCGGTGGTGCTGCGGACGTTCAACGCCGCCGGGTCCGTGGCGGGCCGCCCGGACCCCGACCCGACCCGGCTGATCCCGCGCGCCCTGGCCGTCGCCGCCGGGCACGCCCCGCACCTGGAGGTCAACGGCGACGGGTCGGCCATCCGCGAGTACCTGCACGTGGACGATCTCGCGGCGGCGCACGTCGCGGCCCTGGACGCCGCCCGGCCGGGCGGCGAGGCGGTCTACAACGTCGGCGGCGGCTCCGGCGCCTCGGTCGCCGAGGTGGTCGCGACCGTGGAGGAGGTCACCGGACGGCCCGTCCCGGTGCTGCGGCGGCCCCCGCGCCCCGAGCCCCCGCTGCTGGTCGGGGACTCCGCGGCGATCCGCCGCGACCTGGGCTGGCGGCCCGGACGGTCGGCGCTGCCGGAGATCATCGAGGGCGCGTGGCGCGCTCTCCTGCGATCGGGCGGATAAACTCCCAGCGTGTCCGAGGCCAAGTTCGAAGTCCAGATGCTCCACGACCGTGTCATGATCAAGGTCGAGAAGGACAGCGGGGAACGCCGCAGCAGCGGCGGCATCGTGATCCCCGCCACCGTCGAGCAGGCCAACCGCCTGCAATGGGGCGAGGTCTGCGGGGTCGGGCACCACGCGCGGACCGTGAAGGTCGGCGACCGCGTCCTGTTCCACCCCGACGACCAGTTCGTGGTGGAGATCCAGGGCGAGGACTACCTGGTGATGCGGGAACGCGACCTGCACGCCATCGCCTCCGAGCGTCCCGAGCACGGCACCGGCCTCTACCTCTGACCCTCCGGCCCTGATCCGCCGGGGCGCCCCGCGCCCCCCGCGACCGGCGCGGACAACCGCCGGTTGTCCCCCCACGCCCGGCGGCTGTTTGTCTCCGGTCGCCCGATCCGGTCTGCTTGCGCTGGTCGTCGAGGTGGAGGGACCGGTGTGGGAACGGACTTCTCGCGGTTGTGGACCGCGTACGCGGTCAGCGCCGTCGGGAGCGCGGTGGCGACCGACGTGTTCGCGTGGCTCGCGGTCACGGTGCTGGCGGTCGGCGCGTTCCAGGTGTCGCTGCTGACGGCGGTGGGCGGGGCGTTCGGGGCGCTGCTGGCGCTGCCGCTCGGCCCGTGGGTGGAGTTCCGGCGCAAGCGGCCGCTGCTGGTCGGCGCGGACCTGGCCCGCTGCGCGGTGCTGCTGACCGTTCCGGTGGCGCTGGCGCTGGACGCGCTGACCTACGTCCACCTGCTGCTGGCGGCGGTGCTCATGGCGGTCGGGCAGATCGTCTTCGTGGCCGCCTCCGGCCCCCATCTGCGGGCGCTGGTCCCGGCGGAGGCGCTGACGGCGGCCAACGCCCGGTTCGAGAGCGTGCAGTGGACGTCCTCGGCGGTGGGGCCGCCGGTCGGCGGGCTGCTGGTGTCGGCGCTCGGGCCCGCCGCGTCGATGCTGGTGGACGCCGCGAGCTACCTGCTGTCGGCGGTGGGCGTGCGGTCCCTGCGCGCCGCCGAGCCCGCCCCGCCGCGCCGCGCCGGGGACGCCCGCCGGATCCGCGAGATCGCCGAGGGGTGGCGGATCATCCGCCACGACCGGGTGCTGTGGCCGCTGTTCCTCAACACCGTGGCGGTGAGCGCACTGATCATGGCGATCGCGCCGGTGCTGGCGGTGCTGATGCTGCGCGAGCTGCGGTTCACGCCGTTCCAGTACGGGCTGTCGGTCGGCGTGCCCTGCGTCGCCGGGGTCGTCGGGGCGCGGGTCGGCCGCCGCCTGGCCCGGCGGAACCGGCGGGCCGTGCTGCTCGGCGCGGGCGTCGCGCGGGTGCTGTGGATGCCGCTGCTGCCGCTGGCGGGGCCGGGCTGGGGCGGGCTCGCCCTCATCATCGCCGTCCACACCGGCACGGTCCTCGCCATGGGCATGTTCAACCCGATCATGGCGACGTACCGGCTGGAACGCGCCGCCCGCGACGGCCTCGCCCGCGCCCTGACGGCCTGGTCGGTGACCTCCCAGCTCGCCCGCGCCGGATGCGTCCTGTCCTGGGGGCTGCTGGCGACGCTGACCGCGCCGCGCGTGGCGATGGCGGTCGGCGCGCTGCTGTTGCTGGCGACGGCCCTGACCCTCCCGTGGCGCGGGGGGCTTCCGGACCCGGAATGAACCTTTCGCCGTGATCGCCCGTAACACGGGCAGGTCCCCTGGACCGAAGGCCCCGCGTCGCCCCCCGGCCGTCATCGACGCGGGGCCTTCGCCCGCCCGGCCGGAGGGATCAGAACAGCTCGTCCAGCAGGCGGTAGTAGCGCAGGCGGTCCGCGTCGGGCTCGGGGGCCAGCCCGTAGGACTCCCAGAACGCCTCCCACGCCGCCTCGCCGTGGTCCTCGGTCAGGTCGCGCCGGGCGATCGCCAGGTCCCGGTAGCGGTCCGCGACGCCGAGGGCCGGGACGTCGATGAGCACCGGGTCGCCCGACGCGGGCAGCAGGACGTTGGACGGCGTGTAGTCGCCGTGCGCCACCACCAGGTCCTCGGCCGGCGGGCGGGTGGTGAACAGGCGGTCCAGGACCTGCCCGGGGGTCAGGTCCCGGTGGTCGTCGTCGAAGTCGTCGGGGTCCACCGCGCCGTCGCGGACGTTGGCGGCGGCGCGCTCCAGGACCGTGGCCAGGCGGCCGTCGAACGGGCAGTCGGCGACCGGCAGCGTGTGCAGGGCCCGCAGGGCGCGGCCCATGACGGCGCCGATGTCGGCCGGGGCGGCGCCCTCCAGGGACGGCGCGCCCACGTCGGCCAGGACCAGCGCGTCGCCGGTGAACGCCACCACCTCGGGCACCGGCAGGTACTTGCCCAGCCAGCGCAGGCGCGGACGCTCGGCGGCGGCCGGGGGACCCTGCTTGACGTAGAACGTCCCGCCGCCCGCCGTCACGCGCCGGACCGTGCCGCTGGCCCCCTCGTGGTCGGACGACCAGACCGCGTCGGGGCCGAGAAGTTCCGAGAGGTCCATGGTCATACCATCACCGTCGTCGTGGAACCGGTACGGCCCTTGCGGATGCGGAGCTGGGCGGGGATGCGGGCGCGCAGCTCGGCCACGTGGCTGACGATGCCCACGGCGCGGCCGCCGTCGCGCAGGCCGTCCAGGACGTCCATCACCTCGTCGAGGGTCTGCTCGTCCAGGGTGCCGAAGCCCTCGTCCACGAACAGCGTGTTGATCTCGGTGCCGCCGGCCTCGGCCGTCACCACGTCGGCCAGGCCCAGCGCCAGCGCCAGCGAGGTGATGAACGACTCGCCGCCCGACAGCGTCGCCGGGTCGCGGTCCTGGCCGGTCCAGGCGTCGGTGACGCGCAGCCCCAGGCCGCCCGCGCCCTTCTTGCGGTCGCCCGCCGCCTTGTCGATGGTGTGGAGCAGGGCGTAGCGGCCCGCCGACATGCGGGCCAGGCGCTCGTTGGCGGCGTTCACGACCTGCTCCAGGCGGGCCGCCAGGACGTACGCCGACAGCGACATGCCGAGGCGGTTGGCGCCCGACTTGCCGGAGGCCACCCCCGCCAGGTGCTCGGCGACGCGGTGCTCCCCGGCGGCCGGGAGCCAGGCGTCGACGGCGGCGTCGAGGTCGGCGCGCAGCTCGGCCAGGCGGGCGCGGCGGCGGGCGGCGCGTTCGGCGGAGGACGCGACGGTGGTGTGGACCGCCTCGGCGATCTCCAGGGCGGCCCGCAGCGCGTCCAGGTCGGGCGCGGGCTCGGCCGCGGCGGCGATCAGCCCGGGGTCGGCGAGCTGGTCGCGGAAGGCGGCCTCCTCCCGGCTGAACCAGTCGATCCGGCCGCGCAGCTCGCCCTGCTCCTCGTCCTCCAGCCAGGCGGTCAGGGCCTCCTCGGCGGTGCGGAACGCCTGGTCGGCCAGGGCGGCGGCCGCCACCTCGCGGGACTCGGCGTGGGCGCGCTCGGCCTGGGCGGCCTGCCGCTCCGCCTCGACGGCCTCCTTCAGGGCGTCGGCCTCGCGGGTGAGGCGGGCGACGCGGGCGTCCAGGGACGGGTCCTCGCCGCGCGCCTCGTCGAGCGCGGCGGCCAGCCGGTCCCGTTCGGCGGCCAGCTCCTCGTCGCGGGCGCGGTTGCGGGTGAGACGCTCGGTGAGCTGGTCGTGCTCGGCGCGGGCCTTGTCCTGCCGCTCCTCGGCCCGGCTCAGCTCGAACGCCAGCCGGTCGGCCTCCGCCGCCCGCGCGGCGGCGGACTCCAGCGCGGCGCGGGCGTTCTCCAGGTCCTCGGCGAGCGACTCGACGGTCGTGTCGCCGACGTCCTCGGCCAGGTGGGCGTGCTCGGCGTGGAGCCGGGCGACCTCGGCGGCGGCCTCCTCGCGCCGGGACTGCGCCCGGTCGGCCTCGGCCTGGGCGCGGTCCACCTCGTCCTGGCCGGGGATGTCGGTGTGGGAGGCCAGCGGGTTCGGATGGTCGGGCGAGCCGCAGACCAGGCACGGCTCGCCGGGGACCAGCTCCCGCGCCAGCACGGCCGCCATGCCGTCCAGCCGGGCCTGGCGCAGCGCCTGGACGCGGTCGCGGGCCTCCTGCGCGACGTCGGTGGCGGCGCGGTGGGCGTCCTCGGCCTGCACGACCAGGTCGTCCAGGCGGTCGCGGCGGCGGGCGGCGGCCAGGCGGCGTTCGGCGGTCTCCACGGCGTGCTGCGCGCCGGGGCGCTCGGCGGCGGCGACGTTGGCGGCCTCCAGCGCCCTCGCGCGCGCCCTCACCTGGTCGGGGAGTTCGGTGAGCAGGCGGGCCAGGTCGGCGGCGGCGGGTTCGAGGCGGGCGCGCTCCCCGGCCAGCTGGGCGCGTTCGGCGTCGTAGCGGCGCAGGCGCTCGGCGTCGGCGCGGCGGCCGTCGAGGGTGGCGACCTCGTCGCGGCGGTCGCGTTCGGCCTTGCCCAGCACGTCCTCGGCGACGTCCGCGCCGACCAGCGGCTCCACCCGCTCGCGCAGGTGCGCGGCGTACCGGCGGGACCGGTCGGCCTGCTCGGCGTGGCGGCGGGCCTGCCGGACCAGGCCGACGACGCGGCCCGCGCGCTCGGCCTCGTCGAGGCGGGAGGTGAGGCGGCGGCGTTCCTCGGCGCGTTCGGTGAACGCCTCGCGGCGGCGCAGCGCCTGGGCGTGGCGGGCCTGCCGCTCGGCGAGCGCGTGCGCGGCCTCCCCCTCGGCCCGCGCGGCGGCCAGGCCGGCGGTGGCCTCGGCGCGCAGGGTCTCGGCGCAGGCCAGGACGTCGGCGTGGTGGGCGGCGACCTCGGCCGCCCA